>JBKPCT010000028.1:0-27811 GCA_046727515.1 Actinomycetota bacterium | reverse complement strand
GTCGCCGTCGGCGCGGCGATCCAGGCCGGCGTGCTCCGCGGCGAGGTCAAGGACGTGCTCCTGCTCGACGTCACCCCGCTCTCGCTCGGGATCGAGACGAAGGGCGGCGTGTTCACGAAGCTCATCGAGCGGAACACGACGATCCCGACCAAGAAGTCGGAGATCTTCTCGACTGCCGAGGACAACCAGCCGTCGGTCGAGATCCACGTCCTCCAGGGCGAGACGGAGATGGCCGCCTACAACAAGACGCTCGGCAAGTTCCAGCTCGTCGGCATCCCACCGGCGCCGCGGGGCATGCCGCAGATCGAGGTCGCGTTCGACATCGACGCGAACGGGATCATCCACGTCTCGGCCAAGGATCTCGGCACCGGGAACGAGCAGCAGATCAAGATCGAGGGCGGCTCGGGCCTGAAGCCGGAGGAGGTCGAGCAGATGATCAAGAACGCCGAGGCGCACGCCGACGAGGCGCACCGGCTACGCGAGATCGCCGATGCGAAGAACCATGCGGAGGCGCTCGCCTACGCGACCGAGAAGAGCCTCAAGGAGCACCGCGACTCGCTCGACGAGGCCGAGGCCTCGACGATCGAGGGGCGGATCATGGAGCTGAGGCAGACCCTCGACGGCGACGACGTCAACGAGATCCGCTCGAAGACCGACGCGCTGCAGGAGGCCTCGCACAAGCTGGCCGAGGCCGTCTACGCGCAGGCGACCGCGGCGCAGCAGACGTCCGCCGGTGGCAACGGCGCCGAGACCCCCTCGGATGACGAGGTGATCGAGGACGCCGAGGTCGTCGACGAGGAGGCGCCGACCTCCTGATGACGGATCCGAAGGTCACACCGAAGGCAGGGACAGACCCGTCCGGGGAGGGGTCTGTCCCTGAGATCACGCCCGACCTCGCGGCGCTCGAGAAGGAGCGCGACGAGTACCTCGACTCGCTTCAGCGGATGAAGGCGGAGTTCGACAACTTCCGCAAGCGCACCGCGCGCGAGCACGAGGCGATGTCGGCGCGTGCCAACGAGGCGCTGCTCAAGGAGTTGCTCCCGATCCTCGACGACCTCGAGCGCGCGCTCGAGGCCGCGGAGGAGCGCTCTGCTCGCAACGCCGCCGGGCAAAGCCCGGCGGCGCGCACGCACAGCGAGCGGGAGGCGGAGCTCGAGGAGGGCGTCCGCCTCGTCCAGCGCGCGCTCGCCGAGGTGGCGCGAAAGCACGGGCTCGAGGAGATCGAGACGAACGGCGCCTTCGACCCGCACGTGCACGAGGCGCTGTTGACTCAGCCGGCCGAGGAGGCCGAGCCGGGCGCGGTGCTGCAGGTGCTGCAGAAGGGCTACCGGCTGGGTGACCGGGTGCTTCGCCCGGCCAGGGTTGTGGTAGCCCAATGAGCCTGGTGGTCGCGGAGTGACGAACCCGTACGAGACTCTCGGCGTCGCGAAGAACGCCTCGGCGGAGGAGATCAAGAAGGCCTACCGCAAGCTCGCGCGCCGGTACCACCCGGACAAGAACCCGGGCGACAAGGAGGCCGAGGAGCGGTTCAAGGAGATCCAGAACGCCTACGACCTCCTCGCCGACCCCGAGAAGCGGCAGCAGTACGACCGCTTCGGCTCCGCGAACGGCCGCGGGCCGGGGGCGGGCGGGTTCAACTGGTCGACGGAGGAGGGCTTCGACTTCGGGGGCCTCGGCGATCTCTTCGGCGGCCTCTTCGGCGGAGTGCGCGGCGCCCGGCCGGAGTCGCGAGCCCAGCGTGGCAACGACGTCGAGGTACAGGTCAATCTCTCCTTCGAGGATGCCCTGAAGGGCGTGG
Source organism: Actinomycetota bacterium (assembly GCA_046727515.1). Taxonomy (GTDB): domain Bacteria; phylum Actinomycetota; class Thermoleophilia; order Gaiellales; family Gaiellaceae; genus DATBLE01. Next base: position 26,013 of record JBKPCT010000028.1, on the reverse strand, counting down.
AGACGAGGATTCCGGTCACGCTGGAGGTCGCCTGCCACACGTGCCACGGCTCCGGCGCGAAGCCGGGCACCGCGCCGACAGTCTGCCCGCAGTGCGGTGGCCGCGGAGTCGTCTCCGAGAGCCAGGGCTTCTTCGCGCTCTCGCAGCCGTGCCCACGCTGCCGCGGGAACGGCACGATCATCGAGGAGCCGTGCCCGACGTGCCGCGGTACCGGCCGCGAGCGGCGGACGAAGCGCTACACGGTGAAGATCCCGGCCGGGGTAAAGGACGGCACCCGCATCCGTCTGAAGGGCAAGGGGGAGGCCGGGTGGAACGGCGGCCCCGCGGGCGACCTGTACGTGATCACGCGCGTGGAGCCCTCGAAGGTCTTCCACCGGCGCGGCGACGACCTCCTGGTCGACGTCCACGTGCCCTTCGCGGACGCCGCACTGGGCACGACCGCCACGGTCCCAACCCCTCTCGGCGGGCACGTGTCGGTGAAGATCCCGCCCGGCTCCCAGGATGGAAAGCTGCTCCGCGTCCGCGGCAAGGGCGCTCCCGAGCTGAAGGGCTCCGGCCGCGGCGATCTGATCGCGCGCGTGAAGATCGACGTGCCGAAGAAGCTCTCGAAGAAGGAGCGCGAGCTGCTCGAGCAGCTGAAGGAGGTGCGCACGTGAGCGCGATCGACTACGAGCGCCCGCGCTACATGATCTCGGTCGCCGCCAACCTCGTCGGCATGCACCCGCAGACGCTGCGCATCTACGAGGCGAAGGGCCTGGTCCGCCCGGGTCGTACCCCCGGCGGCACCCGGCTCTACTCCGAGCGCGACCTCGACCGGTTGCGGCTAATCCAGCGGCTGACGACAGAGCTCCGTCTCAACCTGGCCGGCGTCTCGCGCGTGATCGCGCTCGAGGACGAGCTCTCGCAGATGCGCGCCCGCTTCGATCGGCTCGAACAGGAGATGCGCGAGGCGATCGAGCAGGTGCACCGCCAGTACCGCCGTGACCTCGTGCTCTACCGCGAGCAGGAACCGCTTCCGGCCCGAAGGACGAATCGCCGGTGAGCCTTGTAACAGTCTGTCACTCGGGAGGCAGGGCATGGACTTCAACAAGCTGACGATCAAGTCGCAGGAGGCGGTCGCAGCCGCGCAGGAGCGCGCGCGACGCCTCGGCAACCCAGAGCTCTACCCCGAGCACCTGCTGCTCGCCCTGCTCGACCAGGAGCTGCCGCGCGCACTAGTCCCCGACCCGGAGGCGCTGCGCGCGGAGACGGAGGCGAGGCTTGCGCAGAGGCCGCACACGGAGGGCATGGCGCAGCAGCCGGGCGCCTCCGCCGCGTTCTCGAAGGTTCTCGACCGCGCTTTCGACGAGGCGAAGAAGCTCGAGGACGAGTACGTCTCCACCGAGCATCTGCTGCTCGCGCTCGACTCCGTCCCGCGCGACGAGCTGCTTGCGCGGATCGAGGAGGTGCGCGGCGGCCAGCGGGTCACCTCGCAGGATCCTGAAGGCACCTACCAGGCGCTCGAGAAGTTCGGCCGTGACCTGACCGCCCTCGCCGAGGGCGGGAAGCTCGACCCGGTCATCGGCCGCGACGAGGAGATTCGTCGCGTGATCCAGGTGCTCTCGCGCCGCACGAAGAACAACCCGGTCCTGATCGGCGAGCCCGGCGTGGGGAAGACGGCGATCGCCGAGGGGCTCGCTCAGCGCATCGTCGCCGGCGACGTCCCCGAAGGCCTGAAGGGGAAGCGGGTCTGGGCGCTCGACATCGGCGCGCTGCTCGCCGGCTCGAAGTACCGCGGCGAGTTCGAGGAGCGCCTGAAGGCCGTCCTCACCGAGATCAAGAACGCCGAGGGCGAGATCGTCCTGTTCATCGACGAGCTGCACACGATCGTCGGCGCCGGTGCGGCCGAAGGCGCGGTCGACGCCGCCAACATGCTGAAGCCGATGCTCGCGCGCGGCGAGCTGCGCGCGATCGGCGCGACAACGCTCGACGAGTACCGCAAGCACATCGAGAAGGACGCGGCACTCGAGAGGCGCTTCCAGCCGATCTTCGTCGGCGAGCCGTCTGTTGCAGACACGATCGCGATCCTGCGCGGGCTGAAGGAGCGTTACGAGGCGCACCACGGCGTCGCGATCCGCGACGCGGCGCTGGTCGCCGCGGCGGTGCTCTCCGACCGCTACATCTCCGACCGCCAGCTGCCCGACAAGGCGATCGACCTGATCGACGAGGCGGCGTCGCGGCTGCGGATGGAGATCGACTCCTCGCCGCTCGAGCTCGACGAGGCCGAGCGCCGTGTCCGCCAGCTCGAGATCGAGCTGGCGGCGATGATGAACGAAGAGAGCGACGTGCGCGAGCCCGTCGAGCGCGAGCTGGCCGAGGCGAAGGCGCGCCGGGACGAGCTCGCCGCCCGCTGGGCGAGGGAGAAGGAGGCCCTGCAGCGAGTCGCGGAGATCAAGCGGCGGATCGACGAGCTGAACATGGAGGCCGAGCGGGCCGAGCGGAACGGAGACCTCCAGCGCGTTGCGGAGATCCGTTACGGGGAGCTGCCCGCGCTCGAGCAAGAGCTGGTCGCCAGGGCGGAGCCGCAGGCGCCGCCGATGGTCAAGGAGGAGGTCGACGAGGACGACGTCGCCGCGGTCGTCGCGCGGTGGACCGGCATCCCGGTCGAGCGGCTGCTCGAGGGCGAGACCGAGAAGCTCATCCACATGGAGGAGCGGCTGCACGAGCGCGTCGTCGGCCAGGACGAGGCAGTCTCGGCGGTCGCGAACGCGCTCCGCCGCGCACGCACCGGCCTACAGGATCCGAACCGGCCGATCGGCTCGTTCGTCTTCCTCGGCCCGACCGGAGTCGGGAAGACCGAGCTCGCCCGCGCGCTGGCCGAGTTCATGTTCGACGACGAGCGGGCGATGGTACGCCTCGACATGTCCGAATATCAGGAGCGGCACACGGTCGCGCGCCTCGTCGGCGCGCCACCCGGCTACGTCGGCTACGAGGAGGGCGGGCAGCTGACCGTGGCGGTCCGGCGGCGTCCGTACTCGGTCGTCCTGCTGGACGAGATCGAGAAGGCGCACCCGGAGGTCTTCGACGTGTTGCTGCAGATCCTCGACGACGGCCGGCTGACCGACGGCCAGGGTCGGACGGTCGACTTCCGCAACACGGTGATCGTGATGACCTCGAACATCCGCTCAGCCGAGGCGCTGCGCGACGTCTTCCGGCCGGAATTCCTGAACCGGATCGACGAGATCGTCGAGTTCCACCCGCTCTCGCGCGACCAGCTCGCCGACATCGTCGAGCTGCAACTGGAGCGGCTGCGGGCTCGGCTGGCGGAGCGGGGGCTCGCGCTCGAGCTGACGGACTCGGCGAAGGAGCTTCTCGCCGAGGCGGGCTGGGATCCGACCTACGGCGCCCGCCCGCTGAAGCGCGCGATCCAGCGCATGGTCGAGAACCCGCTCGCCCTCCGACTCCTCGAGGGCGAGTTCGAGGAGGGCGACACCGTCCGCGTCGACGCACACGACGACGAGCTCGTCTTCGAGAAGGCGACTCCGGTCGCGGCCGCTGCGTAGTCGAGCGGCGCTACGGCTCCGGATCGTCGAAGAAGTCCGCGCCCTCCTGGACGGGCGGCGCGCCGAAGATGAAGACGACGACCTCTTCCATGCTGTCGTTCCGGAGCTGGAGCGGCGTACCCGGCTCGACGGCGACGACGCTCTCGGGCCTCAACTCGACGCGCTCCGGAGGGTCGCCGAGCAGCATCGTCAGGGTGCCCGAGAGAACGACGAAGACTTCCTCCTGCGCGCGGTCGGCGTGGCGGCGGCCGCGCGCTCCCGGCGGATAACGCCAGAGCCGGGCGCGGGAGTTTCGCAGGGCGGCAGCGGTCGTCACGTCGGCGGCGACGCGGACCGGGTCGCCCTCTCGGCCTTCGGGCCTCGACCGCTCTTCGAAGGAGTGATCGCCGGCGCGGACGACGTGGTAGCCCACGCCGCCGATCGTACTCATCTACGCTCGCGCCGTGTCCGCGGCACTCGCGTCGCTCACCTTCGGCGAGTTCTTTGTCGCGCTTCTGCTGGCCGCCGCGCTCTCCATGTGGATCTACTGGCACGCGAGCCGACACGGCAGCCGCCACGCGACCGCCTGGGGGATCGCCGCCTTCTTCTTCTGGGTGACGGTGCCGATCTACTTCCTCCACTACATGGCCACCCGGCGGCGCTACTAGTGCCTCCACCGGCGATACATGGCGGCTTCTGGCCCGCTATCACGCTTCGCGCTGCGGCGTCCTCAGTCGCGCCCATAGGGTCAGCTATGGACGCTCCCTGCGTCCTTGCATCGCTTGGTGCTAGCGACCCAGAAGCTCGCCGGCATCACCGGCGGAGGCACTGATGGCGAGAAAGGGGCGCGCCAAGCCGGCGCCGCGGAAACCGGAGCCTCGCCCGGCGCCGCTGCCGCCGGAACGGCGCACGCTCGGCCAGCTCGTCGCCGAGACCGTCCGCTTCTACCAGCAGCACTTCTTCCAGTCGCTCCCACTCGGGATCTCGGTCGCCGCCCTCACTCAGCTGACCTTCGCGTTCGGGCATCGGCACGTCGAGCCGCGGGGCCACCCGCCGCCGAGATGGTTCCACGAGCCAAAGTCGCTCCTCGGCGGGGGCATCGAGACCACGACGATCCTCGGTGCGCTGCTGCTCACCGGCTCGTACCTCGCGGCGATCGTCCTCGTCACGGGCGCTCGGCCGGATCGGCGCCGGATCCTGACCGCCTACCTGCTCGGCGTGCTCGTCTTCGTGCCCGCGCCGCTCCTTGCCGCCGTCCTCGGCCTGCTCGCGCTGCCCGCGCTCGCGTACCTGGCGTTCTTCGGCTGGGTCGTTCCAGTCGCGCTCGTCGAGGGAACGGGCTTCCGCGAGTCGTTTCGGCGCTCGATTCGCCTCGGCCGCGCCGACTACGTCCATGCGCTCGGTGGGCTGGCGACGCTCGTGATCGTGTTCTACGTCGTGCGGCTGATGCTCGCCCTCCTTCTGCGCGGCGGCGGCGAGATCACCGAGCGGTCCGCGGCCGGCCTTGCCGATCTCGTTCTCTCGCCGATGCTGTTCATCGGCTCGGCGCTGCTCTACCTCGACCAGGCCGCACGCCTGAAGTCAAGGGCAGTAAGCTCGACCTCTCTACCGAAGGAGACGTGATGCCCAAGTATCTGATGCTGTCGACCCTGACCCCGAAAGGCCTTCAGACGCTGCAGGCGAACCCGGACCGGCTGAAGGAGGTCAACCGGGACGTCGAGGAACTCGGGGCGACCGTCCTGTACCAGTGGGGCATGATCGGCGCCTACGACTTCCTGAACATCGTCGAGGCACCGAACGCGGCCACGATCGCGAAGGTGTCCGTCGCGCTCGGCGCACGCGGGAGCCAGAAGCTGCAGACCTTCGAATTGATCGAGATCGACGACCTTCTGGCGCAGCTCTCCGCCTAGTTGCTCTTCGTCCTCGCCCGGCACGCGCACTCGATCCTCAACCTCGAGCGGCGTGTGAACGGCGACCCCGCGGTCGATGTGCCCCTGACGGAGGAGGGGCAGAAGGAAGCGAGGCTGCTCGGAGGGCAGCTCGCTCACATCCGGCTCGACCTCTGCGTCCACACGCGGTTCCCGAGGACGCGGGAGACGGCCGAGCTTGCGGTCGCCGGTCGCGACGTCCCGCTCGAGGTCGAGCCCCTGCTCGACGACATCGACATCGGCGAGCTCGAGGGCTCTTCGCTCGAGCGCTACCGCGAGGTGAAGGAGGAGCTCGGCCGCGATCGACCCTTCCCCGGCGGTGAGAGCCTGGACGCCGCAGCGAGGCGGTACGCGACGGCGTTCCGCGGATTGGTCGCCCGTGCTCCAGAGCACGTGCTCGTCATCTGCCACGAGATTCCGGTGCGCTACGCGCTGAATGCTGCGGCCGGATCGGACCTGCTCGACGGACCGCCGTTCCACGCAATCCCGAACGCAATGCCGTTCTTCTTCGACGGAAGCGCGCTCTCGACCGCCGCCGATCGGATCGAGCAGCTGGCAAGCTGAGTTTCATGGACGACCAAGGGCGGCGCGGCCGGCTGCGCTCCTTCCTCCTCGGAGGGCTCGTCGGCGTCTCGGCCGGGATCGCCGCGGCCAGGCGCAGGCGTCCGCCGAAGCGGCGCACGCCCGCGGGGCTCGCGGCGTTCGAGGAAGCCCCCTGCTACGAAGAGACCCTGGAGCGGGAGCGGACGACGAGCCGCGCCTGAGCCTGGCGGATCGTCGCGTAGTTGACGTCCGCGTCGCCCATCGCGAGCGACTTGCCGATCAGCTCGGCCTTGCGCGCCGCGTCGAGGTAGCGCGCGATCGTTACGGTCGGTCGCCGCGTGCGGATGATGAGGTACGGCCCGTACGCGCGGCCCTCGAACTCGCTGCGCGGGAACGGCAGCCTCAGCTCGATCCGAGCCCGTTTCACGTAGTTGTTGTTGTCGCCGGCGTCGAAGACGAACAGGCCACGGCCGAGCGGCTTGTTCGTCTCGTCGAGCGTCTCCAGCGCGAGCTTCGGGTCGGCCCGCGGGACGATCACGCGTGAGACGCCGGAGCGATTGCGCTCCCAGGCGGCGAGGTAAAGGGGCTCGTAGGCGAAGAGGACGTCATCGGAGCGCGAGGTCGCTGCCAGCCAGGCGGCGGCGGCATGACGGGCGTCGACCCGCGCAGGGTTCTCGCGGTCGAAGAGTGCTGGCGTCTTGTGCCACGCCCAGGCGACCTCGAACGGCAGCAGAGCGGCGACGACCAGCGCGGCCAGCCAACCGCCGTAGGGCGCTGTTCCGGTGAGGGCGAGGATCCCCGATGCGACGGCAAGCGCGAGGAAGGGGAGAACGAAGATCAGATGGCGTGACTCGGGCGCCGAGTTGCCGCCGAAGCGGCCGACCAGGAAGAAGAGCGTCGGCGTGAGGAGGACGCACGCCGTGAGGAGGGCCGCCTGAGGCCGCTCGCGCGCGAGCCGGACGAGGCCGATCGCGGCTAGAACCAGCACGACGACGAGCGCGCCGCCGTACCCGGTCGAGGAGTCGCCGGCGACGTGCCAGAGGTACGCGAAGACCTCAGGCGGGGTGCGCAGCTTCCCACCGCCTGCGCCGACGCCGACGTCGAATCGGTTCGCGAGCACGAGGCTGCTGCGCCACAGCGGGAGTGCGAGGACGAAGACCGCGGCGAAGGCCGGGATCGCCTGGTGTAGCCGGCGCCGGGTGACGAGGACGTAGAGGCCCTGCGAGCCGAGCACGAGGGCTCCGTAGGGGTGCGCGGAGATCGCGAGCAGCATGACGAGCGCCCAGGGCACCCACGCGCGCCCGCCGCGCTCGAGCGCCCGCAGGAGCGCGAGGTACGAGAGGGTCGAGAGGAGGAGGAAGAGGCTGTACATGCGCGCGTAGATCCCGTGGAAGAGGAACACCCAGCTCCCGGCGGCGAGCGCGGTTGCGGCCAATGCCGGGCCGCGGCCGGCAAGTCGCTTCCCGAGCAGCGCGGTCGCGGGCAGGCTGCCGACCGCGAACAGCGCCGAGAGGAGGCGCATGGTCTCGAGACCGCCGCCTGCATGCGCGACGATCCAGGCGAGCAGGAAGTGGAGCGGGGCCCCGCCACGCTTGCCGAGCACGATGTCGAACAGGTCGCCGAGAGGCTGGCGGCCGACGAAGAGCGGCAGGGTCTCGTCCTCGTGCGGCGGCCAGCCGGAGAGCTGGACGAGGAGAAACGCGGCGGTGCCCACGGTCAGGGCGACGACGCCGGCCGCGAACAGCCGCCGGTCGAGGTCACGGAAAGCGGCTCTTGCGAGCTCACGCGGACGCCGTTCGACTGCGGTCTCGGTCACGGTCGCGTCAGGTTACGCGGAGTGAGTGGGCGCGGATGGGGGTGGTACCTTTGACGGGCCGTGCCGATCTACGAATTCCGTTGTCCGAACGGTCACACGTTCGAGGTCTTCCACCGCATCACAGACCCGGATCCCGAGGTCTGCGAGATCTGCGGAGCGAGCCCGATCGTGAAAGTGCTGCACCCGGTGCCGATTCACTTCAAGGGCTCGGGGTTCTACTCGACGGACTATGGCCGCGGCGCGCGCAAGCGCGAGGCGGCGGAGGGCGACGGCGGCACACAGAAGAAAGAGGAAAAGAAGGAGAAGAAGCCGGAGCAGAAGACCGCCGCCGACACTGGGTCGTGACGCCGATCGGCGTTTCGCGTGTCGGCACACAATCGGCACGACCCCCGCTCACCTTTGGCACGGTCGACGCGCTAGGCTCGCCGTAGAGGGTCAGGGGTCATCCCCCACCCAGGGCGGGGGATGTGGGCTTGGCCACCGCCGTCCGGCTGCACTGATCGTTAGCGAACGCCGAGCGTCCGGTTCCCGACGACGCAGCCGGGCCCGAAGGCGCCGGAACCCGGCGGCGGTGGCTGGGGCGCCGAGTCGCCTGTGACCATCGCGATCACGGCGCGGTTTTCCTCGGTGGGGACGATGCCGCCGCCGCTCGACTCACCCCCGAGCCGGCAGTGGAGCGTCGACCCAGAGCTCGAGCGGAATTTCGTCCAGCCGAGGGAGAGAAAGCCCTGCGTCGAGATGTCCGTCGCCACCGGGGCGAGCAGGTCGTCGCCGATGAACGGCAGCTTGACCACCGTCCCGAAGCCGGTCAGCTTCGCGGCCACCGCGTTCAGCACCTGCTGGTTGTGCTCGGCGCGGGAGAAGTCGGTGTCGGCGGGGTTCAGCTTGTTCTTGCGAACGCGGGCGTAAATGAGCGCACGGCGGCCGTCCATGTGCTGCTTGCCCTTGGCGAAGCGCCAGCCGTCCCAGCGCGCGCAGCGTTCCTCCGTCGGATAGGGGCAATCGAACTTGGAGACGATCCGCTCCGGCACATCGATCGTGATCCCGCCGAGCTTGTCGATCAGGTCCTCGAACTGGCTGAAATCGACGACGACCACATGGTTGATCGGCAGGCCGGTCAGCACGCGGACGGTCTTGACCGCGAGTCCCGCGCCGCCGAGCTGCATGGCGGCGTTGATCTTCCCGGTGCCGTGGGCGGGGATCTCGACGTGCAGGTCGCGCGGGATCGACAGGTACGCGAGCCGATGCCGGTCCTTGTCGACCCGGAGCAGTGTGATCGAATCGGTCCGGTTCGCGGTCTCGCGGCCGGCGAGCTGCGCATGGTCGGTGCCGAGCAGGAGGATGTCCTCTGCGCTCCCGTGCTGGTCGTCCAGTACTTGGCGCACTCCACGCGGGAGCCGCTTGTTGGCCGCGGACACTCCGTGCCGGAACTGGAAGTAGCTCGCGAGGCCCCAGACGACCAGGAACACGAGCACGATCCCGAGGGCGACCGGGATCCAGCGGAGCCACCGGCGGTTCGGCCGGACGCTGAAGCCGCGACCCCCGCCCGGCTCTCGCGCCGGCTTCGGCAGCTTCGGAACCCTTCCTCTGATCCGGCCGCCACGGTAGACCCGATAGGGCTTCTCTCCGGACGGCATCCGGCGGGTTATGGTAGCCGCCGCCCGTGGAACCCCAGGTGATCGGTGTGGACGTCGGGGGGACGAAGATCCTCGCCGGTGTTGTAACCCTCGACGGGACGGTGATCGCCCACCGCGAGTATCCAACCCCGGTCGAGACGGAGGAGGCGCTACTCGACGGCCTCGAGGCTGCCGTCCGCGAACTTCTCGACGAGAGCGTGGTCGCGGTCGGCTTCGGGATCCCCTCTCAGATCGACCAGCGCGCCGGCGTTGCGCTCGGCTCAGTAAACATTCCCCTGCGTGGAGTGCCCTTCCGCGACAAGATGGCAGAGCGCCTCGGCCTCGCGGTCGGCATGGACAACGACGCCAATGCCGCCGCGATCGCGGAGTGGCGGGTCGGCGCCGGACGTGGCACGACCGACATGCTCATGCTCACGCTCGGAACCGGTGTCGGCGGTGGGCTGATCCTCAGCGGTCGGCCCTACCGTGGCTGGTTCGGCGCCGGAGCCGAGATCGGCCACATGGTCATCGTCCACGACGGAGTGCGGTGCCGGTGCGGGGGGTATGGTCATCTCGAGTCGTACGTCTCCGGCAAAGCGGCCGACGATCTGGCCGCGGAGGTGTTCGGACCCGCTGCAGACGCGCACCGGCTCGTCACGCTCGCGCGGGAGGGCGACGCAAAGGCGGTCGAGCTTCTGACCGGGATCGGGGAGAAGCTGGGCTCGGGAATCGCGAGCCTCGTCAACATCTTCAATCCGGAGCTCATCGTCATCGGAGGCGGGTTCGCGGCCGCGGAAGACTTCCTGTACGGGCCGGCGCAGAGGGTGGCCGACCGCGAGGTGCTGTCTTCGATCCGCGACTCGTATCGGATCGTTCGCGCCAAGCTCGGCACGTCGGCGGGGATGATCGGCGCGGCGATGGTCGCGTTCGAGGCGCTCGAACAGGCCGCGGCCTGATGCCGCTCGCCGTCTGCGCGACTCCGATCGGGAACCTCGAGGACATCACGCTGCGCGTGCTGCACGAGCTGACCGAGGCGGACCTCGTCCTCTGCGAGGACACCCGACGGACCCGCGTGCTGCTGCAGCGCCACGGGATCTCCGCGCGCCTCGTCAGCTATCACGAACACAACGAGGCCGAGCGAACCGCCGAGGTGCTCCCTCGACTCGAGGCTGGGGAGCGCGTCGCGCTCGTTACCGACGCCGGGGTTCCTGCGATCAGCGACCCGGGGGCGCGGCTCGTGGCGGCGGCGCTGGGCGTGGATGTGCCTGTGACGGTGCTCCCGGGCGCCTCCGCGGTAGAGACCGCGCTCGTGGCGAGCGGGTTGGCAGCCGAGCGGTTCCAGTTCCTCGGCTACCTGCCCCGCCGGTCCGTAGCCCTGACGTCGCTCTGGGAGGAGCTGCGCGGCTGGCCGTGGCCCGCGGTCGCGTTCGAGTCGCCACGCCGACTGCCTGCCTCGCTGGCCAGCCTGGCTGCGGCTTTGCCCGACCGGCCGGTCGCCGTCTGCCGCGAGCTGACCAAGCAGTTCGAGGAGGTCGTGCGGGGGCCGGCGGCCGAGGTCGCGGCGCGCTTTCGCGAGCCGCCGCGAGGCGAGGTCACACTGGTGCTCGGCGAGGGCCCGATGGCGGAGCCCGACGACGAGCGAGGGGTCGGTGCAGTCGCAGAGCTCGTCGAGGCGGGAGTGCCGCGCCGCCAGGCGGCCGACCTCGTCGCGCGCCTCACCGGAGCGTCGCGCAACACCCTTTACAAAGCCTCTCTGTAACGAAGCTGTAACCAAATTTGACAACGGCGAATCGGCTTCCTACCATGAAGTCGAATGTTGCCGCGACTGAGAACAGCCGGATTCGTTCTTGTGCTTTTCCTCGCGCTCGCGCCCACGGCGCGTGCATGGACCTGGCCCGCGTCGGGAGCCGTGCTGAAACCGTTCAGCGTCGGCAAGGATCCCTACATCGGTGGACAGCATCGGGGAATCGACGTCGGCGGGGAGGAGGGCGAGCCGGTGCTCGCTCCACGGGCAGGCACGATCGCGTTCGTTGGCTCGATGCCGACGAGCGGTCTCACGGTCACGATCCACACCGACGACGGATACTCGATCACCCTCGTCCATCTCGGCTCGCTCGAGGTGAAGAGGAACTCCGCCGTGCACGAGGGCGACCCCGTCGGCAGGGTCGGGGCATCCGGCCAGGCGGAGTGGGCCGCGCCCTACGTCCACCTCGGTGTCCGTATGACGAGCGACCCGAGCGGGTACGTCGACCCCCTGCGGTTCCTGCCGGAGAGAGCGGCACCGACGGCGGTTCCTGCGCCCGTAGCCGCCCCCGCCGCCGCCGACCCCGGGCCGGTGGCCGCTTCCCCGGCGCCGACGCCCGAGAAGCAAGGGCCGACGTCGCCTGGGTCGGTCGCGCGGCCCGAAGTGCCCGTGCGGGTCGAGTCCGAGCCGGCCGCGTCCGAAACCGAGCCGGCAACGCCCGAGACGGCAGTGCCTCGCCCAGCAGATCCTCTGACCATGCCGGCGACGCCCACGGTCGTGGAGAGCGCGTCGAGGGTTCCTGATTCGCCTGCCCTGACGATTGCGGCAGTTAGGCGGCCGGAGATTCGAACAGAATCCCGGCCGGAGCGCCGGCCGACCGTGCGGCCCGTCCACGCGCTCGTCCGCCCGACACCGCACGTCTCGGCGCCGCCGACCACGCCGCCGTTGTCACCCTCAGCCCCTTCTCCGGCCGCTGCGCAACCTCCGCACACCCTGCGGCGATCAATCCCCCCGACACCGGTTGACGTCGAGGCGCCCAGGCCGCCCGACGCAACAGCCAAGCCGCTGAGTCGGCCGAAGGGCTCGCCACAGCCGCCTCCGGTGATTGCGCCGGTCGCACCGCCGCCTGCGCAGTCTCGGCGGCTCGTGCCGCTTCCCGTGCTCGCCGGCATCGCCTGCGCGCTCGGCATCGGTGTTCTGCTCCGGCGACGACCCCCCACGACGGGCCCGGAGGTCGCGCGACAACCGGCACCTATCATCCCAAGAGATGCGCTTCTACGTGACAACGCCGATCTACTACGTGAACTCGACCCCGCACATCGGGCATGCGTACACGACGATCGCGGCCGACATCCTCGTCCGCCATCACCGCCAGCGTGGCGACGAGACCTTTTTCCTCACGGGCGTCGACGAGCATGCGGACAAGGTCGCACGGGTGGCAGCGGAGCAGGGCCTCACGCCCCGCGAGTTCACCGACGCGATCGTCGGCGCCTGGCAGGAGCTGCCGCGCCGGCTGAACGCGACGAACGACTTCTTCATCCGGACGAGCGATGAAGGCCACAAGCGCTTCGTGCAGGACTTCCTGCAGCGGATCTACGACAACGGCCGCGAGGACATCTACCAGGACGTCTACGCGGGCTGGTACTGCATCGGCTGCGAGGCCTTCAAGACCGAGGACGAGCTGGTGGACGGCAAGTGCCCCGACCACGGCACCGAGCCGGAGTGGCTCGAGGAGCGCAACTGGTTCTTTCGGCTCTCCGCCTATCAGGAGGCCCTACTCGCGCTGTACGACGGGCGCCCCGACTTCGTTCTGCCGCAGTTTCGCGCAAACGAGGCCCGGAGCTTCATCGAGGGTGGGCTGCGCGACTTCTCGATCAGCCGCGCGACGCAGACGTGGGGGGTGCCGATCCCCTGGGATCCGCATCAGGTCGCCTACGTCTGGGCCGACGCGCTGATCAACTACCTCAGCGCGCTGAGCTATGCCCCTAACACCGGTGCCCCCGGCGAGGACTTGCAGCGGTTCTGGCCCGCGACGCACCTGCTGGCCAAGGACATCCTCCGCTTCCACTGTGTCTACTGGCCGGCGCTCCTGCTCGCGGCCGGGTACGAGCCCCCGCGGCAGCTGTTCGTCCACGGGTACCTGAATATCGAGCAGCAAAAGATCTCCAAGTCGCTCGGAAACGTCATCGACCCGCTCGACCTGATCGACGTTTACGGCGCTGACGCCGTGCGGTTCTGGTGCGCCCGCCAGGTCTCGTTCGGCCAGGACGGAAATGTCACGCTCGACTCGTTCCAGGAGCGCTACGACCGCGAGCTCGCGAACGATCTCGGCAACCTGCTTTCCCGGACGACGGCGATGATCGCCCGCTACCGCGACGGCGTGCTCGCGAGGACGCCGGGCCGGGGTGCGATCGACGCCGATGGCCTCCGCGCCGAGCTGGTCGAGCGCATCGACCGCTTCGACATCACCGCGGCGCTCGACGAGATCTGGCAGGCCGTTCGGCGCCTGAACCAGCACGTCGAGTCGAACGCGCCCTGGGAGCTCGCGAAGGACGAGACGAAGGCGGACGAGCTCGACGCCGTGCTCTACGACCTCGCCGACGGCCTGTGCGCGGTCGCCGTCGGCGTCTCGCCGTACCTACCGGAGACGGCGCCGCGCATCCTCGAGGCTTTGGGGCAACCCCTCGATCTCTCGCTCGACCGCGTCCGCGCGGGTAGCGCCTTCACGGCGGAGGGGATCGAGCCCGCCCCGCCGCTCTTTCCGCGCGTCGAAGAGCCGACCGCCGCAGCGTGATCGACACGCACGCGCACCTCGAGGCGTGCGCCGGTCCCCCGAACGAGGTCGTGGAGCGAGCCCGGGTCGCCGGGGTCACGAGGGTCCTGGCGGTCGGCTCGACGATCGAGACCTGTCGCGCCGCCCTCGCGACAGCCGAGGCAAACGAGGGCGTCTTTGCCATCCTCGGCGTGCACCCGCACGAGGCTGCTGCCGAGGGGAACCGGCTCGACGAGCTCGGGGAGCTGCTCGGACATCCGCACTCGGTCGCGGTCGGCGAGACCGGACTCGACTTCTACCGTGACCGCGCGCCGCGCAACCGCCAGCGGGAGGTTTTCGATGCGGAGCTCGACCTCGCGCGCGACCTGGGCAAGCCGGTCGTCATCCACACGCGCGCGGCCGAGGCCGAAACTGCGCACGCGCTCGAACGGTTCACGGGGACCGTCGTCCTCCACTGTTTCTCCTCGCCGGCGCTCCTTCCAGTCGCGCTCGAGCGCGGCTACTACGTCTCGTTCGCCGGCAACGTGACGTACCCGAACGCATCCGAGCTGCGCGTGGCAGCCACGCAGGTGCCCGTCGACCGCCTCCTCGCCGAGACCGACAGCCCGCACCTGGCGCCCCAGCCGATCCGCGGCCGGCCGAACGAGCCTGCGAACGTCATGCATACGCTCACCGCGCTCGCGGAGGCGCGTGGGGAGGACCGCGCCGAGCTCGAGGCCCGGATCGACGCGAACGCCACAATCGCCTTTGGTTTGCCGTGACAGACGAAGCCGAGCACAAACGCGACAGCGAAGCTGCCGGCATTGGTGCGAGGCGAGGTCGCAACGCCGCAGGCGTCAACGTCCGCCAGAAGAAGGAGCTCGGCCAGCACTTCCTCGTGGACGAGAACATCCTGGGCGTAATCGGCCGCCTGGCCGAGCTGGAGCCTGGCGATGTCGTCCTCGAGATCGGGCCCGGCCTCGGTGTCCTCACCCGCTTCCTCGGCGAGCGCGTCGCGGTCGTCCACGCGGTCGAGATCGACCGCTCGCTGGAGAGCCGTCTCGCGGACATCCCGAACCTTCGGCTCGAGCTCGGCGATGCGCTCGCGCTCGACCTGGCCGACCTCGAGCCACCGCCGCGCAAGCTCGTCTCCAACCTGCCGTACAGCGTCGCGACGCCGATCGTGGTCGAGAGCCTGGACGGGCTTCCGGAGCTTGAGCGCTGGTGCGTGATGGTGCAGCGGGAGGTCGCCGACCGATTCTTCGCAGGCCCGGGAACGAAGGCTTACGGCGCTGTCTCCGTGCTGATCCAGCTTGCCGCCGAGCGCACCGGCCTCCATCCGGTCTCGCGCACCGTCTTCCGCCCGCAGCCCAATGTCGACTCCGCGCTCGTCGCCTTCCGCCGCATCCCACTGCCGGAGCGCTTCGGGCAGGTGAAACAGCTCGTCGAGGGATCATTCGCGCACCGGCGCAAGACGCTTCCGAACTCGCTCGCGCTCGCGGGCGTCGCCGCTCGAGAGGAGGCGGTCGAAGCGCTCGCAGGCCTCGGCCGTCCCGCGGCCGTTCGCGCCGAGGCGCTTGCTCCGGAAGAGTTCGTCGAGCTCGAGCGGTTGCTCTCGTGAACGCGCTCCCGGCGCACGCGAAGATCAACCTCGCGCTCGTGGTCGGGCAGACCCGGCCGGACGGGAAGCACGAGGTGACGACCGTCCTGCAAAGGATCGAGCTGTCCGACCGGATCGCGCTCGAGCCGGCGTCGGACCTCCGCGTCGCGGGGTTTGCAGACGACACGCTCGTCCGCCGCGCGCTCGAGGAGCTCGCTGACGCGGCCGGCGTCGCGGCCAGGTGGGCGGTCCGGATCGACAAGCAGATCCCGGTCGCGGCCGGCCTCGGCGGTGGCAGCTCGGATGCCGCCGCCGCTCTGCGCCTCGCGAATCAGACCCTCGACGAGCCGTTCGATGCCGAGGAGCTGCACACCCTGGCCACAACGCTCGGCGCTGACGTCCCCTTCTTTCTCAGGGACGGCCCGCAGCTGGGCGAGGGAGACGGCAGCGACCTGACCCCGCTTGACCTGCCGCAGGCCTACACCGTGTTGCTCGTCGTTCCCGCCGACCAGGCGAAGCAGTCGACCGCGACCGTCTACACGGCCTTCGACATGCGCGGGGGCGCAGCCGGCTACGAGGAACGGCGTGCGCAGCTCTTCGCTGCGCTGGCAGCCGGCGACCTCGCGGCCCTTCCCGCAAACGATCTCGCCGCCGTCTCGCCCGTCGCGGACGACCTGCGCGCGCTAGGCGCCTTCCGTGCCGATCTCAGCGGCGCGGGGCCCGCGGTCTACGGTCTGTTCGAGGACGCAGCGGCGGCCGCTGCCGCCGGGGCCAGGCTCGAGGCCCGCGGCCGGGTTTGGGTCGGCAGCCCAGCGTGGTAGGTTGATCGCGTGACGGATACGGCGGCAGACCACGAGAGGAGCGGAGCCGCTCTCTGGCTCGAGCGGCGCCGGCTCAAGATCGCGCTCGGGATCGCCGTCCTCGAGGGCATCATCGTTGCCCTGTCGGCGGACTTCTCGCGCTGGACGGTGATCATCGTCTCCGCCCCGATCATCGCGTTCTACGTCTTGGCGGGCCGGTCGCTCCAGTCCGACACCGGCCGGCAGCTCGCCTGGATCGCCGCCGCCACGCAGGCGTTTGCGATCCTGCTCTGCGTCGTCGCTCTCCTGATCGGCAGCTTCGCGCTGATCGCCGCGGGGCTCCTCGCAGCGGTCGCAGTGATCCTGCTCCTCGGCGAGCGCGACCGCCCGAGGCGGACCTCAAACAAGACCTAAGAGGCACAATCAGGTTTGGTGGGGCGTAGCCAAGTGGTAAGGCAGCGGGTTTTGGTCCCGCGATCCCAGGTTCGAATCCTGGCGCCCCAGCCATTGACGCAGTGACCTCATCGAACAGCCTCGCAGCCGTCGTGATGGCGGGCGGACTCGGGACGCGGATGCGATCGACCGTGCCGAAGCATCTGCATCCCCTGCTGGGGCGCCGTGTGATCGACTGGGTAATCGACGCCGCCCGCAACACGGGCGCCGACCCGGTCGTAATCGTTGCCTCGCCCGATTCGGCCGACGCTTACGAAGGGCTGCAGGTTGCTGTGCAGGAAGAGCCCCTCGGGACCGGCGACGCGGTCGCTTCCGCGCGCGACGCCCTGCAGGGCTTCGACGGAAACGTCTTCGTCCTCGACGCGGCGGCCCCGCTCCTGACCGCGGACCACCTGCGCGAGCTCACAGACGCGCACGAACACGAGGGGGCGGCCGTCACGATCCTCTCCTTCGAGCCGGGCCGCCCGCTTCCCTACGGCCGCGTCGTCCGTGGCTCGGACGGACGGGTCGAGGCGATCGTCGAAGACAAGGACGCCTCGCCCGAACAACGCGAGATCCGCGAGCTGAACTCGTCTACGTACGTCTTCTCCGCCGGCCCGCTGTGGGAGGCACTCGACAAGCTCGACGCGCGCAATGTGCAGGGCGAGCTGTACCTGACCGACACGATCGCGCACCTCGTCGCATCCGGCCATCGCGCGGCGGCCTGGCGCTGCCCGGACGAGCTGGCGCCGCTCGGGATCAACACGCGCGCTGAGCTGGCAGTGGCGGCGAACGAGCTTCGCCGCCGGATCAACGAGGAACACATGCTCGCCGGGGTGACGATCGCGGACCCCGCGACGACGTGGATCGATTACAGCGTGAGACTCGAGCCCGACGCTGTCGTGCACCCTTTCACCGTCCTGCGCGGCGCGACCATCGTCGGTGCGCGCGCCGAGGTCGGCCCGCACGCGGTCACTCTCGATGCGTCGATCGGGGAGGGTGCGCTCGTCGGGCCGTTCTGTTACCTTCGCCCCGGCACCGTTCTCGAAGCGGGGGCGAAAGCGGGCACATTCGTGGAGATCAAGCAGTCGCGCATCGGCGCCCGCGCGAAGGTGCCACACCTCGGCTACATCGGCGACGCCGAGATCGGCGAGGATACGAACATCGCCGCCGGGAACGTGACCGCGAACTACTCGCACGAGCCCGGCCGGCCCAAGGGAAAGACGACGATCGGCAAGAACGTCAGGACCGGTGTCGACAATACGTTCATTGCTCCGGTCACGATTGGGGACGATGCTTGGCTTTGGCCGGGAACGGTCGTCACGGACGACGTCCCGCCGGGATCCCTCGCGGGTTTCCCCCCGAAGCAGGTCACGAAGGAAGGATGGGTCTACGAGCGTGGAGAGCCCGACGTCGACGACAACTGAGCTCGCCCGGCTACCGGGCCTCGAGGCCGTGACCGATCACGTGCGGCCGGAACCCGGCCACTGGCTGGAGCGGGGTCCGCAGAAGCGCCTGATGGTGTTCTCGGGGCGCTCCCATCCCGAGCTCGCAACCCGGATCGCCGACCACCTCGGCGTCGAGCTCGGCGACATCGAGCTCACCTCCTTCGCAAACGATGAGAGCTACTGCCGCTACCTCGAGTCCATCCGAGGCGCCGATCTCTTCCTCGTCCAGACCGGCTGCGACCCGGTCGACCGGAACCTGATGGAGCTGCTGCTGATGATCCAGGCGGCGAAGCTCGCCTCGGCGAAGAGAATCACGGCAGTGATCCCGTGGTTCCCGTACTCGCGCCAGGACCGCAAGGCGCGGCCGCGCGAGCCGATTTCGGGGCGCCTCGTCGCCGACATGCTCCAGCTCGCCGGCGCTGACCGCGTGCTGACGATGGACCTGCACGCTGGGCAGATCCAGGGCTTCTTCACGATCCCGGTCGACCACATGACGGCGCTGCCTCTCTTCGCGCGGCATTTCCGAGATCTCGGCCTCTTCGGCGAGGGGGTGGTCTCGGTCGCGCCGGACGCCGGGCGCGCGAAAGTCGCCGTCCGCTTTGCGGAGATGATCGAGGCGGACTTCGCGATCATGAACAAGACGCGACCGGCACACGATGTCGCTGCCGTCACGGAGATCACCGGCCGGGTGCACGGGAAGGTCGCGCTCGTCGGCGACGACATGATCACGACCGGCGGGACCCTCCTCGCCGGCGCCCAGGCGCTGAAGGAGCACGGCGCTACCGCGGTCTGGGTCTTCGCCACCCACGGGATCTTTGCCGGCGACTCGCTCAAGCGGTTCGCCGAGGCGGACCTCGCAGGGATCGTCGTAACCGACACGGTCCCGATCGACCCGCTCAGACGCCCCGACAACCTCACGGTGCTCTCGGTCGGCGAGCTGCTCGCGGACACGATCATGAACGTGTTCGCCGACGACTCGGTCTCCGCGATCTTCGGCGGGGAGAACCAGCTCTTTTAGCTACTCTTCTCCGCCGATATGGCCGGCGAACGGATTCGTCTGGAGGTGCGGGAGCGCGACCGCCGCGGGACGCGGGAGTCCCGCCGGCTGCGTCGCGACGGGATGATCCCCGGCGTCCTCTACGGGCGCGGGCACAAGCCCCACCCGATCAGCGTCCAGGAGCGTGAGCTGCGCCGAGCGCTGACGGGGAGCGCAGGGCTGCACGCGATCCTCGACGTCGTGCTCGCGGGCCAGAAGACGACGCACGCGTCGATCCTGAAGGACTACCAAGTCGATCCGCTGCGCGGGAAGATCGAGCACTTCGACCTGCAGGAGGTCCGCCTCGATCAGCCGATCCAGACCTCGGTCGTGATCGAGCTCGTCGGCGAGTCCGTCGGCGCAAAGGCGGGCGGGGTGCTCTCGCAGGTCTCGCGCGAGATTCGCGTCGAGGCGCTGCCGCTCGAGGTTCCGGAGCGAATCGAGCTCGACGTCAGCGCGATGGAGATCGGCGACACGCTGCGGCTCTCCGATCTGTCCGCCCGCGACGGCGTCGCGTACCTCGACGACCCCGAGACCGTCCTCGCGACCGTGACGATGCCGACCAAGGTCGAGGAGCCCGAGGTCGAGGAGGTCGAAGAGGGCGAGGAGGGCGAGCTGCCCGAGGGCGAGGTTCCCGCGGAGGAGCGGCCCGAGGGCGCTGCGGAGGCACCGGCCCAACCCGAGGCAGACGCTGGGGGCGAGTCGGGCACCGTCGAAGGCTAGGTCCTCGTGCGCCTGTTTCGTCGGGGCGAAAGTGCCTCGACGCTCGACCTGCTGGTCGCCGGGCTCGGCAACCCTGGTCGCGAGTACGCCCGTACGCGCCACAACATCGGCTGGATGGTCGTCGACGAGCTAGCGCGCCGGCACTCGGGGTCGTGGCGCTCGAAGTTCTCGGGACAGCTGGCTGATGTTCGCCTCGACGAGGCGCGCTTGGCTCTCGTCAAGCCCGAGACGTACATGAACGAGTCGGGCCGCTCGATCGCCGCGGCCGCGCGCTTCTTCAAGGTTCCGGTCGACTCCGTCCTCGTCGTCCACGATGACGTCGACCTGGAGGAAGGGCGCCTGCAGGCGCGCCTCGGCGGCGGCCTCGCCGGCCACAACGGGCTCCGCTCGATCGCCTCCGCGCTCGGTTCGCAGGACTTCCCGCGGCTGCGGATCGGAGTGGGGAGGCCGGGGCGCGGTGATCGGCGCTCGGTCGCGGACTACGTCCTCGCGCCGTTCGAGCCGGAGACGGAGGTCGACGCACTGGTCGCGCGCGGGGCCGACGCGGTCGAGTCGCTCGTGCGCGAGGGCCTGGAGGCCACCCAGCAGCACTTCAATTGATCGACTCGCAATCGGCGCGCTCTCGTCACACCCACGTGACACATGCGCGGCTATGCTCCCGCCCCCCACCCAGGGTGGGGGGTGGGACCAAGGAGAGAGGCGTGCGGCTGGCGAGCTGTCGCGAGAGGCTGTGGCGCACCGCTAGAAGACCGCCGAGACGACGTTGCGCCCGAGCGTGGCCGTCAGACGGTTCTCGGTCAGGCGCACCCGGCCGTGAGCCGCGCCCGCGCCGCCGACGGTCAGCAGTCCGAGCTGCGCGGTCAACGGCATCACTGGGTCACCGTAGGCGTCCATCTTCAACACGATGTTCCCCGTCAGCGTGAGGCCCGGAACGCTGCTGTACCCCTTCAGGCGGATGACGCCTTTCGGGTCGGGCGTGAGTACTCCCGCGACGAGCCCGAGCGTCGGCTGCTCGGTGTGGCGGGTGAGGCTCCAGACGTCCTCGGCGTCGTGGACCGTCTGGAGGAGCGCGGTGAGCGTCCGTCCGGTGAGGCCGGGTACACGCGGGAGCGGCGGCGTCGCTGCGACGGAGCGGCGCCAGAGGCCGACCGGGGGTACGTAGAGCGAGAAGCGGGTGCAGGCGGCGGGCGGCGTGACGCCGGTCAGCCAGCGGCGAACAGCGGTGGCCGCGCACGGCGAGTGGTTCAGCACGGAGTGCCCGGCGCCCGGGACGACCAGGACGCGCCCGTGCGGGAACCGGGACGCGACCGCCACTGCACCGGAGGTCGGCGTGCGGATGTCGCGATCTCCGGCCAGCACGAGCACAGGCACGTCCGGCAGCGGTCCGGGGCCGAGAAGGGCGCCGCCGGACGGCGCCGGCCAGTCGACGCAGGCCCACGGCGGTAGGTTCTGCAGCGCCCAGCTTCCGAACGGGCCGGCGGCGCCGGGCGGCAGCGCTCCGATCGCGGCGGTCAGGGCGGAGCGCCGCAACTCCGGTGCGTCGTTCGGTCCCCAGGGGAACGGGCCGTCGCCGCAGTTCGTCGTCAGGAGGAGGGCGACGTTGACATCGTTGGACGAGCCGTTGAAGACGGCGTCCAGGAAGACGAGCCGCTCGAGTGGCCGGAACGAGCCGGCCAGGGCGGCGTCGACCGCAGCGGGAAGCTGAGAGGAGATCGCGGAGCTGAGGTCGCTCTCGTACCCGAGCGAGACGAGGGCGTCGCCGTCGAGCTCGACCTCGAACGGCGCCAGGCCCGGCCCGAAGGGAACGGACACCTTGACCGGGCTCGCCTCGAGTTGGTTTGCCAGTCGCACGAATCGGTCGCCGATGCCGGGCGCGATCCCCGGGCACGCGTTGTTCGTGCAGATCCGTGTGATCGACGCCGGAATCGTGCGCAGCGAGGCCGGATCGACGAGGTCCCGGTCGGGCAGGATCGCCGAGTCGAGGAGCAGCCGCTCGACGTGGGCGGGGTGTGCGAGCGCATATGCGATCGCGTGCCGGGTTCCGTAGGAAACGCCCCAGACTGCGACCTTGGCTACGTCGAGCGCGGCCCGCACGGACTCGATGTCCTCCGCGTGCTCCCGCGTCGTGTAGAAGGCCCGGGTCGTGATCGCATCGCCGCACTGGGCGATCGTGCGGGCCGTCGGACACCCCAGCGCGCCCGACTTGCCCGTGCCGCGGTCGTCGTAGGCGACGAGCGTGTAGCCGGGGAAGAATGCGCGCCAGTAAGCGGCCTTCGGCCCGAGCTCGAAGGTCTCCGCGGAGGCCTGCCCCGGGCCGCCGGCGAGCATCACCATCACGCCTCGCGGCGTTCCGACCGCCGGGAGCTCTTCGACGTAGAGCGGGAGCCGACCCTGCGCCGCACCCGAGTAGTCGAGCGGAACGCTCAGCGTCGCGCAGAGGAGCCCGCTGTCCCCGCAGGACGCGAACGGGGTCGCTGCGAAGCCGGCCGGAGCTGCGATCAGCAGGGCCAGCAGTGAGCCGAGGAGGATTAGGCGCTTCACGGGGGGCTGACAAGGTAGCCGCGGTTGGACCTTTCACCCCCGCCAGTAGACTCGATACAGGCGGAACCCGCCCGGTTCCGCCTTTCGTCATGGACCGGCCGACCCTCCAGCCACTCGCCGCCGACCTCGCCGAGAGCGAGGATCTCGGTGCGTTCGCCGATAGCCTCGAAGGCGCCTCGGCTCGCGTCTCCGAGGCCGCGCTGCCCGTACTCCTCGCCGGGCTCCATCTCCGGACCGGCCGTGCGCTGGTCGCACTCCTGCCCGAGGACGCCGACGCGCGCGACGCCGCCGAAGCCGCCGCCTGGTACCTGGGCGACGAGCACGTAGCGCTGCTCCCGAGCCGCGGCGTTCGCTGGGACTCCGGGCTCGAGCCGCCGCCGCACCTCGTCGGCGAGCGGGCGCGGGCCCTGGACGTCCTCGCGACCGGCGGCCTTGTCTGCGCCTCCGCCGCGGCGCTTGCGGAGCTCCTGCCGACACCCGAGGCGAGACCTAAGCGGATCGAGCTCGCCGCCGGCGAGGAGCCCGGGATCGAGAAGCTGGCAGAGCAGCTCGCACTCGCCGGCTACGAGCGCGTCGAGCGCGTCGAAGACCGCGGCCAGTTCGCCGTCCGCGGCGGACTCGTCGACGTCTTCCCGACCACCGGACGCGAGCCCCTCCGGATCGAGTTCTTCGGGGACGAGATCGAGGCGATCCGAGCGTTCTCGCCGTTCACGCAGCGCGCCCTCCACCCGGTCGACAGCGCGACCGTCTACCCGGCGGCAGAGCGCCGGCTCGACCTCGACGAGCCCACGCTGCGCGACGATGACGAACCCGTCGCCGTTCCGCAGGACCTCGTGCCCGTGCTGGACCGCGCGCCGGACCTCGTTTTCGAGCCCGAGGAGGTGCAGCGCGTCTGGGAGGAGGAGCGGCTCGACCCGGTCCCGCTCGGCGGCGCCGCGCGCCTCGATCCGCTTCCCCGTGGCCAGCCGTTCGCCTTCGAGGCCCAACGGCCTGCCGTCGCCGCGCGCGGGCTCGCCGAGGCCGAGCAGGAGCTCGCCTCCTTCGTCCGCGCCGGTCAGCGCATCGTCGTCGCGTTCCCGCACCGCGGTGATGGGCTCCGCACCGGGAACCTCCTCCGGCGCCTCGAGGTCGAGTGGCTGGAGGAGGGCGGGAAGCTTCCCGACGAGCCGGGCCTCTACTTCGCCGTCTCGCCCGCACGCCGCGGGTTCGTCTGGCGCGACCTCGGCGTCGTTCTCCTGCCGGACACCCAGATCTTCCGCAAGCGGGCGCCGCGCGCGGAGGCACGGCTCGGGCGTGCGCTGCAGTCGTTCGCCGACCTTCGAACCGGTGACTACGTCGTCCACGAGGACCACGGGATCGGAAAGCTGCTCGGGTTCGAGACGAAAGAGGTGGCCTCGGTGACGCGCGACTATCTCTTCCTCGCGTTTCGCGGCGAGGACCGTCTGTACGTCCCGCACGAGCAGATCGGCAAGGTCTCGCGCTACATCGGCGCCGACGCGAAGGCCCCCGGGCTCTCGAAGCTCGGCGGCAGGGCCTGGCAGCTGCTGAAGAGCCGCGCGCGCGAGTCCGTCCAGGAGCTCGCCGGCGAGTTGATCGGCCTGTACGCGCGACGACAAACGACCCCGGGCGTCGCGCACGACCTCTCGAGCGATTGGCTCGAGCGGCTCGAGGCCGAGTTTCCCTATCGGGAGACCGAGGACCAGCAGCGCGCGATCGAAGCCGTCAAGGAGGACCTGGAGGCGCCGAGCCCGATGGACCGGCTCGTCTGCGGCGACGTCGGCTTTGGGAAGACCGAGGTTGCCGTCCGCGCCGCCTTCGCGGTTGCGTTGAACGGCAAGCAGACTCTGATGCTCGTGCCGACGACCGTACTCGCGCAGCAGCACTGGAATACGTTCCGGGAGCGCTTCCGCGACTTCCCGGTCCGCGTCGAGATGGTCTCTCGCTTCCGCAGGACCGCGGACGCGAAAGCGGTGCTGGCAGGCTTCGCCGACGGCAAGGTCGACGTGCTCGTCGGGACGCACCGGATCCTCTCGCGCGACGTGATTCCGAAGAGCCTCGGGCTCGTGATCGTCGACGAGGAGCAGCGCTTCGGGGTCGCCCAGAAGGAGCTGTTGCGGGCGCTGCGGCTCGAGGTCGACGTGCTGGCACTGACCGCGACGCCGATCCCGCGCACGCTGCACATGTCGCTCTCCGGCGTTCGCGACATCTCGGTCATGGAGACCCCACCCGAGGGCCGCCGGCCGATCCGGACTCACGTCGGCGAGTACGACGAGGAGCAGATCAGGGCCGCGCTCGAGCGCGAGAAGGCTCGCGGAGGCCAGTCCTTCTATTTGCACAACCGCGTCGAGACGATCGACGAGGCCGCTCGGCGCCTCCACGAGCTCTGTCCCGACCTGCGCATCCTCGTCGCGCACGGGCAGATGAAGGAGCGCGAGCTCGAGGATCGCATGGTCGAGTTTCTGAGCGGCGAGGCGGACGTGCTCGTCTCGACGACGATCATCGAATCGGGCCTCGACATCCCGCAGGCGAACACTCTGGTCGTCGAGCGGGCCGACACGCTCGGCCTCGCCCAGCTGTACCAGATCCGCGGCCGGGTCGGCCGCTCGGACGTCACCGCCTACGCCTATCTGTACTACCCCGCTGCCTCGGAGCTGACGCCGGAGGCGCGGGCCCGGCTCGCGACGCTCGCGGATCACACCGAGCTCGGCGCCGGTTTCGCGATCGCCATGCGCGACCTCGAGATCCGCGGCGCGGGCGAGCTGCTCGGCGCAGAGCAGTCGGGGCACGTCGCCGCGGTCGGGTTCGAGCTCTATGTCGAGCTGCTGAACGAGGTCGTCGCCGAGCTCTCGGGCCAGCGGCGCCTGGCGGCGCGGCCGGTCCGCGTCGACGCGCGCGTCGACGCCTACGTGCCGGCCGCCTACATCGGCTCGGAGGCGCTAAAGATCGACCTGCACCGCCGCCTTGCGCTGAGCGAGGACGAGGACGAGCTGCGCGAGCTCCGCGCCTCGGTCCAAGACCGGTACGGCGAGCTGCCGGAGCCAGTCGAGAACCTGTTCGCGATCCAGGAGGCGAAGCTGAAACTCGCCCGGATCGGCGCTGACTACCTCGTCTTCCGCGGCGGTCGGATGAGCGTCGGCCCGCTTGTGCTCGGCTCGGACGAGCTCCGCGAGCTGCGCGACCGCGTCTCGACCGCGGTCTACACCTCGGCCAAGCGCGAGGTGATGTTGCGGCAGGAAGACTTCCGCGAGGCGCTCGGCCTGCTCGACGCCCTGCTCGCGGCCGAGCAGGCCCCGTGAGACGTCCTGTGTCAACAGGACGTCTCACGCGGAGGGGGCGCCGGGGGAACCCTAGGTTCCCCCGTGCGCGGGAGGCGGCGTGAGGCGGCTCGCGCCGCTTCTCGCCGTCATGGTGCTCGTCGGCTGCGGCCACGGCACCGAGACGGTGCCCTCCGGGGCGATCGCCGTCGTCGGCGACCGCACGATCCCGAGCGCCGCCTTGCACGCAGAGCTGACC
>JBKPCT010000027.1:0-10704 GCA_046727515.1 Actinomycetota bacterium | reverse complement strand
GTCGAACAGTCCTCCGCCGGTCACGCCATCACCGCCACCCGCCCCCTCCGCTTTCGAGCGACGAACATCTTCGACGGGATCGAGGCATATCGCGTCAACGGAACACCGGCCGATTGTGTCGCGCTCGGGATCCATAACTGGGAACGGGTCGACCTCGTCCTCTCCGGGATCAATCTCGGTCTCAACCTCGGCAACGCCACCTGGCACTCAGGGACGCTGGCTGCAGCCAAACAGGCTGTCCTGCTGGGGGTTCGAGGCATCGCGCTCAGTGCACCGGTCAACGACGAGGCACCCGACTTCAGCGCGCTCGAACCGTGGCTCGAGCAGACGCTCGAGGTCTTGCTCCAAGACGTCGAGCCGCGTCTCGTGAACGTCAACTTCCCGCCCGAGCCGCACGGCGTACGCTGGACGGCCCAAGCAGTCGACCAGTACAACGGAAAGGTCGTCCCCGACGAGGACCCGCTGGGACGTGAACACTTTTGGTTGACAGTCGTGCCGCTCGAGCGTCTCCAGACCGGCACCGACCTCTGGGCAATCGACCAAGGCTTCATCTCTCTGACACCGCTGAGGCTCGACCTGACCGACTACGACGCACTAGGCCACGTCCAGCAAGGGGGCTCATCTCCGGGGCCCTCCTGACACCGGTTGAAGCGGGGATCCAGGTGGCCACGGCGAACGGATAACTGATCGCCGAGTAGCCAGGTGGTGAAGATCCGGTGGCCCGTTGGCTAACCGCGAGCTGGAAGAGCCTCCCCCATTCGCGTGACCGGTCACTCGCCGCGGCCTCGGACAGGGCTCGTTCGCCATCCGGCGCAAGCCGTACTCTCGCGACGGAGGACGGGTCGTGGATACGAAACATGCACTCGGAGTCGAGGTCGGCGCCGCACTCGGGATACTGGGCCTCCTCCTAGTGTTCCTGCCGCTGTTTGTCCAGGCTGCCGCCAACGCCGCCCAGGGCAAGGAACCGCAGAAGGAGCGGCGCGCCCGAATCAGACAAGCGTGGGGCGTGCCTGTCCTGATCGCGGTCGCGGCGATCGATGCGACGCTCGGTCTTCTCAGCCTCTGGGACACCTGGGGCGTGGCCGGCACGGTCGGGTGGCTGCTGATCGTGCTGATGTGGCTCGTCGTCGTCCTCGCCGCTTGGACGGTGAAGACCGGGGTGAGTTGAGAATGGCGCGGAAGGATTATGTCTGGGATTCTGAGTCGGCGAAGCAGGTCGAGGCGCAGGAACTCGACAAGCACTACAAGCAGAACGAGGACCACTATCGGGGCCTCGCGAACAGCGTCTGGGAGAGCCTCAGAACGATCAGTGCAGACCCGAGTTACCTCAAGCCAGACGACCTGACGGATGCGCTGCAACCGATCATCGACCGTGATTCGGTGACGCTCACTGGGATGGCGGACCGAGGTCTACCGGAACCGAACGGACGCCTCGGCCCGCAGTGGTATTCGTGGTTCACGCACTACGTCGTAGAGAGATTCATGGATTGGGTCGAGACTCGAGGACAGGGAGGCCAGGCTTGATGGAACGGACACGGGCACGGGCCGAGGCGAAGCAACTCGTGAAAAGGCTTCGGCAAAGCAACCGGAAAGCCGAGCGGACTGGTGCGGTAAAGCTTCCCGAGGAGGAGTATCACCTCCTCGAAGAGGAGTTGACGCGGAAGCTTCTTCGACGAGCGGCCTAGCCTCGTCCGGCACCTGGTCCAGCTCTCTCGCGGAAGAACTCGACAGTCCTCCTCGCTGCAACGGCTGCTATGACTTCGGGAGCACGAGCATGACGCGGCGGAGCAGGTCGTTCAGCTGCGCCTTCTCCTGCTCGGTCAGCGCCTCCGCGAGCAGCGCCTCTTTCTCCGCCTGAACGCCGATTGCCTCTTGATGGAGGCGGCGGCCCTTCGGCGTCAACTCGACGAGAACGCCCCGCCGGTCGTCCGGGTCGGGCAAGCGCTACACGAGGCCGGCCTCTTCGAGCTGGTCGAGTCGGCTCGTCATCGCCCCGCTCGAGAGGTCGGCGATGCGGGCGAGGTCGCCGGCCGAACGGCGGTGAGGCTTTTTCCAACGCAGCGAGCAAAGCACTTTCCAATCGCTGCTGGACAGGTCGTACTGCTCCAGCGTCTCGTCGAGCATCTTTCGGATCCGCTGCTCCTGACCGCCGAGCGGGCGGAGCGCCTGCGCGCCGGCGCCTTCCCACGGAGCGGGAGGGGAAGCACACGGCTGCGACGGAGACCGCATCTCGCGTTTTTCGCCTGGAGGAGGCGACGCTCGTCACAGGCGAGGGCGACCGGCGACGCGTGCCGCTCCGGCGGCCGCGGCGGCACTCCACGCGTTTCACCGTCCTGACACCCAATGGTGACGAGGGCGCCCCCCATCTGAGTGCAGGCCTCTGTGAGTGTCGGCCGGTCCAGTACCACTGAGCTCACAAGGGGGTCAGATGCAACGAAGGACTTGCTGCGCGGCACTGGGCGCATTACTCGCCCTCGCGGCTGCCGCAGCCGAAGCAGGTGCACGACCCCAACCCCGGCCACGTCGTCTCCAGCGATTGGTACGCGAAAGAGGATCCGGCCATGTTCCACGGTCCGACAGTCGACGTTCTCCAGCGGCACTATCACCTGCGGGTCGTGCCGTACACGATCGACAACGAGCAGACGATCCAGCGCGTGATCAATCTCGGCGTCGACGGCGTCATCTCGGACGACGTCGACCTCCTTCTCCTCGTCTCCGAGCGCAACGGCCTGGCCTGAGGAATCTCGAAAAGGAGAGCACATGCGCAGAACCACGTACGTCCTGTTCGCCGGCGTCGCGGCTGCGGTGGTCACAGCGACGCAGGCCGCCGCGGTCGCCCCGCCGAGACCGGTGCTCGAGGCGCGGGCGATCCTGCCCGCGGACACGTTTGCCCCAGGCCCGACCTCCGGCCAGTTCATCGGCCTCGGGCCGATCAACGGCGTCTCGGTGCCGTTCCTCGACAAGCAGCCGGTTCAGGGCTTCTCGGCCGTCCTCCCGGCCGAACCCGGCAGCTACTGGGTGATGGCGGACAACGGCTTCGGCGCGAAGGCCAACTCAGCCGATTTCCTGCTCCGCGTCTACCACGTGACGCCGCACTTCGAGACAGCCAAAGGGGGTGACGGCACGGTCACGGTCGGCGACTTCATTCAGCTCCGGGACCCGGACGGCAGGATCCCGTTCGGACTGACGCGTTCCGACCGACTACTGACGGGATCGGACTTCGACATCGAGTCGGTGCGCAGGGTGAAGGACGGAACGCTCTGGTTCGGAGACGAGTTCGGGCCGTTCCTCCTGCACACCGACGACACCGGCAAGGTACTCGAGGCGCCGATCGCCCTCCCCGGCGTGCAGGCGCCGGAGAACCCTTTCCTGGGCGGTACCCCGAACCTCCCCTCCAGCGGAGGCTTCGAGGGGATGGCCATGGCGCCGGACGGTAAGACCCTCTATCCCATGCTCGAGAAAGCCGTGACCGGCGATGATCCCCAGCTGCGCCGTATCTACGAGTTCGACGTGGGCAGCGAGCAGTACACGGGCCGGCGCTGGTGGTACCCGCTGGACGCCGGTGCCGTCTCGATCGGCGACTTCACGCAGCTGGACGAGCACCGGTTCGTGGTGATCGAGCGCGACGGCGGACAGGGGACGGCTGCACATCTCAAGCGCATCTACGAGATCGACCTGCGGGACGTAGGCTCGGACGGGGCGCTCACGAAGAAGCCGGCGGTCGACCTCATGCACATCGCCGACCCGAACCGGATCTCGGAGCCGGGCCGCCCCGGCGACATCGGCCTCGGCAGCACCTTCTCGTTCCCCTACGTGACGATCGAGGACGTGCTTCCGCTCGACAGGGAGCGCCTGCTCGTCATCAACGACAACAACTACCCGTTCAGTACCGGTCGGAATCCAGGGCTGCCCGACTACAGCGACTTCATCGTCGTTCGCACGAACCCCGTGACGTAGGCCCGCCCGCAGCGGAATCGATGTCGAGGGCCCGGTTGGCCCTCGACATCGTAGGATCCGCCTTCGGCTCGACCTCCGGCAACGCGGACTCGGCCCGGGCCGGCGTCGGAATCAACAGGGCGAATGTGGTCCTCGTCACCCGCTACGACCTCCGGCGGCCCATCACCGCCACAAACGTCGACGGGGTCAGGGCCGAGGTCGACGGCGTGATCGCCGGCCTCGCGGGCAAGCAGGTGCCCGGCCGCCGGGTCGACTTCGGCAGCCTGCCCGGCTAGGCGTATCGTGTCGGACTGGGCTCGCCCGCCGGAGGAGTCAGCCGCCTGTACGTCCTCTTCGACGGTAGGTCGAATACTTCTTCAACTGCCGGTCGACGCCCGAGTCGCGGGCCGAGCTAGACAGCGCCTGTGACGACGCGCTACGTACGCTCGAGCGGGCCTAGTCCCCCCAGTCGAAGTCGCGAGAGCGGCCCCAGAAGCTGTCGTCCATGTGGGCAACAACCTCGGCGCTCTCGAGATGCTGTTCGCCCGGCCAAGGCAACGTCGCGCCGGTCACCTCCACTGCGGGCTCGGTTCCGTCCATCGTTTCCTCGAGACGCGCCTGCTCTTCGGACTTGAAGAGCGGATGATTGACGAACGGGTCTTCGATCTCGTAGCTCTTGAGGGGCATGTCTCCCTCGAGCTCGGCGTTGCGACGCTTGAGCTCGAGATGCTCCTGGATGACCTGGCCAAACAGCGACGGTGTCTCTACAGCCATTCGATCCTCCGACGTGGGGGGCACGTAAGGTCGGTGATTGTAACGGGTTTGTGAGCAGCGGGCAGTCCAAGAGTACGACGCAAAACGGACAGAACCTGCAACGAATGTGCAACAGTGGGGCCATGCCGAGGATCCCACGTCGAGTGGGCCCGCTCGGGCTCGCGCTCACCGCCTACGACGTCTGGCGGCGACTCCCGCCGCGCCACCGGCAGCTCGTACTGCGACAGGCGAGGCGCTACGCCCCCCTGATCGCCGGGCAGGCGGTGCGCTCGGCGCGGGCGGCGGCGGCCGCGCGGAAGAAGCGCTAGCTCCCGCTGCCGAGCGCCTCGCGGACGATCCGGTCCTGCTCGCGCAGATGCGCGGTCGGATAGCCCTCGCTCGGGCTCGCCCGCCACGGGCGGCCGACGTAGCGGAGCACGACGTCGTTCGGACGCGCCTCTTCGAGGCGGTGCCGGATCGACCGCCACGCTCCCATGTTCTGGGGCTCCTCCTGGGCCCAGACGACCTCTTGCAGGTTCGCATAGGAGGCGAGGAGGGCCCTCGTACGCTCGGAGGGGAACGGGTAGAGCTGCTCCACCCGTGCGACCGCGACCGTGGGCGCGTTCGCGCGGAGCTCGTGGCCGACGATGTCGTAGTAGACCTTCCCGGAACAGAGGACGAGCCGACGGATGTCGTCCTTGAGCTCGGCCGGGTCGTCGAGCACCGGCTGGAACGAGCCCTCGGTCAGGTCGGCGAGGCTGGACGCCGCGTCCTTCAGGCGGAGCAAGCCCTTCGGCGTCATCACGACGAGCGGTCGCGGGAGCGGCTCGAGCGCCTGCCGGCGCACCAGGTGGAAGTACTGCGCTGCCGTCGAAGGGTTGACGACGCGGATGTTCTCCTGCGCCGTCGACTGGAGGAACCGCTCGAGACGCGCGCTCGAGTGTTCGGGCCCGTTGCCCTCGTAGCCGTGCGGGAGCAGCATCGTCAGCCGCGAGGTCTCACGCCACTTCGAGAGGCCGGCGACGAGGAACTGGTCGATGATGATCTGCGCCCCATTGACGAAGTCACCGAACTGCGCCTCCCAGAGCACGAGCGCCTCGGGTGCCGCGACCGCATAGCCGTACTCGAAGCCGACGGCAGCGTACTCCGAGAGCGGCGAGTTGTGCACCTCGAAGGACGCGGTCGCATCGGCGAGGTGCTGGATGGGGGCGTAGCGCTCGCCGGTGTTGACGTCGTGGAGGACGAGATGGCGGTGGGAGAAGGTGCCGCGCTCGGTGTCCTGACCGGTCAGCCGAATCGGAATCCCCTCGACCAGCAGGCTGGCGAAGGCGAGCGACTCGGCGTGGCCCCAGTCGATCCCGCCTTCCTCGAGGGCGGCTGGGCGCCGCTCGAGCTGCTTGAGCAGCTTCGGGTGGACGGTGAAGTGATCCGGGACGGCGAGCAGATTCTTGTCGAGGTCGCGCAACCGGTCGGCGGCGACCGCGGTGACAGGGCCGTTCGCGGACCAGGTCGGGCGGACCGACTGCTCGGCCGGCGGCTCCTCCTGCGCGAAGGTCTCCTTCAAGCGCTCGTGCGCCTGCTTGAGCGCCGTCTCGACCCGCTTCACCATCGCCTCCGCCTCCTGGGGGGAGACGACGCCCTCCTCTGCGAGGCGCTGCGCGTACTGCTCGCGGACGGTCGGATGGTTCGCAATGTGCTGCGCCATCAGCGGCTGCGTGTAGGCCGGCTCGTCCTGCTCGTTGTGGCCGAAGCGCCGGTAGCCGACTAGGTCGACGACGACGTCGTGTCCGAACCGGTCGCGGAAGGCGAGCGCGAGGCGAATCGCCGAGATCGCAGCCTCTGGGTCGTCGGCGTTGACGTGGATGATCGGGATGTCGAAGCCCTTCGCGAGGTCGCTCGAGTAGCGGGTCGAGCGGCCCTCGGCCGGATCCGTCGTATAGCCGACCTGATTGTTCGCGATCAGGTGGAGCGTGCCGCCGGTCGTGTAGCCGGCGAGCCCCTCGAGGTTGAGTGTCTCGGCGACGATCCCCTGCCCGGCAAAGGCTGCATCGCCGTGGATCAAGATGGGGAGCGCGACGCCCGGGTCGTGGACGCCGGCGCGAGTCGAGCGGTCGGTCTGCTCGGCGCGCGCCCGGCCCTCCACAACGGGGTCGACTGCTTCGAGGTGGCTCGGGTTCGCGCACAGCGCCACGGTGATCTCGCCGGAGGCCGTCTTGCGCAGTCCCTCGGCGCCGAGGTGGTACTTGACATCGCCGGAACCGCCCTCCGGCGTCGAGACGACCGCATCGATCGAGCGCTCGCCCTCGAACTCGCGCAGGATCGCCTCGTAGGGCTGCCCGAGCGTGTGGGCGAGGACGGAGAGCCGGCCGCGGTGGGCCATGCCGATCACGACTTCGTGTGCGCCCGCCTCGGCGGAGAGCTCGATCGCCTCATCCAGCATCGGCACCATCACATCGAGACCCTCGATCGAGAACTGCTTCTGGCCGAGAAATGCGCGGCGGAGGTAACGCTCCATCCCCTCGACCTGGGTCAGGCGCTCGAGCAGCCGGTTCTGCTCGTCCGGCGAGAGCGGCCGGCGGTACTTCCCCGACTCGATCGCCTTGCGGAGCCAGACGCGGAGCTCGTGGTCGGCGATGTGCTCGAGCTCGTAGGCAATCGTCCCGCAGTAGGTCTCGCGCAGGCGAGGGAGCGCGTCGGCGAGCGTCTCCGCGGGGACGTAGAGGCGCAGGAGCGAGGCCGGAATCCGCGCCTGCAGCTCCGGGGTCAGCTTCGGGATCAGCCGCTCCGGCTCGAGCGCGGGGTCGCCGACCGGCTCGGAGCCAAGCGGGTCGAGCCGCGCGGCCAGATGGCCGTGCATCCTGTGCGCCTTGACGAGCGCCATCGCCGCGGCGACGCCGCCGAGGAGGAGCTCGTCCGGTACCGCGGCCGCCTGCGGCGCCGGTACGGGCTCGGGCGGCGCGCCCGGCTGTGGCATCGACATCGGCTCGGGCGGCGCAGCGACTGCACCACGACCGTTCCCCCCGTTTGGCCGCATCATGTCGAGCAGGCGCGCGAGGCCTGGGAGCTCGTTGACGAGCTCGCTCTCGCCGCTCTCGAAGAGAGCGCGCCACTCGCTCGGGACGGACTCCGGGTTCTCGAGGTACTGCTCGAGGATGGTAGTCGCGTAGCCGGCGTTCAGGCCGTCGACGTCAGGCATTTCCTACCTCCGTTGTAGCAGGGCGCTCATCCCTGCCGGCCGGTCAGAAGAGCGGTCGCTCGGTGACCACGGCGATGATCATGCCGATCACCCAGCACGCACCCGCAATCGCGACGGCAGCTCCCGCCAGGCGTCGATGCCGGCCGCCGAGACCCGCTGCGACCAGCGCCAGCGCGATCGCCGCGATGCCGACCCGAACCGGCCTCATCTCGAGATGCGTACCGGAGATACTGAGGTCGAAGTCAGTGGCGCCGAGCAGGCCGAGGAAGATCGCCGTCGCCGACATCAGCCCGGCGACGGTGTCAAGGCCGCTTCGCGCGCTGTCAGACTCGGGGTAGGCGCTCAGGGAATCGCCTTCGCCCGGGCGACCCTCGCATACCCGCGGCGGGGCGAGCCGTGCGGGCCGCGACGAGGCCGCCGCGGCGGGAGCCGCGAGACGCGCCACCCTGGCCTCGGGTCGGGTTCCGTCGACACGGTCTTGAGCGCAGGCTCGAGCGGCTCCGGCTTCGCGCGCACCGCCCACCAGACGACGAGGCAGAGATAGACCACCGGGATCTTGAGGATGACGAGCATCCAGATCAGCTCCCACGTCATGGGTTGGGAGTTTACGTGGTCACCGGTACCTCCTGCCTTCGTCGCGCCGATAGCCCCAGGCGGCGAGTCCCGCAAAGACCGCGGTCCAGCCGAGGAGAAGGAGCCAGTCGCGCGGCCGCCACACGTCGCCGCTCGTCGCTCCCCAGAGCACGTTCCCGAACTGCCGCGTGGGAACCAAAGGCGAGATGCCGGTCATCGACCCCGGGAGATGCCGCGGCGTCGTCCACAGTGCGCCGAGAAATGCGAGCACGAGATAGAGGACATTCGCCGTCGGGAGCGCGCTGCGTGGCGACGCCCAGTAGCCCAGTGCGATCCCGAGTAGCGCGAACGGCACGGCGCCGAAGGCGAGCGCACCGGCCAGCGCGAGCCAACGCATGGTGGGGAGCCGAGCGTCGGTGGTCGCGACCGCCGCCGCGACGACGAGCGCGGCCGAGCAGAGGCCGAACAGGGCCGCGGAGAGCACTCGCGCCGCGAACCGCACGCGCAGGCGGATCGGCAGGGTCCGAACGAAGCGTTCCCACGGCGACTCGCGCTCGGCGGCGATCCCGACGCCGAACTGAAAGAACGAAACGCCTAGCACGGCAAAGCCGGCGAACGACGCGAGCAGCAGCTTCGGGTCGGTATCCGTATCGGGGCGCGGCGCGACGAACAGCAGGAAGAAGAGCGCAGGAAAGGCGAGAGTCGGGACGCTGAAGGTTGGGTAACGCAGCAGCTCGAGCGTCGCAGCCCGCGTGTGCAGGAGGGCGAGCCTCATACCTTCGCCTCGGTCAGGGCGAGAAATGCCTCCTCGAGCCCGGGGACCCTCGCTTGCCCCGCCAGCGCGTCGGCTGTTCCCTCTGCCACGACACGGCCGCGAGCGAGCAGGACGATTCTCCGCGCCAACCTCTCCGCCTCCTCGAGGTAGTGAGTCGTGAGCAGCACGGTGCCGCCGTCCGCCGCGTACTGATCGATCTCCACCCAGACTGAACGACGCGACTCGACGTCGAGGCCCGCCGTCGGCTCGTCGAGGAACATCGCAGCCGGCTCCCCTGCAAACGCGAGGGCGACGGAAAGTCGCCGGCGCTCCCCGCCGGACAGCCCGCCCGCCTGCCTGCGCGCAATCGAGCCGAGGCCGAACCGCTCGAGCAGCTCGTCCGTCGGCGCCGGGAAAGGGAAGTGGGCCCGGACGAGATCGATGATCTCGCGCACCCGCAAGGTTGGCGGGAAGCCCGACTCTTGCGGTGTAACGCCGACGGCCACGCGCGCGCTTGGCCGGCGGGGATCGATGCCGAACACCTCCGCCCGGCCATCGTCGGGGCGGCGCAGGCCGAGCAGGATCGACAGGGCAGTCGTCTTCCCCGCTCCATTCGGTCCGAGCAGCGCGACGACCTCCCCCGCCTCCACCGCGAGGTCGACCCGGTCGAGAGCGACCGTCTCACCAAATCGCTTCGAGACTGCCCACAGAGCAGCGGCGATCACTATCGACTCCGCCCGGCCTGGACACCCCAGTCGACGAGCACGTTGTAGGTCCCGTGCGCGAGCGCGGCGGCGCCGAGCCCCCCGGCGAGAAAGACGCTGCCGAAACCGAGACCCGTGATCACGTGAACGACGCATCGCCGGCCCAGCGCCGGCGCGTGCCAGATCGCGAAGCCCGCGGACGAGATGAGCAGGGCAGCGATAGGGCCGAGCGCAAGCGCCAGCCCCGTCAGGACGAGTCCCCGCCACATCAGCTCTTCGAATGCCGCCAGAACGCCCAACCAGAGCCAGCGGAGGGAGAGCGCGCGCAGTCTCGCGGACGGTCGGGTGCACGGAACTCGCCCGCCTGCCAGTGCGACGAACAGCGCCGCACCGCAGAGCGGGCCGGATGCGACTCCGAGCTCAGGCACCCGCAGGCCTTCCGACGGCGACCGTGTAGAGCGTCGATTCGTTGACGCCGTCGAGCCCGAGGAACTCGTCGGTCGGCCGATCGTAGTAACCGCCGAGGGGGACTGCGCCGATGCCGAGCGCCGTCGCCGTGAGCAGGACGTTCTGAGCGACGTGCCCGGCCTCCAGCAGGGCGAACCGATAGCCGCGCACGCCGTACTTGAAGCGTGATCTGCCGAAGACGGCGGCGACGAGAATCAGGGCAGCGCAGTCGCAGACGATCTCTGGGTAGGTGGACAGAGATGCGACCTCATCGGGGCTCAGCGAGTCGCGGGCGACGGCGAGCGAACCCTTCAGTGGATCGAAGTGGTAGAGGCCTGCGG
>JBKPCT010000026.1:0-4677 GCA_046727515.1 Actinomycetota bacterium | reverse complement strand
GGCGAAGTACCTGTGCACGAGCTGGGCCGCCATCGCCCCCTCGCCGACCGCGGACGCGACCCGCTTGACCGACCCGTGCCGCACGTCGCCGGCAAAGAAGACGCCCGGCTGGCTGGATTCGAGGAAGTACGGGTCGCGCTCGAGCGGCCACGACGAGTGCTCGTCCGGGTCCTCGAGCAGGTCTGGCCCGGTGATCAGAAAACCGTGCTGATCACGCCGGAGCCAACCCCGTGCGCAGGAGGAGGTTGGCTCGCCGCCGATCAGGATGAACAGCGCGTCCGCAGGCAGCGTCTCCGCTTCCTCGGTCGCCCGGTCGACGACCGTGATCTGCTCGAGCTTTCCGTCGCCGCTCACGCTCGTGACTCGCACGCTCGTCCGTACCCGGATCCGCGGGTGGCTCTCGCAGCGCTCGACCAGATACCGCGACATCGCGTCCGCGAGTGATGGGCCGCGGACGAGGATCGTCACCGAGCGCGCGAACTCCGCGGCGTGGAGCGCCGCCTGGCCCGCCGAGTTGGCTCCACCGACGATGAAGACGTCACCGTCACGGTGGAAGAGGACTTCGCTGGGCGCCGATCCGTAGTACACGCCGGTGCCGATCAGGTCGTCGACCCCCTCGGCCATGAGTCGGCGGTACTGCGAGCCCATCGCCCCGATCAGCGCCGACGCGCTGACGACGGCCCCGTTCACCAGCTCGAGGGCGAGCGACCCGTCCTCGGGCCAGCTCTGGAGCATCTGCGTGCCGACGACGATCTCGGCGCCGAGGCGAATCGCCTGGTCGTGGGCGGACTGGGCGAGTTCGCTGCCGCTGATCCCCTGCGGAAAGCCCGGGTAGTTCTCGATCCGTGCGCTCGTCCCCGCCTGACCCCCGGGAGCATGACGTTCGATCATGAGCGTTCGCAGACCCTCGGAGGAAGTGTTGACGGCGGCCGTGAGCCCCGCGGGCCCGGCTCCGATGATCACCACGTCGTAGTGCTCATGGTCGGGCGAGGCATGCAGGCCCACGCGCTTCGCGAGCTCCGCCCGCGTCCGCATCAGGGCCAACTCCCGATCGGCGTCCGACCTGGCAGCAAAGTGGCTCCCGTCCGGGAAGAGGAAGAAGGGGAGCTGCTCCCGGCGCAACGCCTCCGAGGCGCCGAGATGGCGAACGAGCGGGTTTCGGTCGACGTCGACCCAGCGGAAGGGCACGCGGTTCCGCTCGAGAAAGTCGCGGTACTCGCTGACGTGAAGCGATCTTCGCCGGCCGACCAGGTACATCTCGCCCCGGGGAGTCGCGGGCTGCCGGGGCAGGCCGGCGCCTGCGGCCGGGGCCGCAGGCGCTCCGCTCTTCGGAAGGCCTGACCGGTTCACTCCTTCGGCTGGATGTTCTGATTGACGCGGAAGGTGTTGTCGGGGTCGTAGGTCGCCTTGATGCTCGCCAGCCGGTCATAGTTGTCCCGGTAGCTGGCGCGGATGCGCTCCTGACCCTCCTCCATCATCATGTTCACGTAGGCCCCGCCGGCCGAGTAGGGATGGAGCGCCTCCTGGTAGTCGATGCTCCAGCGCCGGATGACGTCGACGTTGGCGGGATCGGGATCGACGCCGACGAACACGGATCCCCAGCCGGCATCGCGGTAGCTCCAGGCAGTGTCCGACGGGCCCACGTCGTGCGCGGCCCCGTCGACCGGATACATGTGCATTGCCGACTTCATCGTCGGCATGGCCTCGCCGAACCGGGCGTGGAGCTCGACCGCCTCGTCCGGGATCTCCGTGACGAAGTCTGCGCGCCAGTACCAGTGGTCGCCCGGCGGGTACAGGGCGTCGAAGGCTCCCTGAAGGGTTGCGTGCGGCATCGGCCCGGCCCCGTGCATGAGCGGTTCGGGTAGAGAGTCGAGGAGCGGCTTCATCGCCGCGGCGGCCGCATCCTCGGGCCCGACGTAGCACCAGACGACGCCGCAGACCTTGCGCAGGTGGATCGCCTCCGGGAACGGGGGTGCCGGCGGAACCGTGTGGAACGCGAAGAAGCCGTTCAGCTCGCGCGGCGCGGCCGGCAGGAACTCGCGGTACGCGGACAGCACCTGCTCTGCGTCCTCGACCGGCCAGAAGGTCGGGCCGGCGACCACCGTGCCCACCTCGTGCAGGCGGAACAGGAAGGACGTGACGACGCCGAAGTTGCCGCCGCCGCCGCGCAGCGCCCAGAAGAGGTCGGGGTGCGAGTCCGCGCCCGCTTGCACGACCTGCCCGTCCGCGAGGACGACCTCCGCTTCCAGGAGGTTGTCGATCGCCAGTCCGCACTTGCGCGTCAGGTGGCCGAGCCCGCCGCCGAGCGTCAGGCCGCCCACGCCGGTCGTCGAGATGATCCCGCTCGGCGTCGCCAGCCCGTACTCGCCGGTCGCCGTGTCGACGTCGCCCCACCTGCACCCCCCGCCGGCTCGAACCGTGCGGGCCTCTGGGTCGACCTCGACCGTTCTCAGCGGCGACAGGTCGACCACGACGCCGTCGTCGACCGTGCCGAGGCCGGCCCCGTTGTGGCCGCCGCCGCGGATGGCGATGCGCAGGTCGCGCTCCCGCGCGAAGCCGATCACGCGCGCCACGTCCTCCGTGCCCCTGCACTGGGCGATCAACGCGGGGCGCCGGTCGATCATGGCGTTGTAGACGGCGCGTGCCTCCTCGTAGCTCGAGTCGTCCGGGCCGATCAGCCTGCCGCCGAAACTGGAAAGCTCCTCGCGGGCTGCGTCGGCCGGTGAGATGGTCGTGCTCACATCTGCCTCCTTCGTCGAGTGGCTGTCTGGCCCGGACCCTAGGGAGAAGCAGAGCATCTGTCATGACCGGGCCTGACCAACTTTGCTGAGGATCGCGGCGCAACGCGACCTGCGAAAATAGTCAAATCTGACTATCGTTCAGGCGAGGTCCCCCAGATTGCTCGAGCTCCCAGTTTCGCTTCGTCCGGTCTCGTCCTTTCCGTTCGTGGGGCGGGGAGCAGAGTTGCAGCGTCTTCGTGCGCTGATGCCGCGGGCGAAGGAGGGAATCCGGCGGATCGTCTTGCTCGGAGGCGAGGCGGGATCGGGGAAGAGCCGCCTGATCAGAGAGTTCGCCGCGGAGGCGGCGGAGGACGGCGCGCTCGTCCTCGGCGGATCGTCCGACGCGGTCGTCCGGCCGCCGTACGGGCCCTTCGTCGAGGCGCTCGACCACCTTTCACGCGCCATCGAACCGGCCGAGCTGCGCGCGGCGCTCGGTGGCGGCGGTGGTGAGCTTACCCGCCTGATCCCGGAGCTGTCCTCGATCGTCGGCGAACTGCCGCCGCCGGCCGAGGCCGACCCCGACACAGAGCGGCATCGCCTGCACACGGCGGTGAGCCACCTGCTTGCGCGCGTCAGTCGCAGCCGGCGGGTGCTGCTCGTGCTCGAGGACGTGCACTGGGCGGACGCTCCGAGCCTGTTGCTGCTCCGCCACCTCGCCCGCTCGGGCGACGCGTCAGGGCTCGTCGTCGCGACCTTTCGCGATATCGAGGCGGACGTCCCGGACGTTCTGTCGGAGACGCTTGCCGATCTCCGCCGATTGGACGAGGTCGTCCGCCTGCGGCTCTCGAGCTTGTCCGGCGAGGAAGTGGGTGAGTTCGTCCGGCGGGCGGCGAGAGCAGATATCGCCCCGGAGCTGGAGGAGCTCGCGGGCCAGCTCTTCGATCTCACCGGCGGAAACGCGTTCCTCGTCTGCGAGCTCTGGCGCGCGCTGATCGAGACGAATGCGGTCGACACGACCGACGGCGTCGTGCGCGTCAGGCGCTCACCGGCCGAGCTCGAAAGCCCCGAGAGCGTTCGCGAGGTGGTCAGCCGGCGCCTCGCCCGGCTCGCGCCTCGAACCTGCGACCTGCTCGAGCTCGCCGCCGTGGCCGGGTCGGAGTTCGAGCCCGACATCGTTCGCCGCGCATCTCGTCTCGCCGAGCCCGAGCTGGTCTCGAGTTTGGAAGAAGCGGCCGCAAGCGGGATGATCGAGGAGCTACCCTCGCCCCGCCTCGCCTACAGGTTCACGCACGAGCTCGTGCGGCGGGCGCTCTACGACCGCGTGTCGGGAATTCGTCGTGCCGAGCTGCATCTGCGCGTGGGCGAGGCGCTGGAGGCTGACCGCGAGCCGACGGGCCGCACCCTGGCGGACCTGGCGCATCACTTCGGTGCGGCCGCCCCGTTCGACTCGACGCGGCGTGGGGTGGAGTACAACGTGCTCGCCGCCGGGGCCGCCGTCTCCGCACTCGCATTCGACGACGCCGCAGCGCGGCTCCGGACCGCACTCGCACTTGGGATCGAGAGCGACGAGCGGCGTGCGGAGGTCTACCTTGCGCTCGGCGATGCCAGCCACCGGGCGGGCAAGGCGTCAGACGCGCTGGACGCATTCAGAACTGCGTCGGACATCGCGCGACGGGTCGGCGACGCGAACCTGCTCGCGCGCGCGTCGATCGGCTACGAGGACGCATGCTGGCGGCCTGGCATCGTCGACGAGGGTGCCGTGGAGCTTCTCGAGGAGGCGGTCGCGGAGCTCGATCGAGACGACAGCGAGCTGCGGGTCGGATTGTTGGCGGGCCTCGCACGGGCGATCGATTTCCAGGGAGACCACGACCGAGCCTCGGTCGTTCGTGACAGCGCGATCGCGACGGCCCGTCGGCTCGGGGACCGGACCGGTCTGGCGAACGTCCTCGTGGGCTCC
>JBKPCT010000025.1:0-36903 GCA_046727515.1 Actinomycetota bacterium | reverse complement strand
CCGGTGAGCCTCCGTCCTCCGAGCGTCGACCACGGAATCGTCTCTTTCATCTGGGCGTTCGTGATCGGCCTGCTGCTGTGGCTCTTCATGCTCGGGATCGGGATCTCGAAGGCGACGTCGTTCATCATCGCCGCCCTGGTGGCGCTCGGCGTCTTCCTTTACGTCCGTCTCTACGGCGAGGACGAGCCGCGCCGCCGCTCGTCGCGCTGATCGCGCACGAGCACGGCGGTCAGCCGCTCGGCTGCTGACCGCCGAGCTCGGCGCGCGGGCCTTCGCCCGATCCGGAGTCGAGTCGACGCTAGACGGGCTGCCGCTCCCGCCTTCGGTCGGGCTCCCTGACCGGCGGCGGGTGAACGATCGCGGTCGGCGCGGGAACCGGCTGCACCGGCGGCGCCTCTTCGACAGCCGTCGGCTCCGGCTCGGCCACCACGGTCGGGCCGGTCGTGTCGAACGTGAGTCCGAAGACGAGGCCGATCCCAAAGGCGATCACGGCGAGTGTCTCCCGCAGGTCGCCGACGAGCCCGCCGATACCCGCGTGGCCGGACCAGGAAACGATGTGTCGCTGGAACCAGTTCGCATCGGGCTGCCCGGCGAGCAGTAGCCAGCCGCCGGCGACGAGCACCGGCAGGAAGCCGATCAGCAAGACGCCCAAGGAGAACCGCGGCCGGCCCCCCTTCGTCCAGCCGCCGAGGAGCTGGGAGAGCGCCATCGTCAGCCCTGCGCCGGCAAGGATGCCGTAGACGGCCCAGTAGCCTCCGGTCGTTCCTTCGCCGATCTGCGTCGAAAGCCAGATCAGCAGGCCGGCGATGCCCGCACCGGCCAGCGTGAAGAGTCCACGCACGGTTCCGATCATCTGCACCACCTTCCTTTGCCTCTGCGGGATACCCGTTTGTGCGTTCCTTATGCGTGCTCGTCGAGCCGCAGTCGGCGGGCGTCGAAGCTCCCCGAGTACAGCTCGGCGCGGAACTGCTCCAGCGTCAGCAGGACGTCGTCGGCGAAGAGGTGCTCGACGATGCCCATTTCCCCGTCGTGGTGGAACGGCAAGTCGACGTGCTCGCGAGTGACCAGGTTGAGGGAGAGCCGATCACACGCCGGGCAGCGAACGGCGAGGCCGAGCCGTTCGGAGCGCCCGCCGGGCGTGAGCAGGAAGAAGGCCGACGGGAATACAGGCCGCGGGCGCTCCTCCGGGTAGCAGAAGAAGCTCCAGGGCCACTCACCCGCCTCGATCCGCCGACAGGCGGCGTCGCCGAGCTCGACGCCGGCCTCCTCGGTCCGGGCCGTCAGCAGGTTGAGGAAGCGGCCGGCGTGAAACCCGAGCGGCGCCCAGTCGAGGTCGTCGTGGGAGACGAGTCCCGGATGCTCTTCGCCG
Organism: Actinomycetota bacterium; assembly: GCA_046727515.1. Classification (GTDB taxonomy): domain Bacteria; phylum Actinomycetota; class Thermoleophilia; order Gaiellales; family Gaiellaceae; genus DATBLE01. The sequence goes on along the minus strand of JBKPCT010000025.1, from coordinate 35,534 downwards.
CACGGGCAGTCGAAGCTGACCCGGTAGACGACCGGATGCGCCGTGCCCTCCAGCCGCTCGAGCCGACGAAAGCTGGAAAGCGGCACCGAGGTCTCCCCCCGCACCGGGCACGCGAACGTGTACCGGGTGGTGAGTGCGTCGTACATGGCTCCGTCTGTACCTCATAGATGAGACGGAGGAAACTGTCCAGCGTCAGTACTTCAGCAGCGAAACGACGTCGTAGCCCTCGAGGCGCTCGCGGCCGTGCAGGAACTCCAGTTCGATGATGAAGGGCAGGCCGACGACCTCGCCGCCGAGCTGCTCGACGAGCTCGACCGTCGCCTTCGCGGTCCCCCCCGTCGCGAGCACGTCATCGTGGATCAGGACGCGCTGGCCGGCGACGATCGCGTCCGCATGTACCTCGAGCGAGTCGAAGCCGTACTCGAGGGCGTACTTCGCCGCGACAGTCCGCCACGGCAGCTTGCCGGGCTTGCGCGCGGCGACAAACCCGCAGCCGAGACGGCACGCGAGCGCCCCGCCGGTGATGTAACCGCGTGCCTCGGCCCCGAGCACGAGGTCCGGCCGCTTCGGCTCCGCCCAGGCGGCGATCTGATCGACAGCCTCACGCAGCGCCTCGGGGTCGGCGAGCAGCGGCATGATGTCCTTGAAGACGATCCCCGGCTTCGGGAAGTCGGGGACGTCCCGGATCTTGGCGGCCAGGTCGACGGTCAAGTCGAGGCCACGCTCATGTCGCTGCAACCCTGTGCCGGAGCGCCCGCCAGAACAGGAGCTGGGAAAGCTCCTGGGCGAGCTCCGCGAGCCCGTGCAGATCGTCGAGCGCGCCCTGGCGAGCCTCCGGGTGTCGCGAGCGCAGCTTGGGGACGAGCGCCTCCAGGAGATCGGCCTGGTTTCCCGCGGCGGTGGCGAACTTGCGCAGGTGGCGAACGTCGAGCCCGGCGCCGATCAGGTGCGCGCAGACGGCAGCCGTGTCGACGTCGCTCTCGGAAAACGGCGCCTCGAGCAGGCCGTAGTCGACGAGCTCACGGGCCTGCTGGGCCGGGATCCCGGCGCGGTCGCAGAGGTCGGCGAGATCGATCGAGGGCTGTGCGGCAGACAGGCCCGAGCGCCGCCGTCGGCGCTCCTTTCCTGCCGGCGCCGCGAGCTCCTGGCGGATCACCCGCAGGGGCAGGAACTCGTCGCGCTGGAGCCGGAGGATCGTCTCCAGCCGCTCGACGTCGTCCTCTCCGAACAGGCGGTAGCCTCCGCGCGTGCGCTTCGGCGAGAGCAGGCCTTGGTCCTCCAGGTAGCGGATCTTCGAGATCGAGATGTCCGGGAACTCGCTCTGGAGGCGGCGGCAGACCGCGCCGATCGTGTGTAGCCGGGGTGCCTGCGCGGTCGTCGTCATCGGGCCAGGTAGATGAGGCGGTACTTGCCGATCTGAACCTCGTCGCCGTTCTCGAGATCGGCCTTTTCGATTCGGTGACGGTTCAGGAACGTCCCGTTCAGGCTGCCGAGATCCTCCAGGGTGAACCCGGCCGCCCCGCGCGCGACGATCGCGTGACGACGCGAGACGGTCACGTCGTCGAGGAAGATGTCGCAGTCCGGCGTCCGCCCGATCGTCGTCTGCGTGCGCTCGAGCGAGAACTGCTCGCCGGCGCGGCCGCCGCCAGAACGCACGACGAGCGCCGGTCCCTCGACCCTGAGCTCCTCGATCGCCGCATGCCCCTCCTCCTCCAGCTCGTCGAGGGAGATGGTCTCTGTCGGGTTGTCGACCTCCTCAGTGACGAGCAGTGCGCCGCAGCGGGAGCAGTAGTTCGCGGATTCGAGGTTCTGGAACCCGCACTCGGGACAGTAGACGTGGCTCATGGGCTGCTCGTCGGCCCATGAGTGTGGAAGCCGGGGGAACCCGGGAGCTGAAAGCGAGCGCCCAACTTATTCCTGGTCGGGAGGCGCGGCCTTTCCGGCGAGGATCTCGGTGAGGCGGTCGATGTCGACCTGGCCGAGCTCGCCCTCCCCCTTCTTCTGCAGGCGTGCGACGAGCTCTGCCCGCAGGATGTCGAGCTTGCCGTGCAGCAGCCGGCGGCGATAGGAGATCTCGTTCTCCTCTGCTTCGAGCTCGTGGATCAAGCTCCTCAGATCGGCGTCGGAGAGCGTGGCGAGGTCCGGAAGCGCTTCCATCGAATCCCTTTCTCGTTTGCTGGAGCGGCTCGACGCATTGAAGCAGGCGCCGCGACAAGGTTCAACCTCAGCTTGAGATTTGTGCCTCGACGCCGGATTCCTGCCCCTGGAGCACGTCTTCGACGAGCTCGTGCAGTTCCGCCTCGAGCTCGGCGGAGAGCTCGTCCGTTCCGCCTTCGGCGTAGATATGGATCAGCGGCTCGTCGGGGTCCGGCAGGACCTCCGCCCACCCCCGCTCGTCGATCACCTTGATCCCGTCGGTCAGGTCCAGCTCCCGCCCCTTCAGGCGCTCGGTCAGTACGCGCATCACGAGCCCCTTCATCGCCCAGGGGCACGCGAGCTGGCGGTGCACGACGGTGGAGCGCGGCAGGTCGGCAGCGAGCTCCGAGAGCGGGCGGTCGACGGAGGCGAGCAGCTCGAGGAGCTTGCAGAGGCTCGTGACAGCGTCGTAGGCCGGGAGGAACTGCGGAAACACGTAGACGCCGCCGATCGCACCGGCAAAGGCGACGCCGTCCTGCGAGGCCGCACGCGTCAGCTCAGCCGGCGCAGCCGGCGTGCGGAGAACGTCGAGGCCGGCTTCGGCGGCGAGCTCCTCGACGCGACTCGTGACCGTCACCGGGACGGCGACCGTGCCGCCGTCGCCTGTCTGACCAATCAGACGCAGGAAGAGCAGCAGCGTCGTCTCGACCGGCAGCTCGTGCCCCTGTTCGTCGACGAGGAACAGCCGCTCGCCCGCTCGGTCGAAGACGGCCCCGAGGTCGGCACCGATCGCGGAGACGAGCCGCTTCGTGTGCCCGATCGACTCGCGCAGCGACGCCGCCGTCGCGGCTGCGTCGGTCGTGAAACCGTGTGCGGTCACCGCCTCGATCCCGAGCGGGCCGAGCAAGAGCGGCAGGACGAACGAGCTCGCCGAATACCCGTAGTCGACTACGAGCCGGAACCCGCGGCCGCGAATCGCCTCCACGTCGAGCTCCGAGAGCAGGTCCTGTGCGTAGCTCTCCCGCACGCGTGCCGGGTAGCTGACGCTGCCGATGTCGCCGAACGGGACCCGCCGGAGCTCACGCCGGTTGAAGTGCTTCTCGACCTCCTTCTCGAGCGCGGAGGTCATCTGGATCCCGGGCTGCTCGAAGAAGCGGATCTGGATCGTCTCCGGGTCGGTCTGGCTGACCCCGACGTGGAAGCCGGCGTCGTATCCATGCGTCTTCATCAGATGGCGGCTCACCGCCGAAGGCAGCACGCGGAGGTCGGCGACGTCGACGCCGGCGGAGTTCAGGCCGGTGATCATCGCGCGCTTGATCGTGCGGCAGGCGCGCGGAGACTCCCGACTCGCGACGACGCGTGCCCCGCGCTTCATCGCCGTGCCGAGGGCGGCCGCGAGCCGCACGGCCACCTCCGGCGTCAGGTCGACGTTGATCAGGCCCGAGACCCCGTCCTTGCCGAAGAGCGCAGAGGTGGCGCGCGACTCCCAGATCAGACTCTCGTGGATGTGAGCCCCGGACTCGACCTCCTTGTACGGGTAGATCCGGACCCCCGGGAGAACCATACTCTGGGCGCCGAGGACGACCTCGTCGCCGATCGCCGCCCCCTCCTGGATGCGGACGTGCGAACGGACGTCGCAGCCGCGCCCGACGATCGCGCCCTCGACGAGTGCGCTCCGGCCGATGTGCGTGTTCGCGTCGACCACGGAGCGGACCGTGCGGGCACGCTCGCGCAGTGTCACGCTCGCTCCCAGGACGGAGTACGGGCCGATCGAGGCCTGCGGCGAGATGCGGCAGTAGTTGCCGATGAAGGCCGGCCCCTCGACGTCCTCGAGGTCGTCGATCTCCACGCCTTCGCCGATCCAGATGTTCCCGCGCAGCCGGATGCCCGGAATCTCGACGTCGACTTCGCCGTCGAGCGCGTCGAAGTTCGCTTGCCGGAACTGGTCGAGATTGCCGATGTCCTGCCAGTAGCCGTCGCAGACCTTCCCGTACAGCGGCCGCCCCATCTCGAGCAGGAGCGGGAAGAGCTCCTTGGAGAAGTCGAAGGGGCGGTCCCGCGGCACGTGCTGGAGTACCTCAGGCTCGAGGACGTAGATCCCGGTGTTGATCGTGTCCGAGAAGACCTGACCCCACGAGGGTTTCTCCAGGAAGCGCTCGATTCGCCCGTCCTCGTCCGTGACGACGATCCCGAACTCCAGTGGGTTCTCCACAGCCTTCAACCCGATCGTCACCGCTGCGCCCCGGTCGCGGTGGAACTGGACGAGGGCAGCGAGATCGATGTCGCAGAGCGCGTCGCCGGAGATGACGAGCACGGTGTCGTCGAGCTTCCCCGAGGCGAGCCGGACCGAGCCCGCCGTCCCGAGCGGCGACTCCTCGACCGAGTACTCGATGTCCAGGCCGAGTGACTCACCGTCGGCGAAGTAGCTGCGAATCGCCTGTGGCAGGAAGGCGAGGGTGACGATCACGTCCTCGAACCCGTGGCGCCTGAGCAGCTCCAGGATGTGCTCCATGCACGGCTTGCCGACGACCGGGACCATCGGCTTCGGCTGGTTCGAGGTCAGCGGCCGCAGCCGCGTCCCCTCCCCACCCGCCATCACGACTGCTCTCATGCCTCCGTCACCTCCACGCGCCGTCCGCCGCGAATCGCGCGCCACGCCGACGCGCCGTAAAGGACGCCGGCGGCGACCGCCAACCCGAGGCCGGTCCAGAAGATCCAGAGCGGCCAGTCCGTTCCCGCGGGCGTGACGATCACGAAGGCGACGCCGGCGTACAGGACCCACGTCGCGGCCTTGCCGAGGAAGCTGACGGAGAACTCGTACCCGCGTGGGAGCACGAACTTCGTCCCGGCGACGAGCAGGACGTCGCGGGCGACGATGACGACGAGCGCCGCCCAGGGCAAGCGGTCGGCGATGAACAGCATGATCACGGCCGCGTCGATCATCAGGCGGTCGGCAAGCGGATCGGCGTACTTCCCGAACTCCGACTCCACGTGCCAGCGCCTTGCGAGCCAGCCGTCGACCTGGTCGGTGATCGCAGCGACGGCGAAGACGATTCCGGCGGCCCAGCTGTGGCCGCCGTCGGCTTTGGCCATCAGGACGACGAACACGGGGACGAGCGCGAAACGCGCGATCGTCAGTGCGTTCGGCAGCTTCGCGAGCACGGGGAACGGTGCGGTTGTGACCGCCATCGTCACCCTAGGATAGTTCCCCTCGTGGCCGCTGCCGAAAAACGCCGCCTGGCCCTCCCCGGCTTTGTCGACGCTCATTCGCACACGTTCCAGCGGCGCCTGCGCGGACGCAAGGAAGGGCGCGACTTCTGGGCTTGGCGGGAGCTGATGCTCGCCGAGGCCGAGCGTCAGACGCCGGAGACCGTCCGCGCCGAGTACGCCGAGACGTACCGCGAGTTGCTCGCGGCCGGGTACACGGCCGTCGGGGAGTTCCACTACCTCGGCTTCGAGGAGGCGCTCGCGGCGGCCGAGGCGGCCCGCGCGGCGGGGATCGAGGTCACAGTCCTCCTCTCGGCCTACGCCCGCGGCGGTCTGTCCCGGTTCCGCCAGCGCTCGCCCAGGGCGTACCTCGACCAGGTCGAAGCGCTGCGCGCGCACGGCGTGCGCGTCGGCCTGGCCCCCCACTCCGTCCGTGCCTGCCCGGCCGACTGGCTCGCAGAGATCGGCCGGTACGCCGCCGGGGACAGGCTCCCGCTGCACGTGCACGCCGACGAGCAGCCACGCGAGATCGAGGAATGCCTTGCGGAGTACGGCGTCCGCCCGATCGAGCTCCTCGCCCGCGCAGGCTGTCTCGGGCCGCAGACGACCGTCGTCCACGCGACGCACGCGGACGACCTGGAGCTCGATCTGCTGGCCGACGCAGGTGCGCGCGTCTGCGTCTGCCCGACGACCGAGGCGAACCTCGGCGACGGCTTCGTCCCGGTCGCCGCCCTCTGCGACCGAGGCATCGGGATCTGCATCGGCTCCGACTCGAATGTGCGCATCGACCCCCTCGAGGAGCTGCGCGAGCTCGAGGGCACCGCGCGCCGAGCCGCCGGTAGACGCAACGTGGTCTCGGTGAGCTCGCTGCTCAGCTTCGGCTCCGACGAGGGGGCCGCCGCGCTCGGACTGGAGTCCTGGCCGGATACGAGCGTCGATCTCGACCACCCGTCGCTGCGCGGCGTCGACGAGAGAGATGTCCCGGCCGCGCTCGTCTTCGGCTGCGCCGCGGACGTGTTGGTGTAGCCCTCCTACTCGGGCAGGTCGGGTCTGGGCCGCAGCAAGCGGAAGAATGTCCGCACCCAAAACCACGTCCGGTCGAGGTACGCGCGCTGGGCAGCCTTACCGTGCAGCCCGTAGGCGCCGTCGTAGCTCGAGTACGAGAGCTTGGCCGCGTTCCCTTCCGCAGTCGCTCGGGCGGGCTCGATCTGCGTCCCCTCGTGCCACTCGTTGTAGCTCGTGATCGTCACGCCGTCCGGCTTCGCGGCGATCGCGGCGCGCCACATCGAGTCGTAGGTCTTGCCCTTGCGCCGCGCCTTGACATGCTTGTCGCCCGTGGCGCGTGAGGCCTCGAATCCAGGCCCGACCGAAGGAAGGCAGAGGAGTCGAAGCTTGTGCGCCGCCTTGCAGATGCGCTTGTAAACACCCCCGCCCCGGTGGAGGACGTCGTAGGTGTAGATCCCGTCGAAATGGGACGCGGCCGCGTGCCCGACGAGGGCGGTCTCGGCGAAGAGCTGCACGCCGGGGATGCGTTGGCGGACCGCGGCCCAGTCCGCATCCGCGATGTCGAACGGGTGATAGACGTAGAAGCGCCTGATCCCGAGCGCGGTCAGGTGCTCGAGGTCCGACTGCACGGTGAAGACCGTGCGCCCCGGATAGGGCTCGAGATGGACAGCGACCGCGAGGTGCGCGGTCCGCGCCGTCCTGAGCACGAGCGGGAGCCGCTTGTCCTCGGGTGAGCCCCAGCCCCACCACGAGGAGACCACCTCCTGGACTCCCGCAGCGGCGATCTCCCGCATTTGCGCCTGAACAACGCGCGCGTCGGAGCTGGAGTACAGCCCGCGGGCCGGGAAGTAGTTCGAGGCGAACGAGGTCGTGGCCGGCCTCGTCCAGTGCACCCAGCCCCCGTCGTGAGCCGGCGTGCCGTACCACGGGTAGTAGAAGATCGAGATCTCGGGAATCGTCACCGGCGCCGCCGCGGAGGCCTGCGAGCACGCTGAGACGACGCCCAGGACGAAAAGTGCGGCGAACGTGCGAAACCTGCGCAAAGCGGAGCGAATCATCGCACCGATCCAGGCCGACGGGTACCTCGAGAGGGGCGTCTAGATATGGACGCGGCAGAGCGGCCTAGCCGCCCATCTCGTCCATCGGCCCGGTCATCGGGCCGCTGTCCGGAATCGTCAGACCGGGAATCGCGTCGGGGGCGGCCACGAGCAGCACGCCGAGCGTGACCAGGAGCGCGGCCGTCCCCCAGGTGGCCACTCGGCCCCACGGGAGCGTCTTCTCGGCGGCGATCAGCGCCGCCACGAACGCCGTCCAGGCGATGCTCATCACGCCGAGCGTGAACAGCGCTGCCATCAGCGCCCAGCAGCAGCCCGCACACCACCCGCCGTGCCTCGCTCCCATGCGCAGGGCGCCGGAGAGGCCGTCTCGCCAGGAGCCGACCAGGGATCCGAGCGGCGAGCGGCATGTGCCGAGGCAGGCGTCCTTGAGCGGCGTCAGCTCGTAGAGTGCGGCGGCGAGCAGAATCGCGGCCGCGACCCACCGTCCGGCCCCGTCCCACGAGACCTTGTTGCCGAGCACGGCGTCGCCGCCTGCGGAGGCCCCGTAGGCGAGCAGCCCCGTCGCTCCCCAGACGAGCAGGTACCCGACCGTGAAGACGAGCGGTGCGAGCGGCTTCCGGCTGCGCGTCAGCTGCGAGTAGAGGGCGACCGTCGGCGAGACCGACGGAAGCATCATCGCGGCCATCATCACGACCCAGATTCCGAGGAACCAGCCGAGCGAGCCGAGGTCTGTGCCGGGCCCGTCGTCCATCCCGCGCATGCTGTCGGCGGTCCACCACCACGCGGTCGCGGCCAGCCCGAGCAGCAGAGCGACGAGGCGGAGTCGAGCACGCGTCGCCGCAAAGGCTGTAACCAGGCCGCTCCGCTCGGCTCCGGTTGCCGCGATCACGCCGTCAGACCCTAGACGATCGGCGTTACGCTCCGCCGGAGAATCTGACGCTCCAGGTGGTTCTCACCGGCCTCGCCGCGGGCAGCGTCTACGGCCGGTGGCGACGGCGACATGATTGCGGTCATCCTGGCGTCCGCGCTCGGCGCCGCCCCCCTCGTCGGTCTCGCGGTGCTGTGGGCCTACTCCTGAGCCCTCTACGGCTCGGTCGCCACCGCCCTCGAGTGGGTGGCCGCGTCGGCCACCCCGTCGGGGCGGAGCGTCATGCCCGTCTCGGGGTCGAAGAAATGGAACTGCCAGGCATCGACGGCAAGCCGGAGGCGGTGGCCTGTGACGGCATCCGTCCGGGGATCCACGCGCGCGTTGAACAGCGCGCGCTGGTCGTCGGCAATGAGGCCCTCGAGTGGCTCGTCGCTTGCGGCCTCGAGGTCTTCGGCCGCGACGGGAGGGGCGTCGATCGGGAAGATCACGTGAGCGTCTGCACCTAGCTCCTCGAGCACCGAGACCTCGACCTCGATCTGTGGGAGCGCCGGGCTGGCGAACTCCGAGTCCTCGAAGCTCTCGGGCCGGATGCCGAGGATGACCTTCCCATCCCTAACGGGACGGCGTCCTGGAGCGAGCGGCAGACTGAAACCGGCGAACTCTACGGTGCCGTCCGAAATTGTCGCCTCCACGAGGTTCATCGACGGCGAGCCGATGAAGGCTGCGACGAACAGGTTCACCGGGTCGTTGTAGAGGTTCTGGGGAATGTCGACCTGCTGGATGCGGCCGTCGCGCATCACGGCGACGCGTTGGCCGAGCGTCATTGCCTCGACCTGGTCATGCGTTACGTAGACCGTCGTCACGCCGAGTCGCTTGTGCAGGCGCGAGAGCTCCGCGCGCATGCTCACCCTCAACTTCGCGTCGAGGTTCGACAGCGGCTCGTCCATGAGGAAGGCCGCCGGCTCGCGCACGATCGCCCGGCCCATCGCCACGCGCTGCCGCTGACCGCCGGACAGGGCGGCGGGACGACGGTCGAGCAACTCGACGAGCCCCAGCAGCCTGGCGACCTCGGCGACGCGACGGTCGACCTCGGCCTTCGGTGCCTTGCGCACCTTCAACCCGTAACCGAGGTTCTTGCGGACGGTCATGTGTGGGTAGAGCGCGTAGTTCTGGAAGACCATCGCAATGTCGCGGTGGCGAGGCGAGAGCTCGGTCACGTCGCGCCCGGCGATGAGGATCGTCCCCTCGGTCACGTCCTCGAGGCCGGCGACCATGCGCATGAGGGTCGACTTCCCGCAGCCGGACGGCCCGACGAGCACCATGAACTCGCCGCTGGCGATCTCCAGTGTGACATCGTCCGCGGCTTTCACGTCCCCGGGGTAGATCTTGGTGACGTGGTCGATGACGATCCCGCTCATTCTCTCTCCTTCGGAGGGGCAGTTGACCCGCGTACCCGAAGCTTAGGCCGGAAGACAAAATCCGGCAGACGCCGCTCCGGCTCGTCGATGAGGCTCTTCACGGCGCCGACCGCGGTTCGCGCGATGTCGGCGATCGGCTGCTCGATCGTTGTCAGGGCCGGCCTTGTCCAGGACGCCGCCTCGATGCCGTCGAATCCGATGACGGAGAGGTGGTCCGGAACGACGAGACCCTGCTCGGTGGCCTCGATGAGGACGCCGATCGCCATCAGGTCGCTCGAGCAAAAGACGCCGGTTGGCCCGCCGCCCGGAGCCGCCACCAGCGCGCGAAGCGCCTGCCGTCCCCCCTCGATCGAGAACGGGGCGTGGGCGACGAGGCCGTCAGGCTCCATGCCCGCGGCGACAAGTGCCTGCGACCGGCCGTCGGCCTTCTCGCGCGTCGGCAACGAGTGTTTCGGGCCGGCCGCGAAGCCGATGCGGCGGTGGCCCAACTCGAGCAGGTGCTCCGTGGCGAGCTTGCCGGCCGCGCGCTCGTCGACCCCGACCGACGTGACGTCGAGGGAGTCGTCCGAGCCGTTCACGAAGACCAGCCGGGCACCTTCCTCGCGCAGGCGAGCATAGTGTGGGTGGTCCGAGCGGAGGTCGGTGACCTCGCTCGAGATGAAGATCATGCCGTCGACCCGTCTCTCGACCAGCATGTGTACGTACTCGGCCTCCCTGAGCGCGGAACCCGCGGTGTTGCAGAGGATCGTCGCGTAGCCGGCCTCCGCCGCTCGGCGCTCCATCGCCTGTGCGAGCGCCGGGAAGATCGGGTTACCCAGCTCGGGCACGAGGAGCCCTATGAATCCGCGCGACGCGGGCTCGCGGGCCACGTAGAGGAGCTCGCGCATGGCGAGCTCGACACGCTCGCGAGTCGCCGGTCGCACGCCTGTCAAGCCGGCAGCCACGCGGGAGGCCGTGGCGACGCTGACTCCAGCACGATGAGCGACGTCCCTAAGTGTCGGCGCCACGTGGGCCTCGGAAACGGGGTCTGCTGTTCACAGATCTTGCAACCTGGATGCGGAGCTTACACGGCGTGAATACACGTAATTCCCCGCTTGACAAGCCCGTCACGCTCATCGTAGTCTCGGCATCGTTACATGCTCTTGAAATCTGTTTCAAGATGCTTGCGGCTGTCTCGGAGCTGTCTTGGAGCCCGCAAGCTCAGTGAGGAGGAGATCAGAATGCATCGCTTCGGCCTTTGGGCTTTGCTGCTCGTACTCGGCGCCGCAGCCGCGATCGCTGCCGCGCTGCTCGCGGCGACGGCGAACGCGAGATCGCACGCCACCACGATCACCTTCTGGCAGACGATGAACGACCAGGAGACGGTGACGCTGAAGAGTCTCGTCAGCCGGTTCGAGGCCTCTCACCCCGACATCAAGATCGACCTGGTGACCGTGCCGTTCGCCCAGCACGACCAGAAGTTCATCACGGCCGCGCAGGCGGGTCAGGCACCCGACGTGATGCGTGCCGACACCGCTCCTGACGTGCAGGGGTGGGCGGCCCAGGGCCTGGTCACGGACCTCACCTCCCTCATCTCGGCAAAGGACAAGGCGGACTTCGTTCAGGCGGCGTTCAAGGGCGCCCAGTACCAGGGGAAGGCCTACGCCGTTCCGCAGACCGTCGACGCGCTCGCCCTCTTCTACAACCGGTCGATGTTCAAGTCGGCAGGGCTGAAGACGCCGCCGAGGACACTCGCCCAGCTCGTCACCTATTGCCAGAAGTTCGGCACCGGTAAGGGCATCGCCCTGCGCGGCGACTCCTACTGGAGCCAGCCGTGGATCTGGGGATACGGCGGCGGCCTCGTCGACATGGCCAAGAAGCAGATCCTGATCGCGTCGAAGAAGTCGATCGCGGGCTGGGGTGCGTACAACGCCCTCTTCCACAACAAGTGCGCGTTCCCGGACAAGGACTTCTCCAACGACTACGGCAATGTGATGACGGCTTTCAAGAACAGCCAGGTCGCAATGATCGTGAACGGCCCATGGTCGACCGCGGACGTCCTCTCCGGGCCGGCCTTCAAGAGCTCGGGCAATTTCCAGGTCGCCGTGCTCCCCCGGGGGCCGGGGGGCCAGGGCTCGCCGATCGGCGGCGCGAGCTTCGTGATCAGCCGAAACTCGCGTCACGTGAAAGAGGCCTACACGTTCATCAGCTGGCTGACGGCGCCCGCGCAGCAGGCTACCTTCGCGACGAAGAACAACCTCCTCCCAAGCCATGTCTCCGCGTACAGGCTGCCCTCGGTGAGGAGGAATCGCATCATCGTCCAGTTCCTCGCGCAGATGCGGAAGGCAACCGATCGCTCGGCAGGGACGCAGGGCAGCCAGCTCTACACCGACTTCACGCCTGCGCTGCAGTCGATGCTGAGCGGCAAGACGACGCCGGGGAAGGCCGCAGCTGCCGTCGCGGCTGCCTGGAAGTCGAAGCTCTTCCCGAGCTTCACGATCGTGAAGTAGCCCGTAGAGTGCGCTTGGCTTGAGCGTCTCAGGACAGGCAGTCGAGCCCGCCGCCCAACGAGTGAGGCGGCGGGCTCGCGGCCCGCTTCAGGCTGCAAGGCGGAGCTTTCACAAATGGTGGTTCGCCTACGCGATGCTCGCGCCGGTCGCCGTCGTGATGGGCCTACTGGTCTTCTACCCGCTGGTGCGCGGGATCATGCTCTCGTTCACGGACGCCGACCGGTTCTCGATCGGGAACAAGTACGTCCCGGCGACGTACCACTACATCGGCATCCGCAACTACAAGAACATCCTCTCGAGCAGCGACTTCCGGCGAGTCGCCGAGTTCTCCGTGATCTGGACATTCGTGAACGTGTTCTTCCACTTCACGATCGGGCTTGCGCTGGCGGTCACCCTGAACCGGCCGATGCGGTTCCGCGGTATCTACCGGATGCTCTTGATGGTGCCGTGGGCAGTGCCGTCCTTCATCTCGGCATTCGCCTGGCGGTTCATCTACAACAACCCCTACGGGTTCCTGGACCAGCTCCTCCAGAAGCTCGGCTGGCACGACCCGCCCGCGTTCCTGGGCGACCCGACCTGGGCGAAGTTTGCAGTGATCGCGACGAACATCTGGCTCGGCGTGCCGTTCATGATGGTCGCCCTGCTCGGCGGCCTGCAGGCCATCGACACCGACCTACTCGACGCGGCCTCGGTGGACGGCGCCGGCGCGTTGCGGCGGTTCTGGGATGTCACCCTCCCGGGCCTGCGCCCGGTTGCGGCGACCGTTGTCCTGCTCGGCCTGATCTGGACGTTCAACATGTTCAACATCATCTTCCTGATCACCGCGGGCGGGCCTGCCAACGCCACACAGATCTTCCCGACCTTCGCCTACCGAGCCATCTACACGGACTATCTCTACGGTCAGGCCGCGACCTGGGGCGTGATCATCCTCTCGATTCTGCTCGTGTTCGGAACGGGCTACCGCTGGCTCGTCGCGAAGACCGGAGAGGAGACATGGGCGTGAGCCTCGCTCCCCACGCTCATAGGGCAGAGGTTGCCCTATGAGCACGCGCGACGCGGCCGCTCCCGGCCCGATCAGCGGCGCCCTGGTGCGCGGCCTGGGCCTCGCCCGCCGGAAGCGCAAGCTCGGGCGAAGGCGGAAGTGGTACGTGTCGCTCCTCCTGCACACAAGCCTGATCGGGGCCTGCGTGATCGCGGTCTTCCCCGTCTTCTGGATCCTGATCAGCTCGTTCAAGGATCAGCAGGAGATCATCAGCTCGACGAAACTCTCGATCCTGCCGCACCACTGGCAGGTCTCGAACTACGTCCACGTCCTGACCGACGACGACGGAATCTTCCTCACGTGGCTCTGGAACTCGATCGTCGTTGCGTTCTTCACGACGGTGGTCGGCGTCTTCCTCGCAGCGACGGCGGCGTACGCGTTCTCCCGCTACCGCTTCCCCGGCTACCGGCCTGCGCTGACGGCGTTCCTCATCACCCAGATGTTCCCGGCCGCGATCCTGATCGTGCCGATCTACAACATCATCCTGCACCTCGGGCTCCTGAACCAGAAGCTCGGGCTCGTGCTCGCGTACTGCACAACGGCAGTCCCGTTCTGCGTCTGGATGCTCAAAGGCTACTTCGACACGATCCCGATCTCGATCGAGGAGGCCGGGCGGATCGACGGATTGACACCGTTCGGGACGTTCTGGCGCATCGTCGTGCCGCTCTCTCTCCCGGGGCTCGCCGTGACGTTCTTCTACGCGTTCATCACGGCCTGGAACGAGGTCGCCTTCGCGAACATACTTCTCGTGTCTGACAAGTCGTACACCCTGCCCGTTGGGCTGGAGACCTACGTCTTCGAGTTCGCGCAGAACTGGGAGAAGCTCACCGCCGCAGCAATGATCGTCACGGTCCCGGCCGTCGTCGTGTTCCTCGTCGCGCAGCGCTACCTCGTCTCCGGCCTCACGCGCGGCGGAGTCAAGGGCTAGCCGGTCGGCTCGCCTGCCGTGAACAGGCTCTCGATCATCCAGGTCGGGGTCGGTCTGTGGGGACGAAGCTGGGCGGAGCTGATCGCGAACGCGCGGGAACTCCGGCTCGCGGCGTTCGTCGACGCGGACCGCGACGCGCGCGAGTGGGGATCGAGGACCCTCCGCGTTCGGGCCTTCAGGCGCCTCGAGCAGGCGCTTGCGTCGGTCGAGTCGGACGCGGTCCTGCTCGTCTCCCCGCCCGCCACCCATCGTCCGCTGGCCGAGGCGAGCCTCGCGGCCGGCCGCCACGTCGTCGTGGAGAAACCGCTCGCGACGAGCATCGACGACGCGAATGCGCTTGCCGCCGCCGCCCGGCACAGCGGCCGCCATGTGATGGTCGCGCAGAACTACCGGTTCCGTCGCCAATCGCAAGCCCTACGCGACCTCGTCCGGGTGAGGACGCTGGGTCGCCTACTGGGAATCCGGGTCACGTGTCGCCGCGACCTTCGTTCCGCCGGGATCTCCCGGGGCGATTGGCGCGGCCGGATGACTCATCCCTACCTGCTCGACATGGCAATCCACCATGTCGATCTCCTTCGGGCGATAACCGGCCGTGACATCGTCGAGGTAGACGCACGAGCCTGGCGGGTACCCGATGCGCCGTTTCGCCACGAGCCCACGATCCATGCGCTGCTGACGCTCGAGGACGGCACGCCGGTCGCCTATGACGGCACTTGGGCCACGCCGGGTCGCGAGACCTCCTGGAACGGCGACTGGGAGCTCGTGGGGATGCGCGCGCGCGCCACGTGGACCGGCGGTGTGACGGATGCGTTGCGGGGAACTGTCCGTCTGCAGCGCTACAACGAGCCTGCCATGCGTATACAGCTCCCCACTCTGCCCGCAATCGACCGGCTCGGGGTCCTCCACGAGCTCGGGCGCGCGATTGCCACGGCGCGCCCACCTGAATGTTCCGCGACGGACAATGTGCGCAGCCTCGCGGCATTGCTCGCGCTTGCCCGTTCGGTCGAGGAGCGCCGCCCCATCTCGACTGCAGAGATCTCGGCAGAGTGAGGATCGGACTCTTCCTCAGCCTCTACTCGGATGCACTTCATCCGGACCGGTCGATTGCGGAGACCGCCGACCGCGATTTCCGCGATACCGTGAGGCTGGCGGCGGAGCTGGGAGTTGGCACGGTGATCACGTTCTCGGGCTGTCCCGGCGAGTCCGAGCGTTCACGACGTCCGAGCTGGGTGACGTGCTCGTGGCGATTACCCGGAGACGCTCGACTGGCAATGGCACGAGCGGGTCATCCCCTAGTCGATGGATCCCCTTGCCTGCGTCCGGGCGTTCGGCGACGCGATCTTCCACGTGCACGCGAAGGACACGAGCTTCGACGACCGGCTCGTGGCCGTCAACGGCGTCCTCGAGACGACCCCGAGCGAGCACCCGTCCGACCGCGCGTGGATCTTCCGGACCGTCGGCGAAGGGCATCCCATGCCGTTCTGGCGCGCCCTCGTCCGCGCACTCGGTGAGGCCGGCTACGACGGCGTCCTCTCGATCGAGCACGAGGACCCGCTCCTGCCCCGCGAAGAGGGTCTCGAGCGCGCCGTCGCGACACTTCGCCACGCGCTCGCCTTAACCTAAAACGACCACCGTTGGCAATCTCCCAGCCGCCGGCAACTCTTCCGGCTGACGATACTGCGCGTGCATGTCGTCCGCCGAGATCGAGGCAGGCCTGTCCGAGCAGCCCGAGGACGAGCTCGTCCGGGCCGAGATCGACGGCGCAAAGCGCAAGAAGAAGACCGGCAAGGGCCGGATCATCGCCCTGGTCGTCTCGGTGGCCGTCATCGCGGCCGTGTTCGCGTTCGCGCTGCCGCGGATCGCCGACTACGGCGCGGTCTGGGCCGAGATCAAGCAGATCTCGTGGCCGTGGATCGTCGCACTCGTCCTCTCGGTCTTACTCAACACCGCCACGTACGGCCCGCCGTGGATGGCCGCCTTGCCGGGCCTTCCCTACTTGCCGGCGGAGCGGCTCACACTGGCCTCGACCGCGCTGTCGATGGTCGCGCCCGGCGGCGCCGCGGTCGGAATGGCGACGTCCTTCGCGATGCTCAGAGCCTGGGGCTTCCGCGGCCGGCCCGTCGGCCTCGCCGTCGTCGTGACGAGCGTCTGGAACCAACTCGTCATTCTCGGCATCCCGATCATCGCCCTCGCCGGTGTTGTCGCCGAAGGCGGCAGCAATCGCACCCTCGAGATCGTCGCCGTCATCGCCCTGGTCGTCTTCATCGCGATCGTCGTCGGCTTCGCCCTCGGCCTGTCCAGCGAACGCCTCGCCCGTCGTGTGGGCGACCGGGCCGCGCGGCTGGCCAGCTGGGCGAAGGCGATCGCCGGCAGGGCCCCGGTGAAATGGAGGGGCGAGTCGTTCGTGCGCTTCCGGGACGAAGCCGTCGAGCTGATCCGCCGCCGCTGGCCGTTTCTCACCCTGGCGACCCTCGCCGGCCACCTGACGGTCTTCGTCGTGCTGCTCGTCTCCATCCGCGCGGTCGGCATCCCGCGCGCAGAGGTGACGATCATCGAGGCGTTCGCGGCGTGGGCGCTCGCGCGCGTGCTCGGCTCGATCCCGATCACTCCCGGCGGGGTCGGCTTCGTCGAGCTCGGCCTTACCGGCGCGCTCGTCGCCTTCGGCGCCACCAACGACGAGGCCGTCGCAGCGACGCTGATCTACCGTTTTCTCTCGGTCGTCCCGACCCTCGTCTTCGGGCTGATCGCGGCGGCGACCTGGAAGGTCGGGCACCGGGCCCGGGAGACCATGGCGGAGACCGCCTAGCCGGTCCGGCGCTCCCGGCGCGCGGCCCTCTTCGCCTCCTTCTTCTGCCGCCGCTCCTCCTTCGTCTCGGCGACCTTCGTCTTCGCGTCCGCGTACGACTCACCGACGAGCTGCCTCCCGCCCGACCAGCCGAAGACCCAGAGCAGGAGCGCCGCGGCGAGCAGCTGATTCCAGGCGGTGACGATCAGCTGCTGCGCGGTCGAGTAGTCGACAGCGACGTCGTTCGCGACGTCGCAGCACGTCTTCAGCGCGAGCGCATTCGTAGCCTGCGTGACTCCCACGGAGCCCGGCGTGAACGAGGCGACGTTCGCGAGTGAGCCGGAGCCGACCACCCACATGATCGACTCGAACGTGACCGGGATCGCGAACGCCCCCAGGAAGATTCCCGTCACGGCCAGCTTGCAGAGCCACGAGGCAAAGGACGGCACGAAGACGCGGGTTGCGTAGCGCTTCGGCGTCGCCAGGATCGCCCCGCCCTCCTTCGCGTGCTCCCAGACCTTGCTCAGCCGGCGCTTCAGCGCCTGGACGGCGATCACGATCACCACGAGACCGCCTCCGATGATGCTCAGGGTCAGGACCGGGTACGCCTTCAGGTTGCCGAAGCTGATGTCGAAGGCACCGGGGACGCTGAGGAACATGTAGAGGTAGACGAACGTCCCGGCCAGGGTGAAGAAGATCTTCTGGACCACGTACGCGGAGATCGCGCCGGCAAGCGTGCAGCCGGGGATGACCGCCACGAACATGAACAGGGTCACGAACGTGCCGATGTTCGCCGGCAGGAAGCCGTTCATCGCGACGCCGACGGCGTAGGAGGTCGCGATCGGCCAGAACTGGGCCTCGCGCCCGTAGGCCGCCTTCAGGATCCCGTAGTAGGAGAGCCCCGCAAAGAGCGTCTGCCCCGACTGGAAGGCGAGCGCGCCGATGATGTACGCGGGGTTCGTGTTCCAGATCTGCTTGATCTGGTCCCAGAGGTCCGAGATCCAGCCCGTGACGTCGATGCCGAGCAGGTCGAGGACGACCCACAGGACAGCGACGCCGAGGATCCACGCGAGAACCCTGGCTATCCGCCGCGGACGCGAGCCTGCAGGCGCCCCGAGCGGAGCCGAGGCGAGGTCGTTCACGCCGGCCTCCACCACTGCGCCGCTCCGAACACGACCAGGGCGACCCCGACGCCGAGCAGCGACCCGGCGACGACGTCCGAGAGCCAGTGCGCGTGGAGGTAGGTGCGGCTCCACGCCATGGCGGCGATCGCGAGGCCGGCGGCTGCCCACCAGGCCGCCCGGGTCGGCCCCGGCGCACTGAACAGGAGGACGAGGGCGAAGGCGGTCGTTCCCGCGTAGACAGCGTGCCCGGAGGGGAACGACGAGCCGGCGGGATGCACGAGGGCCCCTGGGGGCCGGGGACGGTCGACGAGCGCCTTCAGCAAGGACGAGAGTAACGGCGCCACGGCCTCGGCGAGCGCGAACGCGATCAGCGCCAGCCACCGTCGTGCGGCCAGCAGGACGCCGGCGATCGCCGCGAGCGTCAGCGCACGGACGAGCCCGTGCCCGATCGAGTTGAAGACGAGAGCGGCGTGCTCGAGGAAGGCCGAGTCCGCGTCCTTCATGGCGTCGGACCAGGAGCGGTCGACGTCGAGCGGTCCGGCAGGGACGAGAGCCGCGATCAGCGCGACGATGCCGAGCAGCGCCAGTCCCGTCCAACAGCCACGGATCGGCCTGGCGAGGAAACGCTCGGGCCTCACCGGACATCCAGTCTCTGGCCGGGCTCGAGCACGTGGACGGCGACCTCGGGCGCGAGCCGTCGCGCCGCGGCGACGAACGCCTCAGGCGGCTCGTGGAGGAATCGAGCCCTGCTGCTGCGGTACAGAGGCCGCAGGGTCCCCCAGTGGATCGGAATCGCGGTCCGGGGACGAAGGAGCGTCAGCGCCTCGGCCGCGCGCCCGGGATCCATGTGTCCCGGGCCGATCCTCGCGCCCCAGCCCCAGATCGGGAGCAGGGCGACGTCGAGGTCCTCGACGAGACCCTCCATCTTCGGGAAGAGGTCGGTATCGCCGGCGAAGAAGACGCGACGCGACCCGACGACCGCGAAACCGACGGTCAAGGGCGTCCGTCCCGGCGACGGGCGGCCGGGGTGATCCGCGTGCGTCGTCCGGACGGCGACGGCGCCCGTGATCGGCGTCTCGTCCCCCTCCTCGACCTCCGTCACGTCATCGAAGCCGCGCGCCCGCACCAGTCCGGCCAGCCCGCGCGGGAGGATCACCGGTACGGCGCGCGGCAGCCGCGCGAGCGACGGAAGGTCGAGGTGGTCGTGGTGCCCGTGGGAGATCAGCACGGCATCGACCGCGCCCGGCTCCGGCACGGGCGACGTCCGCCTGAGATGCGCCACGCGCGCCCGCAGGATTGGATCCGTGAGCAGACGGACGCCGTCGAGCTCGATCAGCGTCGTCGAGTGGCCCAAGTATGTGATCCGTCCGGGCGCTTCCGCCGGGCGACTGACGCCCTCGTTCTGGTTGGCTCTACCTTCCATGTCCACGTCCGCGATCACCTACGGCGAGGATACGACCCCCTGGCAGCCCATCAGGCCGCGCTTCCATCCCGGGCGGCTGCTCGTTTCCTGGCTGCTCGGAGCGGCGTCGCTGCTGATCGCGGCGAAGCTCGTCCCGGCGGTCGAGGTGGGCAACTTCGGCGGGGCCGCGGCGGCGACGCTCGTGATCGCCGTGCTGAACGCGATCATCCCGCCTCTCGTCGCCGCGCTGCGCATCCCCTTCATGGCGCTCGCCGGGTTCGGAATCATCCTGCTCGTCGACGCGGCGATGCTCCAGGCCGTCTCCGCGATCGCGCCCGGGGCGATCAAGGTCGACAGCTTCTGGTGGGCACTCGTTACCGCACTCGTCGCTGCCGCGGTCGGCGTGATCCTCGACATCGTCTTCGGGACGAACGACGACGACACCTACACCCTGCGCGTCACCAGGCGTCTCGCCCGGCGCCGCGGCGGCGGCAAGAGCGCCGACGCCCCGGGCCTGATCTTCCTCGAGATCGACGGCCTGGCGCTGCCGGTGCTCCAGCGGGCGATGCGCGACGGCAACGCCCCGAACCTCGCCTCCTGGCTCGGCGAGGGGACGCACCGGTTGCTCGAGTGGGAGACGGATCTCTCCTCGCAGACCGGTGCAAGCCAGGCTGGCATCCTGCTCGGAAAGAACGACGACATCCCCGCGTTCCGGTGGGTGGACAAGCCGACCGGCCGGGTGATCGCGTGCTCGGGCCCCGCGGACTGCGAGGCGATCGAGAAGGCCTGCTCGACCGGCATCGGGCTGCTCGCGAACGGCGGCGCGAGCCGGGGCAACCTGCTCTCGGGCGAGGCCGACGAGGTGATCCTGACGGTGAGCAGGGTGGCCGCCGAGAAGAGGGCGAACCCGGGCTACCGGGCGTTCTTCGCGAACGGGTTCAACGTCACACGGACACTGGTCCTCTTCGCCTGGGAGATCGTGCTCGAGGTCACGGCGGCCCTCCGGGCGGCGCGGCGGGACGTGAGACCGCGCGGGCAGCGGGGCGGGAAGTACCCGCTGCTCCGGGCCGCGGTCTGCGTCGTCGTCCGTGACCTGATCATCTACAGCGTCCTCGCGGACATGATGTTCGGGCGTCCGATCGTGTACGCCACGCTGTCGAGCTACGACGAGGTCGCCCATCACTCCGGGCTGGAGCGGCCCGACACCCTCGAGGCCCTGCGCAAGCTCGACCAGCAGATCGGGCGGGTCGCGCAGGCGCGCCGCTACGCGCCGCGCCCGTACCACGTCGTCGTGCTCTCGGACCACGGCCAGACGCAGGGGGCGACCTTCAAGCAGCGGAACGGGTACGCACTCGAGGAGCTCGTCGGCAGTTCGCTCGAGGCCGGGACCGCCACCGGGGTCGGCGGCGGCGACGAGCAGGACGCCATCGCTTCGGTGGCGCTCGAAGAGGCGACCGGCCAGGCGGCGAGGCAGCGCGGAAAGCCGCCCCAGGACGTCTCCGACCGCCACGCGGTCGTCCTCGGCTCCGGCAACCTCGGGCTCGTCTACCTGATGGAAGAGCAGCGTCGCCTGACCCAGGAGGAGATCGACGAGCGCCACCCGCGTCTCATCCCCGCGCTGCGCGAGCATCCGCACATCGGCTGGCTGCTCGTCCACTCGCGGCAACATGGGCCGCTCGCGCTCGGCTCGCGCGGCGTGCGCTATCTCGCCGACGGGCGCGTCGAGGGCGAGGACCCGCTCTGCGCCTTCTCGGCGAATGCTCCCGCTCACCTCCGGCGCACGGATGGGTTCCCGCATGTCGCCGACATCATGGTCGGCAGCTTCTACGACGCCGATCTGGACGAGGCGTGCGCGTTCGAGGAGCTGATCTCGTTCCACGGCGGCCTCGGCGGCCCGCAGACGCGGCCGTTCATCCTCCACCCCGTCGAGCTGGTGTCGCCCGCCGAGCCCATCGTCGGCGCCGTCGCCGTCCATGGCCTGCTCACCGCCTGGCGCCGCCACTGCCAGCCCTCCTAGGGGCCCGACGACAGCGGAGCGCTCGCGGCCGGCGGCGGCTCGGGGGCGCCCCGCGCCCTGGCCCGGGCGATCTCCCTCGAGACATGCGTCGCCGCGGAGAGGAGCGGCGCGGCGACGATCATGCCGATCATCCCGAAGAGGGCGCCGGCCGCGATCGTCACGATCAGGACCGCGAGGGGGTTGAGGTCGAGCGCGGCACCGAACGCGAGCGGCTGGAAGAGGTTCTGGAGCAGGCCGTTCGCGAGGATCACGATCACGAGCATGATCATCGCCGTCGTCGGGCCTTCGTCACCGAGCGCGAGCAGCACGGCGAAGGCGCCGGAGACGAACGCGCCGATGTACGGGATGTACGCGGTCACGAACGTGACGATCGCGATCGTGCCGGGGAGCGGAACGCCGAGGATGAGCGCCCCGATGCCCACCACCGCCGCGTTGAAGGCCGCCACCGCGGTCACACCGAGGAAGTAGCGGCGCATCGCGACCATGATGTTCGTAGTGATCAGGGTCGCGAGCTCGACCGGCAGGCCGAGGTGCCGGTCGACCCAGCGCCGGATCCGCGGCCCGTCGGTGAGCAGGAAGAAGACGGAGAACGCCGTGAAGGTGAGGAAGAAGATCAGCGAGGTCAGGCCCCGGATTCCCTCCGCGAGCCCCTTCAGCAGCGTTGCGCCCCCGCTCGAGACAGCGTGCGTCACGTCCTGCCGGGCGGGGCCCGTGCGATTCGCGTCGGCGTCGTGGAACCACCCCTCGATTCTGTCGAGGCCGTGGTTGGAGGTCGACTTGATCTGTCCCGAGTGGTCGATGATCCCGCCGATCACGAGCGCGAAGATGACGACGACGATCGCGATCAGCGTGAGGATCACTATCGCCGCCCCGAAGCCGCGCCGGACGTGGTGCCGCTGGAGGCGGGCGACGAGCGGCGCTGCGACGATCGCGATCACAATGCCGACTGCGACGGGTTCCACGATCGTCGACGTGAGCCCGAGAATCCAGGTCACGCCGACGAGAAGCGCGAGCAGGCCGACGAGGAACCACGACCCGAGGCCCAGGTCGCGCAGCCAGACCGGGGGCCGGAAGACCCGGGCGAGATAACGCGGATCGAGCGCGTCCGCGGGCTCGGCCGCTGCAGAGGTGTCGGCCGCGGGCGCGGGCGGTTTACGGCGGAACAGCCTCAACGGGTGGACGCTAGCGCCCCCTGCGGACGCCGTCTGCGACAGCCTCCGCCTCGTAGGTCAGACTGGAGACGTGCCCGCGCTGATCTTCGACCTCGACGGAACCCTCGTCGACACGGTCTACGCCCACGTCTTCGCCTGGCAGCAGGCGCTGGCGGAGGCCGGGATGCCGATCGAGGGCTGGCGGATCCACCGCCGCATCGGGATGAGCGGCGGCTTGTTCACGCGCGCCGTCGCGCGCGAGCTGGGCCGGCCGTTGAGCCCCGACGAGGCGAACGCGATCCAGGCCCGCCACGGCGAGCTCGTTCGCGCGATCCTGCCGGAGCGTCGGCCGCTACCGGGCGCGGTCGAACTGCTCGCCGAGCTGCGCGGGCTGCAGATCGCCCACGGGATCGCGACGTCGGGCCGGCGTCCCGAGATCGACGCGTCGCTCGAGGCGCTCGGCGTCGGCGGGGAGACGGTCGTGGTCGAGCGGGGCCTCGTCTCGAGGGCGAAGCCGGAGCCCGACCTCTTCCTCGCCTGCGCCGAGCTGCTCGGCGAGACCGCGGAGGACTGCTACGTGGTCGGCGACGCCGTCTGGGACCTGCTCGCCGCCCGCCGGGCGCGCATGTTGAGCATCGGGCTGCTCAGCGGCGGCTACGGCGAGGACGAGCTGACCCGCGCGGGTGCCTTCCGGGTCTACCGCGATCCCGACGAGCTGCGCGAGTCGCTCGACGAGCTCGGCGTCCTGCCGTAGCCGCTCAGGCCACTCTCCTCGCGTCGTCGTCGGCGGCCTCTGACAGGACCCGTCGCACCTCCTCGTCCGTCGTCTGCGTGAAGTCCTGGTACCACGCGCCGACGGCGTGAAACGGTCTCGGCGTCAGACCGCACACCACCCCGTCTACGAGGTCCTCGAACTGCGCGCACGCCTCGGGAGCGGCAACGGGCACGGCGACGACGATCCCGGCCGGTTTCGCCTCACGTACGGCCAACGCGGCCGCGCGCATGGTCGATCCGGTCGCCAGGCCGTCATCGACGAGGATCACCGTCTTGCCTTGGAGCTCCGGCGGCGACCGGTCGCCGCGGAACGCCGCTTCGCGGCGCGCGAGCTCGCGCAGCTCCTCCCCGATCGTGCGCTCGATCTCTCCCTGTTCGATGCCGAGGGCGCGGACGACGGCCGGGTCGAGAACGAGCAGGCCGCCGCTCGCGAGCGCCCCCATCGCGAGCTCCTCGTAGCCCGGCGCGCCGAGCTTGCGGACGACGAACACGTCGAGCGGAGCTCCCAAGCGCCTCGCCACCTCGTATCCGACGGGGACGCCGCCGCGCGGCAACGCGAGCACGATCACGTCGTCGCGGCCGGCGTAGTGCTGCAACCGCTCGGCGAGGAAGCGTCCAGCTTCCGTGCGGTCACGAAAGCGCGAGAGCTCCATCGACGATCTACCGGTGCCCCGTCCGACCCAGAGGAAACCGTCATGGGCGCACAGGCCGCCCGGACGGTCCGTCAGGTAGGACGGTTACGCTCCACACTCGAGGGGTCGTGGTCTCGTGAGAGAGAGGAGCGGCGGCGGATGTCCATGATGGCAAGAGGGGAAGAGGGGTTCTTCGAACCAGATTTCGGCAAGTGGTGGTGGGTCCTGCTCATCACCGGCACGGCCTGGCTGATTCTGTCGATCGTCATCTTCCGGTTCGACATCACCTCGGTGAAGTCGATCGGATATCTGGCCGGCGTGATCTTCATCTGCGCCGGGATCTTCGAGTTCTTCATGATCGCCGTGGTCCGGAGCGGGTGGTGGAAAGCGCTGAACGCCGTCCTCGGCGTCATCTTCGTGGCCGGCGGGATCAATGCGATCGCCCGCCCCGTCGATGCGTTCGTCGCGATCGCACAGATCACCGCCTTCCTCTTCCTGCTCGCCGGGATCTGGGACCTGGTGATCGCGTTCTCGGACCGGACGGGGCTCTGGTGGGTGCGGATGATCTCCGGCTTCATCTTGATCGGGCTTGCGTTCTGGTCGGCCGGCGAGTTCGGCAACAAGGCAACGCTGCTTCTCGTCTGGGTGGCGTTGTTCGCGCTCTTCCGCGGGATCAGCAGCTTCATCACCGCCTTCCAGCTGCGCCATCTCCACAAGGAGCTCGCCGCCGCCTGATCGGCCAAAATCATCCGTAGAGCCGGCCGCGCGCCGGGTACAAACGCGGCTCTCAGGCATTTCTCAGCCGGATGAGTCATCCTGCCTCGTAGATGGGGCTGCTTCGACGCGCGCTGCTCGCTTCTGCCGTTCTCGTCACGCTCGCGGCCGCGCCGGTGCCCGCGCAGAGCCGGCCCGCGGCAGCCAGACCCACCATGGGGGTCGTCGTGATCGAGACGGCCCTCAACTACCAGAACACCGCGGCGGCCGGCACCGGCGTCACGTTGACCCCGGAAGGCGAGGTGCTGACGAACAACCACGTGATCCGAGGCGCAACGACGATTCGTGTCCTCGATCCGCGTACTCGGCATCGCTACACGGCGCGAGTGCTCGGCTACTCGGTGACGGCCGACATCGCGGTGCTCAAGCTCCAGCCGGCATCCGGCCTTGCGACTGCGTTGCTCGGCAGCTCCACCGGGCTCCGTCGGGGCCAGGCGGTCACCGCAGTCGGGAACGCCGGCGGAACTCGCATGCTTGTCGTCACGCGCGGCACGATCACAGCGATCGGGCGGACGATTACGGTCGGGGACGGTGAAGGGAACGAGCAGCGCTTGACCGGCCTGATCCAGACGAATGCCGACCTGCAGCCCGGGGACTCCGGCGGGCCGCTCCTCGACGGGACCGGCCGCGTCGTCGGGATCAACAGCGCCGCCTCCGTCGGCTTTACATTCCTGTCCGGCGTCAGGGAGGGCTATGCGATCCCGATCAACCGGGCGCTCTCGGTCACCAGGCAGATCGAGAGCGGTCGCGGCTCCGCGGAGGTTCACGTCGGACCCACGGCGTTTCTCGGCGTAGCCGTTCACCCATCCGGCTACTACAGCGGCGGCTACCTTCCGGGCGCCCTCGTCGACAACGTCGTGTCGGGTGGGCCGGCCGACAGGGCCGGGCTCGCCCCCGGCGACATCATTACCGCGATCGACGGCAAGAGAGTGTCCACGCCTTCGGGCATCGCGCGCCTGATCGGACGCAAGAAGCCGGGGGACACGATCAAGCTCATCTGGATCGATCGTTTCGGCGACCGGTCGACCGCGAGCGTTCGCCTTGCGAGCGGCCCGCCTCAGTAGCGGCTGCCGCCGCGTACCCTTACCTGTTCAGCCAATACTCAGGAAAACCTGATTTCCTGTCAGGTCGATCCGTCGTCCAGCTGCGCCACGAAGGAGGGTTCCTGTGCCCGCGTCCACCGACGACCGCTCCCCGTCCGCTCCCGCAGAGACGAGAGAGCGTCTCAAGCAGGCGCTCTACGAGATCCGGCGGGTGATCGCCGGCCAGGACGCGATGCTGGAGCGCGTCCTCGTCTGCCTGCTCGCTCAGGGCCACCTGCTGATCGAAGGCGTGCCCGGGCTGGCGAAGACACTGACGATCAAGACGACTGCCGCCGTTCTCGGCGGGACGTTCAAGCGGGTCCAGTTCACACCCGACCTCGTCCCCTCCGACCTCGTCGGAACCCGCATCTACCGGGCGAACGAGGGTGAATTCGATACGGAGTTCGGCCCGGTCTTCTGCAATTTCCTGCTGGCCGATGAGATCAACCGAGCTCCGGCGAAGGTGCAGTCGGCGTTGCTGGAGGTGATGCAGGAACGGCAGGTGACGATCGGCCACGCGAGCACGCCGGTTCCCGATCCCTTCCTGGTGATGGCGACGCAAAACCCGATCGAGTCGGAGGGCACGTACCAGCTTCCGGAGGCGCAGGTCGACCGCTTCATGCTCAAGATCCTGATCGGCTACCCCACCCACGACGAGGAGTTGACGATCGTCCAGCGACAGCTCGACTATCCACCCGAGCTGCGCGAGATGCTGACGCTGGAGGAGCTCCGGCGGCTCCAGCGCGACGTGCACAGCGTCTACGCCGACCCCGCCCTGATCAGCTACGCGGTCAGCCTCGCCGACGCCACCCGGAATCCGGCGGCGCACGGCCTCGACGAGCTCTCTCAGTACATCGCCTACGGCGCGAGCCCGCGCGGGCCGATCAGCCTGATCGTCGCCGCCCGGGCGCTGGCGCTTGTCCACGGTCGCGACTTCGTCACCGTCGACGACGTCCTCGCGCTCGTGGGCGACGCGCTCCGGCACCGACTCGTACTCTCCTACCAGGCGCTCGCGGAGGAGGTGAGTGCCGACTCGATCCTCGAGCGTGTGCGAGCCGCAGTGCCCGCTCCCCAGCTCGACCTGCCGGAGATGAGCGCGGCGTGAGTGCTCTGAGCACACTGGAGACGGCTCGGTCTCCTGCCCGCCCGGGCCCGGGGCCGATCCCCGACCGCTTCCTGCGGGCGCTCGACATCACGATCGGGCGCCGTGTCCAGGGCCTGCTCGCCGGCGACTACCGCTCGTCGCTCCTCGGCCCCGGTACCGAGCTCGCGATGATCCGGCCGTACGTGCCGGGTGACGACGTCCGGTTGATCGACTGGGCCGTCACCGCGCGCACCGGCGAGCCGCACGTGCGGGTACAGCTGGCAGAGCGAGTGCTCGTCACCTGGCTCGTTCTCGACACGTCGCCGTCGATGCTCTTCGGCACCGCCGACCGCCGGAAGGCGGATCTCGCCGAAGGGGTGGCGATCGCATTCGGCCACCTGTCGACGCGACGAGGGAACCGGCTCGGAGTGCTCACGTTCGGTGACGGCGCCGACCGCTGGCTTCCCGTGCGGCAGGGCCGGATCGGACTGCTCGGCCTGTTGGCCACGCTGCGTGACCAGCCGGGCGCGCAGCCCGGACGTGTCGGCGCGACCTCCCTCGGCGAGGCGGCCAGCCGGACGGCCGCGGCCGCCCGCCAGCGCTCGCTCGTCGCGATCGTCTCCGACTTCCGCGGCCCCCGGGACTGGCACAAGCCGATGCTCCAGCTCGCCGCCCGGCACGACGTGGTCGCCGTCGAGATCCGCGACCCACGCGAGCAGCACCTCGTCAACGCCGGGGAGCTCTGGTTGATCGATGCCGAGACCGGCCGCCACGTGCGTGTCGACACCCGCAGCGCGCGGCTCCGCGCGCGGTTCGCCGAGGCCGCAGAGGCCGAGCGTCGCGACCTCGCTTCCGCGCTCTCGTCGCTCGGCGTGCGCCACACGGTGCTGACCACCTCGGGTGACTGGCTGCGCAGCCTCGCCGTGTTCCTGCGGAGAGGACGATGACGTTCGGGTCCCCGTGGACCCTGCTCTGGCTGCTCGCGATTCCGGCGCTGGTGGCCGCTTACGTCGCCAGAGACCGTCGACGGAACCGCTTCGCCGGGCGCTGGACGACACCCGCGCTGCTTCCCAACCTCGTCGATCGTGCTCCCGGCCGGAGACGACACCTGCCGGTTGCGATCCTGCTCGCCGCGCTCGCCGCCCTGATCGTCGGCGTCGCCCGCCCGCACGCGACCGTCAACGTCGCGCGCGAGGAGGCCACCGTCCTGCTCGCAATGGACGCGTCCCGCTCGATGGGAGCCGACGACATCAAGCCGAGCCGCCTTGTCGCCGCGCAGGCGGCAGCGAACCACTTCGTCGACCTCGTTCCGAAACGGTTCCGGATCGGCGTCGTCTCCTTCTCCACCAGGGCGCAGCTCGCGCTCGCGCCGACGGACGACCGCGAGCTCGTGCGAAAGGCGCTTGCGACGCTGCACGCCGGGGAGGGGACGGCGATCGGCGACGCAGTGCTGTTGGCTGCCCGGCTGAAGCTCCGGGAGCGCTCGAAGGACGGGCGCACGCCGCCGACCTCGGTCCTACTCATCTCGGACGGCGCGCGCGACGGCGGCCGTACGACTCCGCTCGCCGCCGCCGAGCAGGCGCGCCGCCTGCAGGTGCCCGTCTACACGATCTCGCTCGGGACGCCGAGCGGGACCGTCGAGCACCAACTCCCGGGCGGCTACGTCGAGACGATCCGCGTGCCGCCGAGCCCGGAGACCCTGCAGATGATCGCGCGGACGACCGGCGGGCAGTTCTTCACCGCCGCGACAGACGAGGAGCTGAAGCGGGTGTACGACGACCTTGGCTCGAAGCTCGGCCACACGAGGAAATCGCGCGAGATCACCGATCTCTTCGCCGGCGGCGCCGCGTTCCTGCTGGTCGTCGGTGCCGGACTGTCGGCGTACTGGTTCAGGAGGGTCGCATGACCGTGCCCGGGCTCGTGCTCAGCGGGTTGACGGCCGCCGCGCTGACTGTCGCTGCGCCTGCGAGTGCGACGAACGAGTGCCGGGGACTGGATGTCTGCGTTGCCGTTGCCGGTCCGTGGGTGGTCGTACCCGGCGCGCAGGTGGTCCCGCGTGTCAGGGCGCCGTACCAGCTCAGCTGCCCGCGCGGATTCGTCGTCGGCGGGACCGACGCGGAGCTCAGCGACGAGGCGATCGACCTCACGTTCCTGGGAGCGCCCGGCAGCCCGGTCTCTCCAGGCGTGACGACCTCGCGCACGGTCGTCTTCGTCGGGGAGTACACGGGCACGTCCGCCCGGGCGCCGAGCTTCCGTCCGCACGTCGGCTGTGTTCCCGCGATGGGCGGTGGACCGCGGACGCCGACCAGCGTCTCTGCCGTCACCCCTCCGGGGATGCCGACGGTGCGGCGCGTAGTCACCGCTCGCATCCGCGGCACGAGCCGCATTGTCGCCTCCTGCCGTGCGAACGAACGGCTGGTCGACTGGTATGCAACCCGGGCCTTCGCGACGCCGAGCCCGCCGACCGAGCTCCTGGTCGTGAGCCTGTCCATGAGCGTCCGCGTCGCTGACCAGGCGGCGGTCGCGATCGCACGCGCGCGGCGCGGGCAGGGGATCGTCCAGGTTGCCGCCGTCTGCGCAGGTGACCGATGAGCTTCGGGCATCCCCTCCTCCTGCTGACGCTGCTGGCGCTGCCGGCGCTGGCAGCGCTCTACCTGTATCTGGAGCGACGTCCGCCCCGCTACGCGATGACCTTCACGAATGTCGACCTCCTGATCGCCGTCTCGCGCGGGCGGGCGATCCGCCGCTACGTGCCTCCGGCTCTGGCGCTGCTGGCGCTCGCGACGCTCTGCATCGCGCTCGCGCGCCCGCACCGGAGCACGTTGGTTCCGTCCCCCGAGGCGAGCGTCATCCTCGTCGTCGACGTCTCCGGATCGATGCAGGCGAAGGACGTGAAGCCGACGAGACTCGGTGCCGCCCAGGCCGCCGTCCGCATGTTCCTCGACCGCGTCCCGAAAAAGGTCAAGGTCGCGCTGATCGCCTTCGCCGGCGACCCGCAGGTCGCTGCCCCACCGACGACCGACCGTGACCTCGTTCGCCAGGCGGTCGACTCCCTCGGCTACTTCTCCGGCTTCGGAGGCACGGCGATCGGAGACGCGCTGGCGGCCGCAGTCGACCTCGTCAAGCCGCCGCCTCCGGGGGGTGTGCAGACGATCGCCTATACGGTGGCGGCTCAGCCGCAGCGCCGGAGCCCGGTCTCGATCCTCTTCCTCTCGGACGGCCACCAGACCCGAGGGCTGCTCCAACCGCTCGAAGGTGCCCAGCGCGCGCGCCGGGCGGGCATTCCCGTGTTCACGATCGCGCTCGGCACCCCCAACGGCGTGCTCGACCGCGGCTTCGGCTTCGGAGGCGGCGGCGGCGCTCCCGGGGGCGGCGGAGGGTCGTCCCCCGGCGGAGGAGGGCTCTTCGGCGGCGGGTTCGGGCGGCGGATTCCGGTCCCACCTGACCCCGAGACGCTACGGCAGATCGCACAGACGACCGGCGGCAAGTTCTTCGACGCCCGCTCGGCGAAGGCGCTCTCCGCCGCATACGAGCACCTCGGCTCCATCGTCGGCCGGGAGTCTGGGAAGAAGGAAGTGACGTACCAGCTCCTCGCCCTGGCGGCGATCCTGCTCGTCGTCGCGGGCGCTGCGTCGGCGCTCGTCGCACCGCGGCTGCCCTGACGGGTGCCTTAGCATCCTGTGCGTCCGCGACGAAAGGAGCTACTGATGGCGGTCGTCCATTTGCAGGAGTTCGAGATCCGGGGCGGGGACACGAGCACGACCAACTACGACGCGATCAACGAAGCATTGGACCTGAAGGAAGCGCCTGACGGCCTCCTGGTCCACACCGCCGGTTTCGACCATGACGCCGGCGTCTTTCGGATCTTCGACGTCTGGGAGAGCCGCGAACAGGGCGAGAAGTTCCTGAGCGACAAGCTCATGCCGATCATCGAGCGCATGGCCGGCGAGGCCTCCCAACGCGGCGACGAGACCTTCACACCGCCGCAACGGGAGACCTGGTACGACCTGCACGACTCGATGACGGGCTGATCCCACGCATGTGCCGAGACCGTGGGCGGGCGCGGTCTCGGCACGATGCGGGAAGAGAGCGTCAGCCCGCGGTGATCATTCCGAAGAGCCCGTGCGACTCGTCGTCCGGGCCCGCAGTGAAGAAGAGTTCGTCGGGTGCGCCGTTGTTGCCGTTGTGAACGGTGTTGCCGAACTCGAGGGCCCACAGCCCGTCGATCGTGAGCTTCTTGCCCTCGGTGTCGCGGAGCGTTCCGCGGTGCTCGAAGACGCCGGGCGAGACCTCGGCGTACGCGTTGATCCGACCATTGCCGAAGTTGCCGACGAGGAAGTCGCCTCCGAAGCGGCCGAAGCCGGGGGGCGCGAGCGCGAGCCCCCACGGAGCGTTGAGCTGACCGTGGCCCGCGAAGCGACCGATCAGGTTGCCCTCGAGATCGTACGCGTCGACGAAGCCGCGGCCTTGGCCGGCGACCTCGTCCTCGGCGTCCGCGTCCTGCTTCGCATAGGCGACGAAGATGCGCCCGCCGATCGTCTGGATCCCGAACGGCGCATAGCCCGCGGGCAGCTCCGGGTCGTCGAACGAGCCGGCCGGTGTGACGTCGTTCCACCCGCCGTCGAAGACGTCGACCCGCGCGTTGTGGAAGTCCGCCGCGTAGAGCCGCGGCCCGGCCTGGCCCTGGGCGATCGCCAGTCCCTTGTAGATCGCCCCGTCGTTCAGATCGGCGGTGACGAGCGCCGCCGTCGAGCCGCCGCGCCAGGCGCGGATCTTCCCGTCCTCGCTCGCGAAGATGAAGGCCGCGGGCTGGAAGACGTTCGGGGCTGCCGTACTGCCGACGAGGAAGCTGCCCGTGATCCCGGCGAACACGACGCCCGTCGGCCCGCCCTCGACGGTGGGAGCAAGCGCGAGGACCGTGCCGGCGCCGGTGTAGAGCGACGACTTGTTCGTCTTGTTGTCGGCCACCCACCACGGGCTCGACGCGCTGCGCGCGAGGCCCCAGCCGTTGACGAGGTTCGGATCGGGGTTCAGCGCCGCGCCGGGGACGTCGGAGACGAGCGGCGTGACGGTGTAGGTGTTGCCCGGCGGAGCCGCCGCCACAGGCGTCGCGGCGGCAAGCGCGAGAGAAAGGGCAACGGCGGCAAGCGTGCCGCGGAGGACAAGTCCGTGCATGATCTTCTCCTCTCTGTTGGAGCTCCTCAGCTGTTCCCTACGGCGCGAACGCAATCCCGGATTGGCCTGAGGTGATAGGCGGTTCCATCGCCGAAGCATCGGCGCCCAGGGCGGATCCGCGGACCTAGGAGACGTTTATCCCGAGCACGCCAGTGCCTCGGCCGCGGCGATCACCGCGGCCGGCATGGGAGGCTCGAGAAGGGTCTCGACGATCGCGTCGGCGAGGGGATCGTCGGTCGCACGGTATGCGGCGACTGCGGCTCCGAGCTCGTAGTCCGTGCGGAGCAACTCGACCTCCGGCCCGAGCAACGCCCAGTATGCGCCGGGCGCTCCCTGGTAGGGCACACCCACGCTGCCTGGATTGACCGAGCGAATCCCGACGACACGACGGTCGAATTGGATGTGCGTGTGCGCGCTGACGAGCACCCGCTCGTCTACCTGCTCGAGCAGGGCCCTCATCCGATCGGCGGGCGTCCGCGGAGTTATCAGCTCCTCGTCGCTGCGTGGAGACCCGTGGCAGAAGCGTGTCAACCCGAGGCCCGGGATGTCGAGGGTGAGCGTCGCGCAGAACCTCCCGAGGGCATCGAGCGTCGCAGAGGCGTGCTGCGCGAGCATCCAGCGCTCCCGGGCAGTCGACTGCCGCGCCGGCGCTCCGGCACGTAGCTCGGCGAGTGCTCGCTCGGCGTTGCCGCGGATGAAGAACACTGGGCCGCCGACGCTGTCGCGCAGCTCCGTCACGATCCGCCACGTCTCTTCGGGCATCGGCCCCCACGTGAGGTCACCGCCGAAGACGAGCGCGTCCGGCGCCGACGCGAGCACCTCACGAGCGACCGCCGCCATCGCGACGGAGTTGCCGTGGACGTCGGCGACAACCGCCACTCGCTCGAAGATCGCTCGGCGCGTGCTCACTTGGTGCGACGCGGCCGTCGGCGCGCCCTCAATCGACCTCGTAGTGGTCGACGGTCGAGCCCCGCTCGATCAGATAGCGGTCGTCCTCTGGATAGTAGACCGCCTGGGACGGGTCGTCGCCCGCGAAGCTCCGCACCGAAGCCATGTTCTCCCAGAGGGAGAACGTGACGATCTCGGTCCCGGCGTCGATCGGCCGATGGAGGATCCACGCGCCGATGTTGCCGGGCGTCGACCGGTAGTGCTCGATCCCGGTCCGGCGCACGTACCGGATGTAGTCGGCCGCATCGTCTGTGCGCACGACGCCGCGCCAGATCCGCGCGATCACCATTCCCCGCCTTCGCCGTCGAACAGCGCCGCCCCTCGGTCGAGGATGAACGGCGCGATCGTGATCTTCCCGGCGGAGAGCTTCATCAGGCGCTACACGTGATCGTCGTCGACGAGCGCTGGGCCGGGCAAGAGGTTCGTCGCTCCACGAAGAACTCGGCTAGGTCCCGGCCAGGAGTGCGTCGCCGAGGCTGGTGCGTGAGTAGAGGACCCGCCGTCCACTGCGTGCCCGCACGATCAGGCCGTTGCCCCGCAGCACGGCGAGATGGTCGGCAATGTTTCCGGGCGAGCGGGCCAGGAGGGCTGCGAGCCCAGCCGTATGGATGGGCTCGTCGAGCGCTCTCAGGATGTGTGCGCGGGTCGCTCCGATGAGGCTCGCGAGTGTCCGATGGGGATCCGACGACCGTTCGAGCCAGATCGTGCCGCTTCCTCTCGCTTGGTAGCGGAGCCCGACAGGCCCCGGCGCGTCCAGCATGGCGATCACCCGCGGCCAGACGAACGCCGACGGAACGAGAAGCAGTCCCACGCCGCCGAGCGGGTGGCTGCGGGTGAGGCGGTGGCGCACGAAGAGACGGCGCCCCTCGAGCGTGATCATCGGCTCCAGGTCCGCGAACACCGCCGCGAGCCCGCCTGCCGCGAGCGCATGTGAACGGCGCAGGATGTCGCGGTCGAGCACCTCGCGGACCCGCGTCCACCAAGGCTCGAGGAATCCTTCCCAGAGGACCTCGATCTGGACCGCCAGCCGCTCGACCGCGTCCGCAGCTCGCAACTGCTCCGCCACCTCGCGCTCGATCGGCCCGCGTTGCCTCAGGCAGCGCTCGATCTCAGCTCGGGCCCTCGCGACGGGAGTCGCCCGGACCTCGGCCAGCTCCGCCTCCAGATCCCCGACCGGCGACCGCGGCAGCGGCGTCAGGAAGTCCGGCACGTAGGAGCACTCGGGAAGGAGCGCAAGCAGCGCTCGCAGGTCGTGCTCGCGCGCCAGTTGACGGAGAGTCGGCTCCTGCGCCCGCACCCACGCCGAGGATCCGGCAGCCGCCGGCGGGCTCACGATCGCCTGCGCTGCTGCGATCGCCTCGCCCACGGCCGAGATCGCGAACCGGCTACGGAGCAAATCGTCGAGAGTGAGCTCGAGGGTGATCATGTGAGACTTGGACGACCGGGAAATGGCCCAAAGCGACTTGCGTGACGCAAGGAACATTACCAGGAGCAGCTTGCATCACGCAAGTGATCCGCTACGCTGTACGCGAATGCTGAAGCGCGACTACGAAGGACAGG
Organism: Actinomycetota bacterium; assembly: GCA_046727515.1. Classification (GTDB taxonomy): domain Bacteria; phylum Actinomycetota; class Thermoleophilia; order Gaiellales; family Gaiellaceae; genus DATBLE01. The sequence continues at coordinate 875 of JBKPCT010000025.1, read as the reverse complement.
TCTGCTCCGTCGCCCGCACGCTCGAGCTGGTCGGCGACCGCTGGACCCTGCTCGTCATTCGCGACGTCGTGCTCGGGAAGCACCGCTTCGATCAGCTGCTCACGAGCCTCGGTGTTGCCAGCAACGTCTTGACCGATCGCCTGAACCGTCTCGTCGCGGATGACATCCTCGAGCGTGTCCGCTACAGCGAGCGCCCCGAGCGCTTCGAGTACCGACTGACCCAGAAAGGACGCGAGCTCGGTGTTCCTCTCCTCGCGCTGATGCAGTGGGGCGACCGCTACGTCTCAGACAAGCCGCCGCGGATCGCACGCCGGCGCGGTGACCGGTCCCCGATCTCTGTCCGTCTCATCGCCGGCGACGGTTCGATCGTCACACCGGACGAGCTCGAGCTCGTGCCGGGGCCCGGCGCACCACCCACCGAGCCCCCCAGGTAACCCCGCCCGTGGCCGGGTGGACGGTCGCCGGTCGGCTCGCGATCTTCACCTTGCTCGATCCAGGCGGCGAGTGATTCGGGGAGGAGCGAATCTCTGGCAGCCGCATCACGCTCGGCGGCAGCATCAGCCTTGAGCTGAACCGCTCAAACCGCACCAAAGCAAGAAGTGAGGAGGACGGTCATGGAGGCTGCGATACCCGGACTGGAGCCGGATCCGCGTCGTTGGTGGGCGTTGGCGTTGTTGTGTGGGGCGTTCTTCATGGTGATCCTGGACGCGGCGATCGTGACCGTGGCGTTGCCGTCGATCGAGGACGATCTCGGGTTCTCGGCCCAGGGGTTGCAGTGGGTGGTGAGCGCGTACGCGCTCACCTTCGCCGGGTTGTTGTTGCTCGGGGGGCGGGCGGCCGACCTGCTCGGGCGGCGGCGGGTGTTCGTCGCCGGG
>JBKPCT010000024.1:0-7741 GCA_046727515.1 Actinomycetota bacterium | reverse complement strand
CCAGGGGCAAGCGTCCCGAGCGAGCTCCCAGCTGCTCCGGCATCCTCAGCGGATCCTGGGCCGAGGTCGCCGGGTAAGAATGAGCCGGTGCAGCGGCTGATCGAGGATTATGCGCTTCTGTCCGATCTGCAGAGTGCGTCGCTCGCCCACCGTGAGGGTTCGATCGATTGGTGTTGCTTTCCGCGGTTCGACTCCGATGCCTGCCTGGCCGCGCTGCTCGGGCAGCGCGAGCACGGCCGCTGGCTGGTCGCGCCGGCGGCAGGCGGCGAGCCGAGGCGCCGCTATCACGACGGATCGCTCGTCCTCGAGACCGAGTGGGAGACGCGTGAGGGAAGGATTCGTGTCATCGACTTCATGCCGCCCCGCGGCGACGTACCGACGATCGTCCGGATGGTGGAGGGAATCTCCGGTCGGGTCTCGGTGCGTTCCGACCTCGTCGTCCGGTTCGGGTATGGGCGGATCATCCCCTCGCTCCGCGGGGTCGAGAGCGCACTTGTCGCGACCGCAGGCCCGGACGCCCTCGTGTTGCGCACGCCGCTTCCGAGTTTCGGCGAGAAACCGGCGACGGTGTCGACGTTCGACGTTGGTGCCGGCGAGCGGGTGCAGTTCACGCTGAGCTGGTTTCCCTCACATAGTTCGCGTCCTCCCGCCGTGGACGCCGAGGAGGCGTTGCGCAAGACCGAGACGTTCTGGCGGGGCTGGTCGTCGCGTTGCCGCTACGACGGCCCCTACCGCGAGGCCGTCCTCCAATCGTTGGTCGTGCTCAAGGGGCTGACCTATGCACCTACGGGCGGGATCATCGCCGCGCCGACGACGTCGCTGCCCGAGTGGCCGGGCGGCGAGCGCAACTGGGACTACCGCTACTGCTGGCTGCGGGACGCGACGCTGACCTTGCTCGCGCTGATCCACGCCGGCTACCGCGAGGAGGCGAGCGCGTGGCGTGCCTGGCTGGTGCGGGCGGCGGCGGGCGACCCGGACGAGATCCAGATCATGTACGGGCTCGCGGGCGAGCGGCGGCTGCCGGAGTGGCTGGTGGACTGGCTTCCCGGGTTCGAAGGCTCCCGGCCGGTGCGGGTCGGTAACGCGGCCGCCGCGCACGAGCAGCTCGACGTCTACGGCGAGGTGATGGACGCGATGTATCAGGCGCGCAGGTACCACGTGGGCGCCTCGCTGCCCGCCTGGGAGCTCGGCCGGGAGGTGCTCGGGTTGCTCGAGCAGCGCTGGTCCGAACCCGACGAAGGGATCTGGGAGGTGCGCGGCGGGCGGCGGCACTTCACGCACTCGAAAGTAATGGCCTGGGTTGCCTTCGACCGCGGGATCAAGCTCTGCGAGGAGTTCGGCCGCGAGGGGCCGCTCGAGCGCTGGCGTGCGATCCGGGACGAGATCCACGCCCAGGTCTGCGGCCGGGCCTGGAACCAGGAGCTCTGCTCGTTCACCCAGTCCTACGGTGACGCGCGCCTGGACGCAAGCCTCCTGCTCTTGCCACTGGTCGGCTTCCTCCCGCCCGAGGATCCGCGCATCCGCGGCACGCTCGAAGCCGTCCAGGAGCAGCTCCTAGAGGACGGCTTCTTACTGCGCTATCGCAGCGAGGAGGCAATCGACGGCCTCCCGGTCGGCGAGGGCAGCTTCCTCCCCAGCTCCTTCTGGCTCGTCGACGCGCTCGCGCTGGACGGCCGCCACGACCAGGCGACCGAACTGTTCGAACGACTGCTCGACGTGCGTAACGACGTCGGGCTCCTCGCCGAAGAGTACGACCCCCGCAGCAGACGCCTGCTCGGCAACTTCCCGCAGGCCTTCTCCCACATCGCCCTCGTCAACAGCGCATTCAGCCTCGCCCGAACCGAGACGGCCAAGCGCCTGAAAGGAAGAAAGTCGGTAGCCGGCACGTGACCGCGTCGAAGGCCGACCGTTGCGGTGAATGAAATGGCTCGAATCGACGAGATCGTGGAGGGCGTCTATCGGATCTCGATCCCGCCCCGGCACGCGCCGGTTAGCTTCAACCAGTTCCTGATCGACGACGAGCGCCCTGCGCTCATCCACACCGGCGTTCACGCGACCTACGAGGAGACGCGCCACGCGGTCGCAGAGGTGGTCGACCCGGCTTGGCTGGCCTACGTCGTCCTGCTCCACTTCGAGGGTGACGAGTGCGGCGGCATGGACCGCTTCATGGCCGGCGCTCAAGAGGCCGCGCTGGTCGGCTGGAGCTCTCGGTCGTTCTGAACCTCAGCGGCTTCGGCGTCGACTTCTTCGGTCGAGTGCAGGCCGTTCGGGAGGGCGATGTGATCGAGTTGGGTCACCACAGGCTGCGCTTCCTCGAGACCCCGCACGTCCATCACTGGGACTCGATGATGGTGTTCGAAGAGACAACCCGAAGCCTCTTCCCGTCGGACCTGTTCATCCAGCCCGGCGACCAGCCGCCGGTCGTGAGCGAAGACCTCGGCCACGAGATGTGCGCGTTCTACCGAGAGATCGGGATCTTCGCGCATGAGGAGCCGGTGCGACAGGTCGTGGACAGGTTGGAGCGCCTCGATCCCGATTGGATCCACGCCATGCACGGCGGGACGGTCGCCCGCGAAGTCTTCCCACGCTACGTCTGCGCGCTTCGCGAGGAACCCTTCGCATTCGACGGTGCCCTACTGGGGCGCCCCTTGGGCGAGCAAGGGTAGACGCGTTGAACCGTTAGTGGACGCGTCGATCGAGCTCGGCGACGAGACGCTTCGGCGCGATGATCCGGTAGCTCTCCTCGATCCAGTCGCGGAGGAGCTCGAGCGTGACACGCTTCGTGTGCACCGGGACGTCGACCCACCCGGCGCGTCCGAGCCCATGCCGGTCGGTGCTGCTCCCTCGATCGCAAGAGCGTGGTGGTGGGACTCAGCCAGCTTGACCGTGACGAGCGCCGACTCGTCGTCGCGGCCGAAGAAGACAAAGATCTAGGTATACGAGCCGGGCGAAAGCGGCGAAGGGTGCCGCGGCTCGTACAGCCCCAGCTCCCCGCCCCCGGGTAGCCGGATCGCGGTCACAAGACCGAACCCCTCATCCGTCACGGGTCGGGCGATGTCCACTCCCCTGCTGCTCAGCTCGGCGATGGTCGCGTGGACATCGTCGCACATGAGATAGAGCTCGTGAGACCCGTTCTCGTCCGCGGGGTGGGCCGCCAGCTCCGCAGGCGGCAGAGCAAAGATCAGCCAACCACCTCCAGCGTCCACCGACGGGAACTCGAGCACGTCTCGGAAGAACGCCCGATCCCCCTCCGCGTCCCTCGTAAAGATCACCGCGTGCGCACCCGTGATCACCTCGCACCTCCACGCCCTCGATGTTCGGTACAAAATACCAGTCTTGTAGTACAAAATATTGGTCACGAGTCGCCATGGTTCCTCGCACCTCACTCAGCCCCGAGACCGTGTCCGCCGCCGTAGCGCGCAACGTGCGTTTGCTGCGGCAGGCGCGCGGCTGGACGCTCGCGGCTCTGGCCGCCCGCTCGGGGGTCAGCAAGGGCATGGTCGTCGAACTCGAGCAAGGTCGGGCCAATCCGAGCGTGGCCACGGTCTGTCGCCTCGCCGCCGCGCTGGGCGTCGGATTGCCGCAGGTGCTGGAGGTCGGCGACGAGCCAGAGCTCCGCCTCGTCGGCCGCGACGAGGCGGTGCGCCTCTGGAGCGGCGCCGAGGGCGGGTGGGGAGACTTCGTCGTCGGCTCGGAGCACCCGGCCAAGATCGAGCTCTGGGAATGGACACTCGCCCCCGGCGACGCGTACGACGGGCAGGTCCATCCCGAAGGCAGCCGTGAGCTGCTCTACGTGCTCGAGGGCCAGATCGCACTCGTCCTGGCCCGCCGGCACCGCATTCCGCTGCAGCCGCGGACGGCCGCGCTCTACACGGCCGACCGCCCGCACCGGATCGAGAACAGCGCGACCGTTCCGGCACGCCTCATCATGGTGCTCATCGAGGCGAACGGCGCCTAGGTCCGGCGCAGATCGCGCTTGAGCCGCTCGCGGAGCTTCCGACGGGCAGCGAGGCCGTGAAGAAGATGCACCTACGCGCGGAGGTCGGCTACTGTTCCCGCGTTCTAAGGCCGGGGAGTGCTGGTCGAAAACAAGAAAAGAGGAGAGACGAGATGCGAAAAGAGTCCTTTGCGAGGCCGCGTCAGAGCGTCGCTCGGCTGACGGTCGCTGGGCTCAGCGTGGCTCTCGGGTTGGCGATCGTCGGCGCGGCAGGTGCTGCGCGGCAGGCCGATCGCACGACCCTTCCCGGGAGCACGCCCTCGTGGGCGAGTTCGCGCAACTTTACCGGTGCCGCCGATCCCGCGGGTTCGGTCGGCTTTCGGGTGTACCTCGATTGGAGGAACGCGGGCGGTGCCGAGACGCTTGCCAAGGCGGTGTCCGACCCCGCGAGCGCCTCGTACGGTCGGTATCTGACGGCCGCGCAGTTCCGGAAGCAGTTTGCGCCGTCGCAGTCCTCTGTGGGAGCGGTGCAGGCGTGGCTGCGCGCTCAGGGGTTCACGGTGAACTACACGCCGGCGAACAACCATTACGTGTCTGCCGAGGGCACGGTCGCCCAGGCCGAAGCGGCGTTCGCGACAGGCTTCGGGATGTACAAGGTCAACGGCCAGAGCGTCCGAGCACCCTCCGGACAGCTGTCGATCCCGAGCGCTCTGTCAAAGAGCATCACCGGCGTGATCGGGCTCGACGACAGCGCTGTCTTCGTGCAGACGAACCACGTAGTCGACGGGAACGCGCCGCCTTCGGGCGGTTTCCGGAATGCGCCGCCGCTCTCGACCTACTGGGCGGAGTTCGTTTCTCCGTACGCCTACCCGGCAGGCTTCACCGACCTGAGCACGCCGCCGACTGCGCCGTGGACCGTTAGGGGATACACGCCTGCGCAGATCAAAGGCGCTTACGGAATCTCGAACGCGTACGACGGCGCGGGGCAGACGGTCGCGATTATCGACGCCTACGCCTCGCCGACAATTCTGCAGGACGTGAATCAGTGGTCGACCAACCGGGGGCTGCCGACGATGAGCCCCTCGCAGCTCGTCCAGGTGGTCGCTCCTGGGACCTACAGCCGGCCGCAGAATCCCAGGCAGGATCCCCAGGGCTGGTACGGGGAGGAGACGCTGGACGTGGAGGCCGTGCACGGGATGGCGCCCGCGGCCAAGATCGTCTTCGTCGGCGCCGCGAACAACTACCGGGATCTGGACGCGGCGATGAACCACATCGTCGACCGGCAACTGGCCCAGATCGTCACAAACTCGTATGGCTTCCACACCGAGCTGCTGCCGCCGGGTTACGTCAAGCCCTTCAACGACACCCTGATCCAGGCGGCTATTGAAGGAATCGGCGTGTACTTCTCCTCGGGCGACTACGGCGACGAGACTTCCGTCGTCGGCTTCGCTACGACAGACTGGCCGGCATCGAGCCCGTGGGTGACCGCCGTCGGCGGGACCGCTCTCGGAGTGAGTGCGAGCGACGCCCGTGTCCTCGAGACCGGCTGGGGCACCAGCAGCTACAGCTGCAACACCACCACCCTTGCCTGCCGCCGCACCGGGTGGTTGTACGGCTCTGGTGGTGGCGTCAGCGTGCTCTTCGCGACGCCGTCGTACCAGTCAGGCCTGGGCCTGAATGGACGCGGGGTGCCAGACGTGGCCGCGCTCGGCGATCCTCAGACCGGTTTCCTCGTCGGCCAGACGCAGACGTTCCCCGACGGTGCTTACTACGACGAGTACCGGCTCGGTGGCACCAGCCTCTCGTCCCCGATCTTCGCCGGGCTCATGGCGTTGGCGGATCAGGCGGCCGGACGGCCGCACGGCTTCGCGAACCCGCTCTTCTACGCCAACGCTGGAGCCTTCTACGACGTCCTCTCGGTCAAGACCGCCGTTGCGCGCCGGAATTACGTCAACAGCGTCGACGCGTCGGCAGGAACCACGGACTTGCTCCGCACCTTCGACGACTACTCCGGGTCACCCACCCAGCACACCAACCCCGGCTGGGACAACGTCACCGGACTCGGGACCCCGAGCTCGAGCTTCTTGAGCACGTTCGGGCACTAGCGTCCGGCGACCAGCAGAATAGGATGGGGGCGGGCACCTTCCGCCCCCGTCCCACTCTGTCGAGAGGCGGGGTCGGGGCCGATCTCGGGCTCGCCGACGTCGGTTGGGATCAACAGAGTCGGCTTGGGATAACAGAAAGCCCGGCGGTTTGCGGGGCTTTCTATAGCGGGGGCCGGATGTGGACACATTTCACTCATCGAGGGTGAGAACGCATCCGGGCGAGAGGACTCTCGCGCATGCCCGGCCTCACGGGGGTCGCCGGCCTGGACTTTCGAGTGACTCGGTTCCGTCTGGCGACAACCGCGACGGCCGCTTTACTCGACATCGCTCGTGTGGAAGACTCCACCGGGAGGAGCACACGAGCTACCCGCAGACGAGGGCGGCAGGCCTTGAAGCGGCATCGCCGACCCTTGTCGGACGCCAGCGGGAGCTTGCCACGCTCCAGAGGCTGCTCGTCACCGAGTGTCGAGGGCGTGCTACCGAGTCGCGCCCGTCGAGTCCCTGGCGTCCCACCTCCGCCAGTGTCCCGCCGGGCGAGAGCCACGAACGACACCTCCACCCTTGGTCGCACACCCAAACCACCGGTCCGTCAAGGACCGTGAAAGGAGAACCCCGATGTTCACCACGCGCATGATGTGGGCTCTCGTGGCGACGCTGGCGCTCGGCGGTGTGAGCGCGGCGGCCGCGCTCTCGGTAACCGCTGCGACAGCAGCGACACCGCAATGCGGCATGGCGTGTTCCTCGATCTACAACAAGGGGCTCGGCCTCCCCGGCCCTGTCGAGGACATACTCGACGGCGTCGCGGCAGTCGGCCAACCGGTGATCCTGAAGCTGAACAGCAATTCCGACCCCTCGGAAGACGAGTTTTCCCACGTCGGCACTGTCTCGGGCTACTACGCGGCGGGCATGATCTCCGCCGACGCGAACAGTCACTACGCCGGCAGTTCCAGGGCTGTGCAGATCGAATACGCACCCTACGGCGTCGCGACAGGCCTCTGCGTCGGTCTCGATTCTCTACCGCACGAGAATCAGGGGCTCACGCTTCAGCCGTGCAGCACTCCGTATCTGACGGTCTGGATCCTCGACTTCAAGCATTCGCCCGTACCGGGGTACTTCGCGATCATCAACTCCGCGACGAGGGACTTCAACCACCCCTTCGCGATGTCGTTGAACTCGGACGAGGTCTCGAGCGGTCAGCAACTTCTGCAGATTCTGGTGCGCCGTCTGCACTGGGGGAATGGTGACAAGACGCTGCCCGACAGCCAGCTCTGGAACATCAAGACAGGCTCCTTCTAGGCCAATCAAGCGAGCGTTCGAAGCGAGTGGCGCCCCTCTTCGGAGGTGGCGCTACTCGCTGTCCTCGCCAGACCCGAACGGAAGGAGACCCGATGAGCACGATCGGGCCACCAAGCGCGCTGCGGCGCGGGTGAAGACGGACGCGGTCGACGCGCGCACGCTCGCGCATCTGCTCCGGGCTGACCTGCTGCCGGAGGCCTATATCGCGCCGCGTGAGCTGCGCGACCTGCGTGACCTGCTGCGCCACCGGGTGGATGCGCTCCGCGCTCAAGCACCGGGTCACTGCCGTGCTGGCCAAGAACGGCGTCCAGCAGAGACAGGGAAGGTCGATCGCTACCTCCCCCGCTATGTGTGACCGCGGCAAACTCCGCGATTTGCAGCTACTTTGCCCGAAAAAGTAGCG
>JBKPCT010000023.1:0-6920 GCA_046727515.1 Actinomycetota bacterium | reverse complement strand
GGACGTCGAGAACATCCTCCTGAAGCTGATCCAGGCCGCGGACTTCGACATCAAGAAGGCCGAGACCGGGATCATCTACATCGACGAGGTCGACAAGATCGCGCGCAAGGCGGACAACCCGTCGATCACGCGCGACGTCTCGGGCGAGGGGGTCCAGCAAGCGCTGCTGAAGATCCTCGAGGGCACGGTCGCCTCGGTCCCGCCCCAGGGCGGGCGCAAGCACCCCCACCAGGAGTTCCTCTCGATCGACACGACGAACATCCTCTTCATCTGCGGCGGTGCGTTTGCCGGGCTTGAGAAGATCATCGCCCGGCGGATCGGCAAGAACGCGGTCGGCTTCGGCGCCCAGATCCACTCGAAGCGCTCCCACGAGGGCTCCGAGATGCTCCAGCAGGTGATGCCGGAGGATCTGCTCTCGTACGGGCTGATCCCGGAGTTCATCGGCCGCCTGCCGGTCGTCTCCGCCGTGCACCAGCTGCTGCGCGACGACCTGGTCAAGATCCTGGAGGAGCCGAAGAACGCGCTCGTCAAGCAGTACCAACGCTTCTTCAACTACGACAACATCGAGCTCGTCTTTACCGACGACGCGCTCTGGGAGATCGCCGACAAGGCGCTCGAGCGCGAGACCGGGGCCCGCGGCCTCCGCTCGATCATCGAGAACGCTCTGCTCGACGTGATGTTCGAGCTGCCCTCGCGCAAGGACGTCTCCAAGTGCGTGATCACCAAGGAGACGATCCAGAAGGGCCTCAAGCCGACGCTCGTCACGAGCGCCGGCGGCCCGGTCGTCGATCTGCCGGACGAGCAGGTCGCCGAAGGCGCGTAGTCGCGTCCTCGCGATAGGCTCGGCCCGTGCAGGTCGGCGACGAGTTCGGCCCGAGCCAGTGGCTCGAGATCGACCAGGACCGGATCAACCGGTTCGCCGAGGCGACCGACGACCCGCAGTGGATTCACGTCGACCCGGAGAGGGCCGCCGAGGGACCGTTCGGGACGACGATCGCGCACGGCTTCCTGACGCTGTCTCTCCTCGTCCGCTTCTGGTACGAGGTCGGGCCGGCGTTCGAGGACTACCGCATGGGGATCAACTACGGCGTCAACAAGGTGCGGTTTCCGGCGCCCGTGCCGGTCGGGAGCCGGCTCCGCGGCCGGTTCACCGTCGCGGACCTCGAGGAGATCGACGGCGGCATCCAGGTCACCCTGGCCGGCGTCGCCGAGCGGGAGGGCGAGGAGAAACCGGTGTGCGCCGCCGAGCTCGTCTTCCGTCAATATCGCTGAGGGTCGATCCCCGGGTCCGGGCCGTCAGACCCGCGACGACGGACCGTCCGAACCCGCGAGGCAACCCCGTTCACGCCGAGCGCAGCTCCACGCCCTGACGTTCGCGCACCTGGTCGAGGATCGTCTCCAGCATCCTCCCGGAGGAGAGGACGTGCTCCCGGGCGAGCAGCCGCGCCCCCTCGGCGCTGCCCGCGGCAATTGCCTCCCGGATTGCGCGGTGCTGGAGGTCGTTCTGCTCGTACAGGTGGTCGATGTCGAGGCCCGCCGCCCAGACGACGTGCGTGAAGAAACTGCGACGTGCGCTCTTCGCGAGCCGCTCGACAAGAGGCGCGTCCGCGGCGGCGTAGATGACATCGTGGAAGGCGTGGTTCGCGTGCACCCAGCTCGCGACGAGCGCGCCGTCCTGCGAGCCCTCGCGCGCCCGCCGGCGGAGCTCGAGGGTCAGCTCGCTGAAGCGCTGCTCGGCTGCGTCGAGCTCCGCGAGCTGCTCCGCGGTGATCTTCGGCGTCGCCAGCTCGGTCGCGAGGCTCTCGAGCTCGGCGCGCACGAGGAACGCCTCCTGCAGCTCCTCGCGCGAGAGCGTGCGCACGCGCACACCGCGGTTCGGGACGAACTGGACGAGCCCGAGCGCCGCGAGGCGGCGTAGCGCCTCACGCACCGGGGTGCGGCTGACGTGGTACCGCTCGGAGAGCTGCTCCTGGCGCAGGACCGTCCCCGGCGCGATCTCGCCCGCGACGATTGCCTCCTCGAGGGCGAGCGCGAGGTCGTCGGCCTTGGTGCCGACCGGGGGCATGGCGCTCAGTGTAGGCGTGTCAACCGGCGGGCGGCGAGACGGTGTAGGTGCAGTCGTCGATCCGTACCGGGACGAACGGCAGCTCCCGCGCCCGGATCCAGTCCTCGATCGCGTGCGCCAGCTCCGCTTCGTCGCAGTCGGCGACCTCGACGGCGAGCTGCCGGTCGTCGTCGACCAGCTCGCCCTCGATCCCGTGCTCGGCGAGCGCCTCGAGCAGCCCGGGCCCGTCGGTCTCTCTGGTCAGCTCAACAGTCGACATGGGGCTCCTTTCAACGGGTCGAGAATTGTTCAGCCTCGGTCGAGCCCTCGAGCGCGAGCGTCGAGCTCTGACCGCCGGAAAGGGCTTCCATCACCCGGTCGAAATACGCTGCGCCTACCTCGCGCTGGTGCCGGGTCGCCGTGTAGCCGTGCTCCTCGAGCGCGAACTCGCGCTCCTGGAGCTCGACGTACGCGGGCATGCCGTCGACGGCGTAGCCGCGGGCGAGCTCGAACATGCCGGCGTTCAGCGAGTGGAAGCCGGCGAGCGTGACGAACTGGTAGCGGTACCCGAGCTCCGCGAGCGTGTCGCGGAAGGACGCGATCTCCCCGTCGTCGAGGTGTTTGCGCCAGTTGAACGACGGCGAGCAGTTGTAGGCGAACAGCTTGCCGGGGTAGCACTCGTGCACGGCCTGCGCAAACTCGCGCGCCTCCCCGAGATCCGGCGTCGAGGTCTCGAACCAGATCAGGTCCGAGTAGGGGGCGTACGCCAGCGCCCGGACGATCGTAGGCTCGAGCCCGTCGCGGATCCGGAAGAAGCCCTCCGGCGTGCGCTCGCCCGTGCAGAACTCCGCGTCGACCTCGTCGACGTCGCTCGTCAACAGCTTCGCCGAGAGCGCGTCGGTGCGGGCGACGACGAGCGTGGGGACGTCGAGCACGTCGGCGGCGAGCCGGGCAGCGACGAGGGTGCGCACGTGCTGGCTCGTCGGGACGAGCACCTTGCCGCCGAGGTGGCCGCACTTCTTCTCGGAGGAGAGCTGGTCCTCGAAGTGGACGCCGGCGGCGCCCGCCTCGATCATCGCCTTCATCAGCTCGAACGCGCTCAGCGCGCCGCCGAAGCCGGCCTCGGCGTCGGCGACGATCGGCGCGAGCCAGTGGGTGCCGTTGCGGTCCTCAGCACGGTCGATCTGGTCGGCCCGCAGGAGCGCGTTGTTCAACCGGCGCACGAGGGCGGGGGCGCTGTTCGCGGGGTAGAGGCTCTGGTCGGGATAGGTGTGGCCGGCCAGGTTGGCGTCGGCGGCGACCTGCCAGCCGGAGAGGTAGATCGACCCCAGGCCTGCCTTGACCATCTGGACCGCCTGGCCGCCTGTCATCGCCCCGAGCGCGGGCACGCAGGGCTCGGTCTTCAGCAGGTGCCACAGTCGCTCCGCGCCGAGCCGCGCGAGGGTGTGCTCGACGTGCACGGACCCGCGCAGGGCCTCGACGTCGGCTGGGGTGTAGGGGCGCTCGATTCCGTCCCAGCGGTCGGCACCCGCGGTCCGCACGACCTGCGTCGACGCAGCCCGTGTGCCGTTCGTCGAGCTCAAGTTGGGCTCCTCCTATTCGTTGTCGTGGTCGCGCTCGCAGAAGTCCGGGCACGTGCACTCGGCGAGTGCCGCCGTCGGCAGCGCGACCGGGTACTTCGGATACGAATATGAGTCATTTCGGATCCTAGAACTGCGGAGATACCGCCAAATACGGGTATAGGTGGTCATCTTGGATCCATACTTGCACACATTTGGATCCAGGTAAACCCGGAGAGTGGACAACGGCGCTCCGTAGAATGGGCTGATGGAGCCGCTCTACACGCCCGAGGGAGTCGAGGAGCGCTGGCAGCGCACCTGGGAGGAGGAGGGCCTGTACGACACGGAGCCCGATCCCGACCGGGCGAGCTTCGTCTACTGCTTCCCTCCTCCGAACGTGACGGGCGAGCTCCACATCGGCCACGCGCTGCAGCTCTCGCTCGGTGATGCGTTCATCCGGATGAAGCGGATGCAGGGTGTGAACGTCCTCTTCCAGGGCGGGTTCGACCACGCCGGGATCTCGACGCAGAGCGTCGTCGAGAAGGAGCTCGAGCGGCGGGGGACGTCACGGCGCGAGCTCGGGCGGGAGGCGTTCGAGGCGCGCGTGTGGGAGTGGCTGCGCGAGTACGGCGGCAAGATCATGGTCGACTTCCGCCGGATGGGCGCCTCGATGGATTACCGGCGCGAGCGGTTCACGATGGACGAGGGCTACGTCCGGGCGGTGATGCGCTGGTTCGTCCATCTGTGGGAGCGCGGCTGGCTCTATCGGGCGAACCGGATCATCAACTGGTGCCCGTTCCACCAGACGTCGCTCTCCGACCTCGAGCTCGAGTACGTCGAGACCGACGACGAGCTCTTCTACGTGCGGTATCCGTTCGCGGAGGGCGAGGGCGGCGTGACCATTGCCACCGCGCGGCCGGCGACGATCCCAGCCGACGTCGCTGTCGGGGTGCATCCCGAGGACGAGCGCTACCGCGATCTGGTCGGGCGTGAGGTGGTCGTGCCGTTCGTCCAGCGCCGGGTCCCCGTGATCGCGGACGAGCGGGTCGAGATCGACTTCGGAACCGGTGCGCTGAAGATCACGCCCGGCCACGCCCCGAAGGATTACGAGATCGGCCGCGACCACGACCTCCAGGAGTTGACCGTGGTCGGGCCCGACGGGCGCATGAACGAGGAGGCGGGCGAGCTCGCCGGGCTGACGCAGGACGAGGCGGGCGAGCGGGTGCTCGCCTGGGCCGAGGAGCGCGGGCAGCTGGAGAAACGCGAGCCGTACCGGCACTCGATCGCGCTTTGCGAGCGCTGCAAGAGCCGCATCGAGCCGCTCATCTCCCTGCAGTGGTGGTGCGCGATGGACAAGCTGAAGCGTCCGGCGATCGAGGCGCTACGCGAGCGGCGCGTCCGCGTCCACCCGGAATCCCAGCATCGCTTCGCGATCGAGTCGCTCGAGAGCGCGCCGGACTGGAACCTCTCGCGCCAGCTCTGGTGGGGCCACCAGATCCCTGCGTGGTACTGCCCGGACGGCCACGTGACGGTCGCCGAGACCGAGCCGGACGCGTGTGCGGAGTGCGGCTCGACCGAGCTGGAGCGCGACCCGGACGTCCTGGACACCTGGTTCTCCTCGGCGCTGTGGCCGTTCGCGACGCTGGGCTGGCCGGACGACACGCCCGACCTGCGGGCCTTCTACCCCGGCGACCTGCAGACGACGGGGCGCGAGATCATCCGGCTCTGGGAGAACCGGATGATCTTCTCGGGCCTCGAGCTCCTCGGCGAGGTGCCGTTCCGCGACGTGATCATCCACGCGACCGTTCTGGCCCGCGACGGACGCCGAATGTCGAAGAGTCTCGGCACCGGGATCGACGCGCGCGAGGTGATCGAGCGCCACGGCGCGGACGCGACCCGGTACGGGCTGACGAAGATGTCCTCGACGCAGGACGTTCGGTTCTCCGACGGCTTTCTCGAGGAGGGCCGGAAGCTCGCGAACAAGCTCTGGAACGTGGCCCGGTTGATTCTGGCGAACGCGGGAGAGGAAGCGCCGGCGACGCGACCGACCTCGCTCGAGGAGCGGTGGATCCTGGCGCGGCTCTCCTCCTCGCAACGGCAGGTCGAGGCCGCGGTCGCGGCGCTCGATTTCGCCGAGGTCGCGCAGGTGCTCTACCACCTGACCTTCGACGACTTCTGCGACTGGTACGCCGAGGCGATCAAGCCGCGCCTCTACGAGGGCGATGCCGAGGCCCGCGCTACCGCGCTCGCCGCGCTCGAGCGGCTGCTGAAGCTGCTCCACCCGCTGATGCCCCATGTGACCGAGGAGATCTGGTCGAATCTCCCGGCGCGCGAGTCGCGGCTGATCGTCGCTCCGTGGCCGGAGGCGGGCGACGAGAGCACCGCGGGCGCGCTCGAGCGCGTGCAGGAGGCGGCGGCGATCTTCCGGCGGAGCGGTGTCGTCGTCCCGCTGGAGGGGGACGAGAAGCGGATCTTCGGCGTCGTCGTCAGGCCGGAGCGCCAGAAGACGAACGGCAACGTCGAGTCCGAGCGCGAGCGGCTCCGCGCGGAGATCGCCCGTGCCGAGGGCATGCTCGCGAACGAGCGGTTCGTCCAGAACGCGCCGCCCGAGATCGTGGAAGCAGAGCGCGAGAAGCTCGCCAGATACCGTCGCGAGCTGGATGCCATCGGCGACTGACTGGGTCGCGGCCCTCTCTCCGTGGCCCGAGGAGTTCGGGATCGACCGGATGCGAACGCTCCTCGCCGACCTCGGCGAACCGCAGCTCGCCTACCCGTCGATCCACGTTGTCGGGACGAACGGGAAGTCGACGACTACGCGGCTGACGGCGGCGCTGCTGCGGGGCGCAGGGCTGCGGGTTGGCGCCTACATCTCGCCGCATGTCACGGGCTGGGAGGAGCGGCTCGACACCGATGCGGCCGGGTTCGAGCGCGCCGTCGGCCGGGTGCAGGCCGCGGCCGAGCGCGCAGGGGCGACGCAGTTCGAGGCGCTGACCGCGGCCGCGCTCGCCGACTTCGCGGAGCAGGGGGTCGACGTCGCGGTCGTCGAGGCGGGCCTCGGCGGGCGGCTCGACGCGACGAACGTCCTGCGGGCGCCGGTCGTCGTCCTGACGAACGTCGGGCTCGAGCACACGGCGCAGCTCGGGGAGACACGGGAGGAGATCGCGGTCGAGAAGCTCGCGGTCGTCCAACGCGGCGCAGCCGTCGTCCTCTGCGAGCCCGAGTGGGAGCCGCTCGCACGCTCCTGCGGCGCCGCCACGACGGTCCTCACCGGCCACAGCAACCTCGCGCTCGCGATCGCAGCTGCGGAGAGCTTCCTG
>JBKPCT010000022.1:0-4458 GCA_046727515.1 Actinomycetota bacterium | reverse complement strand
GAGCCCCCGCCGAACCCGCCGGCCGCGTACGCCCCGCCGGCGCCCGCGGCAAGCGCGACTGCGGCGCCGGCCGAGGCAATGATCGTTCTCTTGCTCATCTGCTGTTCCTTTCGTCGAGGGACGAGGACAGCGTCGGGGCTGCAGCTGAGAAGCCTCTGAGGCGGGGCTAAGAGAATCCTGAGATTTGGATAAGAGTTTGCCCATGCGTCTGAACGCCTATCTGGCGCGCGCGGGGGTCGCCTCGCGGCGGGCCGCCGACGAGCTGATCAAGGCCGGCCGCGTCTCGGTGAACAGCCGGCGCGGCGAGCTGAACACGTTCGTCGGCACGGGCGACACCGTCGAGGTCGACGGACGGCCGGTCGAGAAGCAGGCGCTCGCGTACCTGCTCCTCAACAAGCCGGCCGGGGTCGTGACCACGGCCCGCGACCCTCACGGCCGGCCGACGGTCGTGGGCCTCGTTCCGGCCGAGCCGCGCGTCGTCCCGGTCGGCCGCCTCGACGCCGACACGACCGGCGCGCTCCTGCTGACGAACGACGGTGAGCTCGCCCATCGGCTCGCGCATCCGCGCTACGAGGTGGACAAGGTCTACGAGGCGGAGGTCGAGGGCGACCCGTCGGAGGCCGCGCTGCGGCGTCTGCGCGAGGGCGTCGAGCTCGACGACGGCCGAACCGCCCCGGCGCAGGTGCGCCGCCTCGGCCGCGGCCGGCTCGAGCTCACGATCCACGAGGGGCGCAAGCATCAGGTGAAGCGGATGTGCGAGGCCGTCGGCCACCCGGTGCGCCGCCTCCACCGCAGCCGCTACGCCGGGCTCGGCCTGGGCGGCCTCCGCCCCGGCGAGTGGCGGCTGCTCACCGCACGGGAGGTCGCTCGTCTCAAAGCCCCGGTCGGCACGACTACTCGAAGAACGTGACCGTTGCGAGCACCGCATAGATCGCGACGAGTGCCAGTCCTTCGAATGCATACGCCTCGCCGTCGCCCGTGATTTGCCAGACCGCGAGCGCGGTTACGGCGAGGGCCGCGACATAGACGGGGTTGAGGACGAACGTCAGGCGCTCCGTGAAGAAGAGCGACAGGAGCACGAGCAGGGGGAACAGGAACGCCGCCACCTGCGCGACGGAGTTCTTCACGACCGAGACCGCCAGGTCTGAGCGGCCCTTAGCGGCGAGCCTGATCCCGACGACGTTCTCCACGGCGTTCCCCGCGATCCCCACGATCACGATCCCCGTGAACGCCCTCGAGATGTGGAGCGTGTCGATCGCCGAGTCCAGCGAGTCGACGAACCAGTCGGAGACGAAGGCGGCGGCGGCACCGGCCACCGCAAGGGTGACGATACCTCCCGCGAACGGCACGGTGCCGTGAGCCGGCTCCTCGACGGCGGGCTCGACGCCGCGCTCGGAGCGAAGGTACGACCAGAGCCAGGCGCCGTAGACGGCGAGCAGACAGATCGCCCCCACCACCGAGATCTCGACCTCGTGGCGACTTGCGCGGTCGCCGAGCCGGTCGGACACGCCGAGCAGGGCGATCGCCGCCAGCGCGAGCAGCAGGAGCGTGGCGGTGTCGTTCGGCAGCCTTCTCCGGAACCGCATCTGGCCGTCCGGCGCCACCCGTGAGCCCGCGAAGATCGTGAGCCCGAGGACGAGCAGCGCGTTAGCGAAGAGCGAGCCCAGGATCGACGTCTGGGCGACCACCAGCTCGCCGGCGGAGAGCGCGAAGAGGACGACGAAGAGCTCGGGAAGGTTCCCGAGCGTGGACTGGAGGACGCCGGTCACGGCCGGGCCGAAGCGGACGCCGACCGACTCCGTCGCCACGCCGATGAGCCACGCAAGCCCGCCGAGCGCCGCGCCGGAGACGAGGAATACGGCGGTGGGAGACGCGTCCGTGTAGCTGAGCACGCCCGCCAGGGCGGTCAGCGCGGCGGTGCCGCCGACGATCGCAACAGTCCGGGCCAACAGCTCGTCAGGCGCGGCGCACGAACCCCATCCGGTCGTACATCGCCTCGAGCGTCGGCGCGGAAGCCGTCCGAGCCTTGTCCGCTCCGACGGCGAGCAACCGCAGGAGCTCCGGCTCGTCTGCCCGTAGCAGGGCGAAGCGCTCCTGGATCGGCGCGAGCAGCGCGACCACCGCATCGCCGACCGCCTCCTTGAACTGCCCATAGCCGGCGCCGTCGAACTGTCGCTCGACCGCCTCCGGCGGCTCCCCGGTCGCGACGGCCATGATGTCGACGAGGTTCGTGATCCCGGGCTTGTCCTCGCCGCGGCGCACCTCGCGGCCCGAGTCGGTGACGGCGGTCTTGAACTTCCGGCGGACAACGTCCGGCTGGTCGAGGATCAGCACCGTGCCCTGCTCGGTTCCGCCCGTCGTCGACATCTTCCTCGCCGGCTCCTGGAGATCCATGATCCGCGCGCCGACGTGCGGATAGACACCGTCGGGGACGACGAACGTCTCGCCGAAGCGCGCGTTGAACCGCTCGGCGATGTCGCGCGCAAGCTCCAGGTGCTGCCGCTGGTCGTCGCCGATCGGGACGACGTCGGTCTGGTAGAGGAGGATGTCGGCGGCCATCAACACCGGGTACGTGAAGAGGCCCGCGGAGACGAACTCCTGCCGGTCGCCCTTGTCTTTGAACTGGGTCATCCGGCCGAGCTGCCCGTAGCTCGTCACGGCCGAGAGCAGCCATGTCGCCTCGGCGTGGGCGCTCACGTGGCTCTGGCAGAAGACGGTCGAGAGCTCAGGATCGAGCCCCGTCGCGAACAGCATCGCGCCGAGGTCGAGCGTGCGCCTGTGCAGGTCGGCCGGGTCGTAGTCGACCGTGATCGAGTGCAGGTCGACGATGCAGAAGAACGCATCGCCCTGCTCCTGCGTCGCCGCGTACTGGCGGAAGCCGCCGATCAGGTTGCCGAGGTGCTTGTCCCCGGTGGGCTGGATGCCGGAAAAGATCTTCATCGTCGGTCGATTCTCCTTTCGCGAGGGTACGAAAAAAGGCCTCTCGCAGGAGGCCTGAAGGGGCAAGGCGGCTGTGCAGGCGGCCTACGCCGCGCGCATGCTCCCGCCTCGCCCGCGGCGCCACAGCCAGGGTCGAACCGAGACGGTCACCATCTCGTCACAGCTTAGCGGCGCCAGACTTGCGTAGCCCTATCACGGGTCCGTAACGTGACAAGGCGTGCTCGAGCGACTCGCCCACTTCGTCATTCGCCGCCGCCGCCTCGTCGTCCTCACCTGGATCGCCCTGTTCATCTTCGGGATCTTCGCGACGTCGCGCCTGTCCGACCGCTGGTTCGAGTCCTTCTCGATCCCGGGTTACTCAGCGTACGAGTCCAACCAGCGAGCGCTGAAGACCTTCGGCACCGGGGAGCAGGCGCCGCTCGTCGCCGTGTTCCAGTCGAAAGGCGACGTGGCGAAGCTCGCCGCGATCCAGAAGGCGGTGGATGCCGGCGCAGCTGTCAACCCGGGCTCGCGCACGAGCTCCTATTTCTCGACCCACTCCGATGTGTACCTCTCGAAGGATCGGCACACGACCTTCGCCGAGATCTACCCGCCGGGCACGCCGGGTTTCAACTCGAACGTGCACATCAAGAAGGTGCGGGCGGCAATCAGGGATGCTACGCCGGCGGGTGTCGTCGTCCACCTCACAGGCCGCGACGCGCTCGAGGAGGACATCGGCGGCACCGGAGGCCCGAGCCTCGCGATCGAGATCCTGATCGGCGCGCTCGGCGCCCTGCTCGTCCTGCTCTTCGTCTTCGGGACGCTGCCCGCGGTCGCGCTGCCGCTGATCATCGCCGCGATGTCGATCATCACGACCTTCAGCCTGGTCTGGGCGCTTACCTACGTCACCGACGTCTCGATCGTCGTGCAGTACCTGGTCGCGTTAGTCGGATTAGGCGTGGCGATCGACTACTCGCTGCTGATGCTGTTCCGCTTCCGCGAGGAGCTCCACCACGGTCGCGACCCCGAGAGCGCGCTCGTCGAGACGATGACCCACGCGGGCCGCTCGGTGATCGTCTCCGGCTCGACGGTCGCGATCGGACTGCTGAGCATGATCATCCTGCCCCTCCCGTTCATCCGGTCGATCGGGATCGGCGGAATGCTGATCCCCGCGGTCTCCGTGCTGTCGACGATCACGCTCCTGCCGGTGCTGCTCTACAAGATGGGCAAACGGATCGACAGCCTGCGCGTTGTCCCGAAGCGGATCGTCGCCGCCGATCCGGGCGAGGTCGGCTTCTGGCACCGGTGGGCCGGCTATGTGGTCAAGCGGCCGGTGCCGATCTTGCTCGCAGGGCTCGCGATCGTCGCGCTGCTGCTGATCCCGGCGGCGCAGCTCAACCCGTCCGACGCGGAGGCGAAGAACCTGCCGGGCTCGGGCGACGCGTTCGACGGGCGCGACGCGCTCGCGGCGGCCGGGATCAGCGCCGGCGTGCTGAAGCCGTTCGACATCCTCGTCGAGCGCGGGGCCGAGCCGCAGAA
>JBKPCT010000021.1:0-7513 GCA_046727515.1 Actinomycetota bacterium | reverse complement strand
GACCAGCCGCCTCGCCTGTGGGCGGCTCCGCGCGCCGACTCAGCGGGCTATCTCGCAGTCATCCGCGTCGTCGGCATCGGCGGCGCAGGGCTGAACGCCCTCGACCGGATGATCGACGCGGGAATCACCGGCGTCGAGTTCGTCGCCGTCAACACCGACATCCAGCAGCTGCACATGAGCGACGCGCCGGTGAAGATCCACATCGGCCGCGAGCTGACCGAGGGCCTCGGCTCGGGCGCCGACCCGGATGTCGGCCGGCAGGCGGCCGAGGAGGCATACGATCAGATCAAGCGCGCGCTGCGCGGCTCCGACATGGTGTTCGTCGCCGCGGGCGAGGGCGGCGGGACCGGGTCGGGCGGCGCGCCCGTGATCGCCCGGATCGCGCGCGAGCTCGGCTCGCTCGCCGTCGGGATCGTGACGACGCCGTTCCGGTTCGAGGGCACGCGCCGCAAGGGCGCGGCCGACGTCGGCGTCCAGGCGCTCCGCGACGCCTGCGACACGGTGATCGTCGTACCGAACGACCGGCTGCTGGAAGTGCTCGAGAAGGACACCTCTATGCTGGACGCATTCAAGATCGCCGACGACGTCCTCCGCCAGGGGGTCCAGGGCATCTGCGACCTGATCACGATGCCCGGCCTGATCAACCTCGACTTCGCCGACGTGCGCACGGTGATGCAAGACGGCGGCAACGCGCTGATGGGGATCGGCTATGCGACCGGCGAGAACAGGGCGAGGGAGGCCGCAGAGCGCGCGCTGCGCTCGCCGCTCATCGACACCGAGCTCACCGGCGCGCGCGGGATCCTGCTCTCGATCGCCGGCGGTGACGATCTCTCGCTGTTCGAGGTCAACGAGGCGGCCGAGGTCGTCCGTCAGGGCGCCGTCGACGACACCAACCTGATTTTCGGGGCGACGATCGACGACCGACTGACGGGGCAGCTGTGGGTGACGGTGATCGCGACCGGCCTCGGCGGGGAACGCCGGGCCCGGCGGCCGTTCGCCGTGCATCCTCACGACGTGACTGCCGACGACGTGCTCGAGCCGCCCGCCTTCCTGCGCGAGACGTAGAGAGGGCCCCTACGCTTCGCGCATGCGCGGGGCAATCGCGGCCGGACATCCGCTGACCGCCGAGGTGGGCGCCGCCGTGCTCGCCGAAGGCGGCAACGCGGTCGATGCCTGCATCGCGGCGGCCTTTGCGTCCTGGGTGGTCGAGAGCCCTCTGACGGGGCCCGGCGGCGGCGGCTTCATGCTCGTCCACCGGGCCGGCGACCGGACGACACGGCTGCTCGACTTCTTCGTCGCGGCGCCCGGCCTCGGCCGTAGCCGGACGGCGGCCGAGATGGAGTCCGTCGACGTCGACTTCGACAGCGAGACGGCCCAGGTCTTCCACATCGGCTCGGCGTCCTGCGCCGTTCCCGGCAACGCGGCCGGGCTCGAAGCGGCCCACCGCGCGTTCGGCTCGCTGCCCTGGCCACGGCTCGTCGAGCCCGCAGTCGAGCTGGCGCACGACGGGTTCGAGCTCACGCGCCAGCAGGCGTACCTGCATGCGATCCTCGACGTGATCCTTCGTCATACGCCGGAGGGGCGGCGCGTCTACCGCAAGCGCGCGGCCGGCGAACGGCTTCGCCTGCCGGACCTCGGCGGGACCCTGGAGCGGATCGCCGCGCGCGGGGCACGCGACCTCTACCACGGCGAGCTCGGGCGCGCGATCGTCGCGCACCTACGCGAGACCGGCGGGATCGTCTCGACCGCCGACCTGCACGGCTACCGCGTCATCCGGCGGCGGCCGCTGTCGGTGCGTTTCCGCGGCCATCGGGTGCTCTCGAACCCGCCCCCGTCGTCCGGCGGCGTCCTCATCGCCTACGGTCTCGCACTCCTCGACCGGCTGCCCGAGGAGCGGGTCGGGAGCGCCGCCGCGATCGCCCGGCTCGCGGAGATCATGCGAGAGCAGACGCGCGTCCGGCAGCGCAGCTTCGAGCGCGGGCTCTACCGCGGAGGCCTGGCGACGACCCTGCTTGCGGGCGAGAGCGTCAAGCGGGCGCTCGAGCGCGTCCGTGCGGTCTCGAGCACGACCCATATCTCCGCGATCGACGTCGCAGGAAACGCGGCGTCGCTCTCGGCATCGGCGGGCTCGGGCTCGGGAGTGATCGTGCCGGGCACCGGGATCCACCTGAACAACATGCTCGGCGAGTACGACCTCAAGGGACCAACCCGCCCGGGGACGAGGTTGACGAGCATGATGGCACCTTCGATCGTCCTCCGGAACGGCCGTCCGCGACTCGTGGTCGGGAGCGCCGGCTCGGCCCGCCTGCGCGGCGCGATCATGCAGGTGATCGTGAATGTCGTCGAGCACTCGCTCGGGGTCGAGGAGGCGATCAACGCGCCGCGCGCCCACCTCGACGAGGGCACCCTGCACTGCGAGGGCGGTACGGATCCGGCCGCGCTCGACGAGCTCGACGCGCGCGGGTACGACCTGGTCCGCTGGCGGCGGCGCAACCTGTACTTCGGCGGCGTCTCCGCCGTCGAGGTGGGTACCGAGGGATCGCTCGCCGCGGCGGGCGACCCTCGCCGCGGCGGCGGCGGGATCGTCGTGGACGGCCTTGTCCGGTAGCCGCTTTCGCATCCGGCCCGCCGACCCGCGCGATGCCGCGGAACTCGTCGCACTCGCCGAGGCGGTGGGATCGGAGCCTGAGGGCTGGCTGATCTCGGACAGTCGCTGGCGCTCGGTCGGCGAGGAGCGCCGGTACCTGCGCGCGGTTCGCAAGCATCCGGACGCGGCCGTGTTCGTGGCGGAGACCGAGAACGGCGTCGTCGCGCGGCTCTCCGTCGCCCGCGACCCACACCCGGCGAGCCGCCACGTCGCCGACCTCGGCCTGATGGTGGCGGCCGGCGCCCGCCGCCGGGGGATCGGCTTCGCACTGCTCGACGAGGCGGCCGTATGGGCGCGTCGGGTCGGCGTCCGTAAGCTCGAGCTCCACGTCTTCCCGCACAACGAGCCCGCAATCCGGCTCTACGAGCGGTTCGGGTTCGTCCGCGAGGGCTACCGCACGGCCCACTACCGCCGCGGGCGCGAGTACGTGGACGCGATCCTGATGGCCTACAGGGTGAGCTGACGGCGATTAGTCGGGGTGCGGCGTGACCTTGCCGTTCCCGGAGGCGCGCTCGCGCACCTCGGCCTCCCGGGTCAGGCCGGTGACGGCCCGGTCGAGCAGCTCCGCGAGGCGCTGCAGTCGCCGCCGCTCGGAGCGAAGCTCGAGCAGCTCCTGCTTCAGCTCGTGCCCGAAGTCGACCCGTGCGGCGAGCTCGTAGGAGAGGGCAGGCGACGCCGCTTTCGGCTCCTCGATCTCCTCGGCCTCGGCGACCGCGACGAGGCGCCGGAAGATCGCCAGCGCCTGCTCGATCTCCGCCGCGGTCGCCGGCTCGCCGTCGTCCTCGACCGGCTCCACCTCGGCCGTGCGGAAGGAGCGGCCCTCGGTCAGACGCATCACGCGGAAGCGGCCGTGGCCCTCGACGAGGACGTTCATCCGTCCGTCGTCGAAGGTGTGGATCACCTCGAGCACCGCGCTTCGCGTTCCGACCTCGCGGAGGCCTTCCTCGGTCTCCAGGATCAGGCCGAACTCGCGCTCCCGCTCGAGGCACTCGCCGATCAGCTCCTTGTAGCGATCCTCGAAGATGTGCAAGGGGACGCGCTCACTCGGCAGGAGGACGAGCTCGAGCGGGAAGAGGCCGATCTCCGGCAAGGCACTTGAAGAGTAAGCGGCTACAGTCCACGCCGTGGCCTCGTCCGTCGCGCGCATCGCAGAGAGCTTCTTCCGGCCCTCCGTGCAGAGCCTGGTCCCGTACGAGCCGGGCAAGCCGGTCGAGGAGGTGCAGCGCGAGCTCGGGCTCGAGCGCTGCGTCAAGCTGGCTTCGAACGAGGGGCCCTTCGGCCCCCTCCCGGCCGCGCTCGAGGCGCTCGCCCGCTGTGTCTCCGAGCTGAACAGGTACCCGGACGGCGGCGCCTGGCGACTTCGCGCGACCCTTGCGGAGCGGCACGGCGTGCGCTACGAGGAGGTTGCCGTGGGGGCTGGTGCCGATGGGCTGATCGATTGCCTCTCGCAGTCGGTGCTCGACCCGGGTGACGAGATCGTCTGCGGCTGGCCGTCGTTCCCGAGCTACGTGATCGACGCCGCCAAGCAGGGCGGAGTTCCCGTCCAGGTGCCGCTCCGCGACCACCGCTACGACCTCGAGGCGATGCTGGCTGCGATCGGCCCGCGGACGAACATCGTCTACGTCTGCCACCCGAACAACCCGACCGGAACGATGAACCCCCGCGCCGAGGTCACGGCCTTTCTCGACGCCGTGCCCGAGAGCGTCCTGGTCGTCATCGACCAGGCCTACCTCGAGTACGTCGTCGACCCTGAGTATCCCGATGCGATCGAGGAGTACTTCAAGGCGGGCCGATCGGTCGCCGTCCTCCGTACCTTCTCGAAGATCTACGGCCTCGCCGGCCTGCGGGTCGGTTACATGGTCGCGCCCCAGGAGGTGGTCACGGCGGCCAACAAGGTCAAGCGCGCGTTCGACGTGACGAGCGCGGCCCAGGCGGCGGCGCTGGCGAGCCTCGACGAGCCAGAGGAGATCGAGAGGCGTCGCCGCGCGAATGCCGCCGCCGTGACCGAGCTCGAGGGCATGCTGCGCGGGCGGGGGTACGAGCCCGCCGGCCCGGCGGTCGCGAACTTCCTCTATGCGGATACCGGCGCCGACTCGCGGGCGCTGTTCGAGGCGTTGCTCCAGGAGGGGGTAATCGTCCGGCCGCTGCACGGCTTCGGTGCCCCGACGGCGATCCGGGTCACCTCGGGCACGGCCGACGAGAACCGCTTCTTCGCGGAGGCGCTTGCCAGGGTCGGCAGCGTCCGCGCGCGCTAACGTCGCTGCCGGTGCGCCTGCCGTCGATCCTCTTGCGCCAGGGCGCGATCCTGCGCGCGTCTCCGAGCTTCAGGCTTCTCTTCGGCTCGACCTTGATCTCGGGCCTCGGCACCTGGATCGCCGTCGTCGCGCTGGTCGTCGACGTCAAGAACAGGACGGACTCGGCGGTGTGGGTGAGCGCGCTCCTGATCGCCGACTTCCTGCCGGGGGTCGGGATCGGTCTCCTGCTCGGCCCGCTCGTCGACCGGCTCTCGCGCAAGCGGCTGCTCGTCGGCGCGGATTTCGTGCGACTCGTCGTGTTCGTCCTGCTTGCCCTGGCAGTCAGCGCAGGGCAAATCGTCGCGCTCGCGCTCGTAGCGGGGATCGCCTCGGGGTTCGCCCGGCCGGCGGCGTATGCCGGGCTGCCGAACCTCGTCCCCGCGGAGCTGCTCCCCCGGGCGAACTCGCTGCTGCGAACGGCGGACCAACTGACTGTCCTGGTCGGCACGCTCGTCGGGGGCGTAGTCGTCGCGGCCTCGGGCCCCGACCTCGCGTACTGGCTGAACGCCGTGAGCTTCGCCGTCTCTGCCTCGCTCGTGATCCGGATCTCGGCGGCGCTGCTCCAGGAGGGCCGGGTCAAGAGCAGCGGCCACTGGCGGGACGTGGCCGAAGGCTTCGTCGCGATCGTGCGGTCGCGACCGCTGACGACCGTGCTCGTCTCGTGGAGCATCGCGACGGTGACGATGGCGCTCGCGAACGTGGCCGAGGTGTTCCTGGCGACGGTCTCCTTCGACGCAGGCTCGTTCGGGTACGGCCTGATGTGGGCGGCGAGCGGGTTGGGCGCCGTCCTGGGGGCGCTATTCGCGTCCTCCTGGCTCGAGCGGCGCAGCATGACGGTCGTCTACGCGTCTGCGATCACCGTGATGGGCCTCGGGGACATAGCCGCCGGCTGCTCGCCGAACGTCTGGGTGGCGGTCTGGTGCGTGCTGCTCGGAGGGGTCGGCAACGCAACCGCGATCGTGTGCAACTCACTGCTCGTCCAGCGCGGGGCACCGGACAACGTCCGGGGTCGCGTGTTCACGGTCGTGATTGGCGCGACCTCAGCCGTCCTCGGCATCGGCATGGCCCTGGCCGGCCCACTCGTCGACGCGGTCGGAGCACGCTGGGCATACGTGATCGCGGGCATGGTCGCGCTCGTGGCGGCCGCGACCGGGTTCGTCATGCTGCGGCGCGAGCCGGAGCCCATCCCCGAACCGGCAACCTCGTGAGCACCCGACGAGGCTGGACGAATGAGGCGCTCGTCGAGGGCATCCGTGCAGGCGACCGGCGCGCCCTCGCCCGCGCGATCACGCTGGTCGAGAGCGCCGACCCGCTCGCGTACGACCTCGTCCGTGAGCTCTACCCGCAGACGGGAAGCGCGTACACGATCGGCGTCACCGGCCCGCCCGGCGTCGGCAAGTCGAGTCTGATCGCCGGGCTCCTGATGCACGTCCGTGGGCTCGGGCAGACGGCCGGCGTCGTCTCGGTCGACCCGTCGAGCCCCTTCTCCCAAGGTGCGCTCCTCGGAGACCGGATCCGGCTGGCCGACCACTTCCTCGACCCCGGCGTCTTCATTCGCTCCATGGGGACGCGGGGCCACTCCGGCGGGCTCGCCGAGACGACTCTCCAGGCCTCCTTACTGCTCGACGCGTCCGGGAAGGACCTCGTCTTCGTGGAGACGGTCGGCACCGGCCAGGGCGAGGTCGAGGTGATCGGCGTCGCCGACACCGTGCTGCTCGTGCTGATGCCGGGCTCGGGGGACTCGATCCAGGCGCTGAAGGCCGGAATCATGGAGATCCCCGACGTGATCGCGATCAACAAGATGGACCACCCGGCCGCGAAGACGATGCTCAACGAGGTCCGCTCGGTGCTCGCGCTCGACCGCGAGCGCGTTTGGAAGGTGCCGATCGTCCTGACCGAGGCGCTGCGCGGCGAGAACGTGGACCAGCTCTGGTCGAAGGTCGGCGAGCACCGCACCCATCTCGAGCGCGAGGGCCTGCTCGAGGAGCGACGCCGGCGGAACCTCGCCGGCGAGGTCTTCGCGGTCGCCTCCGCCCGGGCGAAGGCGCACTTGGAGCAGGCGGTCTCCGAGGACCCCGAGCTGCGGCGGCTCCTGGACGAGGTCGCCGGGCGAAAGCTCGACCCCCTGACCGCAGTGCGCGAGATCGTCGAGAAGGTGTTCCGTATCGATGCCGACGGCGCTCGGCCCGGCTGAGATCGCGCGGGCCCGCGCGCGGCTCGACGGGATCGCGCGCGTCACCCCCGTCTATGGCTCGGAGACGCTCTCGCGGCTCGCGGGCCGCCCGGTGCAGTTGAAGGCCGAGAACCTCCAGCGCACCGGCTCGTTCAAGATCCGTGGCGCCGTCAACAAGCTGGCGACCCTCGACGACGTCGAGCGGGCGGCCGGCGTCGTCGCGGCGAGCGCGGGCAACCACGCGCAAGCGGTCGCCTGGGCCGCGCGAGAGGCAGGCATCCGGGCGACGATCTTCGTCCCCCAGGACGCGCCGATGGCGAAGGTCGAGGCCACGAAGACGTACGGCGCCGAGGTGGTGATGATCGGAGAGGCGCTCGAGGAGGCGATCGCCGGCGCGCG
>JBKPCT010000020.1:0-9922 GCA_046727515.1 Actinomycetota bacterium | reverse complement strand
ACCTACTCGGCGTACGCGCGCGGGGTGGACGATCTCTGGGGCATGTACCAGTGGCTCGACCGGGCACCGCGCGGGCGAAACGAGCCCGAGCTCCACGCCCCCCTCAGCCAACGATGGATCCGTCGGCACGACGAGTACGACCGCGGGTGACGCGCGGATGTAAGGAGGTGAGTTTCTCGCTGGTCAGCCGTCATGTATCCGTATGAGCATCAGCTCGACACGCGTCCCCCGCGGTGAGGCTGAGCTCTGGTCGCAGGCGCTGCATGGTGATCGCGACGCGTTCGCCGCGGTCGTCGGCCGCCATCGCCGCGAGCTCGAGGTGCACTGCTACCGGATGCTGGGGTCGAGCGAGGACGCGGAGGACGTCGTCCAGGAGACGTTCCTGCGTGCGTGGCGCAGACGGGAAACGTTTCGTGGGCGGTCGACACTTCGTGCGTGGCTGTATGGAATCGCGACGAACGCTTGCCTCGATGCGCTCGAGAGTCGTTCCCGCCGGCTCTTACCACCGTTCGTCACGGCGGCCGCTGATCCCGCCGAGGCTGTGCCGCCCGCAAGCGAGGTCGGCTGGTTGGAGCCGTACCCAGACCGGCTGCTCGACGAGATCGTCGACGTCGAGGAGGGACCGGACGAGGCGATCGTGGCTCGGGAGACGATCGAGCTCGCCTTCCTCGTCGCGATCCAGCACCTGCCGCCGCGCCAGCGTGCGGTCCTGATCCTGCGCGACGTCGTCGGGTGGAGCGCGCGCGAGACGGCCGAGGTCCTCGGGATGTCGGTTGTCGCGTGCAACAGTGCGCTTCAGCGGGCGCGCGCGACGCTCAGGGAGCATCTGCCCGAGCAGCGGCTCGAGTGGCGGCGCTCCCGACCGCCGGATCCCGGCGAGCGGGCGGTTTTGGCGCAGTACATGGATGCGTGGGAGCGGACCGATGTGGACGCGCTCGTGGCGCTGCTGAAGGAGGACGCGCGGCTGACGATGCCACCGACGCCGGCTTGGTATGCGGGGCGGGAGGCGATCGGCCGCTTCTTCGCCCACTACCCCTTCTCGCCGTCTGCGCGGCCGCATCTGCACGTGCCGACGCGGGCGAACCGGCAGCCGGCATTCGCCGTCTTCATTCGACCGGCTCCGGATGCCGCGCCGCGTCCATTCGCGCTCGAGGTCCTGCGGATCGGGGACGGGTTGATCGAGGAGATCGACTACTTCCTGCGGCCCGAGTTGCCCGAGCGGTTCGCGGTCACGCCGCCCGCATGAGCGCGGACGACGAGCTCGACGTCGACGGACTCGCTCAGACCTCCACCTTCCGGAAGCGTGTCGTCAAGCTCGTGCCGGAGCAGGTGCTTCCGTCCAACGCGGCGGTATGGGACGATGCGATCGTCTTCGTCACGGAAGGCGAGATCGAGCTCGAGTTCCGGGGCGGTGCGCGCCAACACTTTGGCCGCGGCGCGGTCCTCTGTCTCGCGCCGTTGCCGCCGGGCGTCGTCCGCAACGTCGGCGCGGTGCCGGCGCGACTGATCGCGATCTCACGACACCTGCCGGAGCCTCGCCCAGCGGTTAGTTCCCGAACTTCCCCCCGTCATACGAAGGACGACTCACTTCGAGGTAAAAGGAGGCTTTTCGTCATGAGCGATCTGTCCGGCAAGACCACCATCGTCGTCGGTGCGAGCCGCGGCCTGGGGCGCGGGATCACCGCAGCCTTCGTCGAGGCGGGCGCCCGGGTGGTCGCCGTCGCCCGCACCGCGTCGGCATTTGCTGACCTCACCAACGGCGCCGCCACTATCCAGCCGGAGGTGGGCGATGCCGGCGACGCCACCGTGGCGGGCAGCCTCCTCGACCGCTACGAGCCGGAGGTCGTCATTCTCGTCGCCGGCGCAACCCCGCTCATGCGCCCGCTCCAGCACCAGACGTGGGAGACGTTCTCGGTCAACTGGCACACCGACGTCCGGATCGCGTTCCACTGGCTGCGCGAAGCTCTGCTGAAGCCGCTGCGGCCCGGCAGCAGGGTAGTCGTGTTCAGCAGTGGTGCCGCGCTCGCCGGGTCACCGCTCAGCGGTGGGTACGCCGGCGCCAAGGCCACGCAGCGATTCATCACGGGCTACGCCCAGGACGAGGCAGAGCGCGCCGGTCTGGGCATCACCTTCACCGCGGTGCTGCCCCGGATCACGCCGCTGACCGACCTCGGTCGGCCGGCGGTCCGGGCGTACGCGGCTCGTAGTGGCCAGTCCGAGGAGGAGTACCTCCAGGAGATGGGCGAGCCGCTCACCCCGGAAGTCGCCGGCGCCGCTCTGGTCGAGCTGGTACGGGCAGATGCTGCCACCGTCGCCCCCGGCTACCTCCTGACCGGCGCCGGGCTGCAGACGCTGCCCTGAACCAGTCGGCGTCACGCGTTTCCGCCTCTATGACCCGGCGACCGACTCGGGTAGACCGAAACGTCGGAACGTCTCCGGGGTGATGAATGCTGTGATCTCTTCGATCTGGTCGTCCCGAAGGGTGAGGACGACGAGGCAGTACGGCATGAACGCCTCGCTCTGCTCGTCCCAGAGGTAGCCCGCCAGTGCAGGTTGTCCGTTCGCCGATGTCGGTACCAGCTGCCAGCGTTTGATATCGGCGAGCGTGTATCCGCGCAGGAAGGCGGCGATCTGGTCGCGGTGATCGCCTTCGTGCTCATGTTCGACTCCTTCTCTTTTTCGATGTAGATCCGAGGAAGGGGCGAAATCCATCGCTCGCTTCCTGGCGAAGGCTGGGCTAAGGTGCCTTGATGGATCCTGGTCGGGCGCGGGAGCTGCTGCGAGCCGAGCGCTACCGTGTCGAACGTGCGCTCTCGGGGCTGGCGCGCCAGGACGACAGCGAGCCGGCTGATGAGTACGACGCTGCGAATCTGGCGGCCGACCTCTACCAGGACGAGTTCGACGAGGGTGTAGAGGCGGACCTGCGCGATCAGCTCGCCGCTTTGGAGCGAGCCGAGCGCCGGCTGGACGCGGGAACATACGGCGTGTCGGTCGAGAGTGGCGAGCCGATCCCGGACGAGCGACTCGAGGCGTTCCCGACAGCGGAGCGGACCGCGGCGGAGCAGGAGCGGTTCGAGCGCAGCGGTCGCTAGGTTCTCGTGACCGAGCCGCGCGAGGACGGGAAGACGACACCGGCGGCACGGCCGCCACCTCCGCGCGAGCCCTCGCCGTCACAGCCGCGGCGTTTCCGCCCCTGGTTGTACTGGCTCGCACTCGCCCTCGGGTTGTTGGCGATCAACATGTTCTTCGGCAGCAGGGCGGGGCAGCCGGCGTCTCGCGTTCGCATTCCCTACACGCCCTTCTTCCTGGAGCAGGTCCGGGCAGGTCATGTGAAGGAGATCACCTCGAAGGGGACGGCGGTCCAGGGAACGTTCACCCAGCCGGTGCAATTCGAAGATCGGAAGCCGACCACCCGGTTCAAGACTGAGATCCCGGTGTTCGCGGACAACG
Organism: Actinomycetota bacterium; assembly: GCA_046727515.1. Classification (GTDB taxonomy): domain Bacteria; phylum Actinomycetota; class Thermoleophilia; order Gaiellales; family Gaiellaceae; genus DATBLE01. The sequence goes on along the minus strand of JBKPCT010000020.1, from coordinate 6,472 downwards.
ACGCGCTGGCCGCGTTGCTCCAGCGAAAAGGCGTTGTGGTCAATGCGCAGGCGCTCGATACGGGCCCGCCCTGGTGGCAGAGCTTCCTGCTCGGTTTCGGACCGACGATCCTGTTCGTGCTCCTGTTGTTCTGGTTGATGCGACGGGCGGGGAACGTGCAGAACATCCTCGGCTCGTTCGGCCGGTCGCGCGCCCGTCGTTACCAGCCGTCCGGCGACCGCGTCACTTTCGCCGACGTGGCGGGGATCGACGAGGCGAAGGCAGAGCTCTCCGAAGTCGTGGACTTCCTCAAGAATCCCGATAAGTACCGGCGCCTAGGCGGCCGGATCCCGCGCGGCGTGCTGCTGTCCGGTCGGCCGGGAACGGGAAAGACGCTGCTCGCACGCGCCGTTGCCGGAGAGGCGAACGTGCCGTTTTTCTCGATGGCGGCGTCGGAATTCGTCGAGGCGATCGTCGGCGTGGGCGCGTCCCGTGTCCGGGACCTGTTCAAGGAGGCGAAGGAGGCGGGTCGGGCGATCGTCTTCATCGACGAGCTCGACGCGATCGGACGGTCGCGCACGTCGGGCGTCGGCGGCTTCAGCGGTGGCAACGACGAGCGGGAACAGACGCTGAACCAGATCCTGACGGAGATGGACGGTTTCGACTCGTCGACGAATGTGATCGTGCTCGGCGCGACCAACCGTCCCGACGTGCTCGACCCGGCACTGCTCCGCCCGGGCCGGTTCGACCGGCGAGTCACGGTGTCGCCGCCCGACCGGGCCGGCCGGGAGGCGATCCTGCGGGTGCACACGCGCGGAGTGCCGCTCGCCCCGGACGTCGATCTTGGCCGGATCGCAGCAGCCACGCCGGGCATGGTCGGCGCTGACCTCGCGAACCTCGTCAACGAAGCTGCGCTGCTCGCCGCCAGACGCGATCACCAGCTCGTTGAAGAGAGCGATTTCACCGACGCGCTCGAGCGGATCATCCTCGGTGCCGAGCGACAGGTAATGATGAGCCCGGAGGACAAGCGCCGGACGGCGTATCACGAGGCAGGGCATGCGATCGTTGGGATGCTCACCGAGGGCGCTGACCCGGTCCGAAAGGTGTCGATCATCCCGCGCGGCCTTGCCCTCGGCGTCACCTTCTCCGCGCCTGAGAGCGACCGGTTCAACTACCGCGAGCCGGAGGTGTACGCGAAGATCAAGGTCGCGCTCGGCGGCCGCGCCGCTGAGGAAGTCGTCTACGGGGAGACGAGCACCGGCGCCGAAGCCGACATCCAGCAGCTCACCGAAATCGCACGTCAGATGGTCGGCCGCTGGGGAATGAGCGACGCAATCGGCCCCGTCGCCGTGATTCCGCGAGACGGCCAGGGACCGCTCCTCCCCGGCGTCTCCGAGGTCTCGTCCGACACGCAGAAGCTGGTCGACCACGAGGTACGCCGAATCGTGGACGAGTCGCACCATGAGGTCGTCACGCTGCTCGAGCAGAACCGGAACAGACTCGACTCGTTGGTGCAGGCGCTCCTCGAGCACGAAACGCTCGACGAGGACGATGCCTACGCCGCGGCCGGCGTCGAGCGAACGGCGACGCAGGCCGCCGAGCCCTATGCGGCGGCGGCCCGATCACCAAACCAGGGCTAGGCTCGGCGACGTGCAGCTCGCGGGCGGCACCGGTGAAGCTGCCGCGGGTCGGCGACGGCGGCGCGGTAGCGCATCTGGCGCAGGTCGGGCGTCGCCATAGCCGCGATTCGACCGGGAGGGCGCCGCGGCGACAAGCGGCGCTTGTCGCCGCACAACAACTCGCGCTTGTTCATCCCATCGCACGGCGCCTACGGTCAGCTGGCGGATCGACTCGATAGAGTCGCACCGGCTCCCCGCGACCGTAAGGAGAGCGAGATGGCAACCGTGCAAGGCGCGGATCAACATCGCGAGATCGTCGACGTCACGACCAGCAAGCGTCCGCGGGTGCTGATGGTGGTCGCCAACCCGACGACGTCCACCACGACCGGCTGGCCGATCGGCTTCTGGGCCGCCGAGCTCACGCATCCCTACTACGCGTTTAGCCAGGTTCGCTACGAGGTCACGGTCGCCAGCCCGGACGGTGGCAAGGTCGAGGTCGACGCGCTCTCCGATCCGCGCGACGAGTCGAAGTGGTCGGCCGACGACCTGATCTCGATGGGCTTCCTCAACACGCCCGAGCTGGTCGCGCTGCTCGAGGACACTCCGCGGCTCGCCGACCTCGACCTGGACGAGTTCGACGCGCTCGTCGTCTGTGGTGGTAACGCGCCGATGTTCCAGTTCCGTCAGAACGAGGAGCTGAAGCGGGCGATCGCCGCCTTCTACGAAGCCGAGAAGCCCACCGCACTCCTCTGCCACGGGGTCTCCGCGCTGATCGACGTGCAGCTCTCCGACGGCTCCTACCTCGTCGAGGGCAAGACGGTGACCGGATTCGCCAACGTCGAGGAGGACTACGTGGACCGGGCGGTCGGGCAGAAGGTGATGCCCTACCGGATCGAGGACGAGCTGCGCAAGCGAGGCGCCCACTACAGCCAGGGCGGTCTCTTCAGGAACTTCGCCGTTCGGGACGGGTGCCTGATCACCGGCCAGCAGCAGTACTCAGGCCCCAAGGTCGCCGAGCTAGTGATCGCCGCGCTGGGGGTCTAGCTGGCCATCCGGGCCCGCGTCCGTCACGGACCTGATGCTTCAGACAACCAATAGCCTGAGATCGCGATCCCGTTCTCGCTCACGCCGTACGGTTCAACGGATCCGGAGTCCCGTTCGCGTTGTACGAGCACGGCAGCAGACAGGCAGATTAGACGAGTGCGTGGTGGCGGAGCGCTGTGCCGTCAGATGCCATCGGCCCATGGTCCATGTGTAGCTGTCCCGCACGGCGGAGCAGGGGTAAGGAGTCCGCGGAGGGCCGGCTTCAAGTCGGGCCTGCCCCCACCGGCGCGGGCTTCGCGAGCGCCGCGCGCAGCTTGTTCAGCGCGCCGACCTCGATCTGCCTCGCCCGCTCGGCCGTCAGCCCCAGTTCGGCGCCGATCTGGCTCAGCGTCTGCGCCGGCGTGCCGAGCCCGTAATGAGCCCGAATCACCGCGCGTTCGCGCTCGTCGAGGCGGTCGGTCAGGTCACAAACATCACGGATCTCGAGCTCGTCGAGAACCTGCTCGTAGGCTCGTTCGGCGGCGGGATCAGCGATCGCGTCTCCGACCGTGGCGGTCGACTCGTCGTCCGCCCTCAGCCGCTCCTCCAGGCCACGTGGTCTGCGCTCCGTCGCCCGCAGGCTCTCGAGCTGCGCCCGCGTCAAGCCGGTCGCACGGCTCAACTCCGCGTCGGTGGGCTCGGCGCCGTGCGCCTTGACGTGCTCGCGACGCGCGTTCCTGATCTGGGCGAGCTCTCGGACGGCCCGATCGGACAGTGCAACGGGTCGTATCAATTCGGCAACGAGTTCCTGCATTGCCTTGCGCACCCAGAACGACGCGTACGCCCAGAAGGGTGTGTTGAGCCCGGAGTCGTAGCGCCGCGCCGCAAAGAGCAACCCGGCTATGCCCTCCTGCAGGAGTTCTCGCTGCTCGACGCTGGTGCTTCGGAAGCTGCGGGCGAGGCCGGCGATTGCCGGAAGGAATGCCTCGACCAGGTTGCGGCATGCATCGGAGTCGCCGCATTCGGCTGCGATCACCAGATCCCGCTCCTGCGAAGCGGTGAGTCGTTGCTGAGGCACGGTGAGCCCCCCAGCTCGAGGAGGGAGCTTCGATTCTCGCAGTCCGTCTTGGGTTCGTGCGGCGGTGGCTTATTGGCTCGTCTGTCCAACTTCAGGTCACTGCGTGGCGAGGGGAGGTCGTCGTGAGCAGCACCGTCGGGAGTGCAACCGAGGTCCGCCCCTTCCACGTGGACGTGCCGGCAGGAGGAGCTGGACGACCTGCGCTGGCGCCTGGCCGCCACGCGCTGGCCCGACAAGGAGACGGTCGACGACGCCTCGCAGGGCGTGGGAGCAGCCGGAGCTCTTCTCCGCCGAGCTTCGTGCGGCATTCAGGTCACTGCGATGACAAGGCGGCCGACACCGATGTCGTCCGGTCGATGGCGGAGCGGGCCGGCGCGACGATCACCGAGCTCGAGGGCTCCCACGTGATCATGATCTCGCAGCCGCAGGCCGTGACCGACGTGATCCTGGGCGCCGTCGCCGCAATCGGCGGTGGCGTGGCGTGAGCCTGTTCAGCAGTCTCCGCAGTGCCGGCTCGTTACCCGTCGAAGGTCGGCTGCCCGGCTTCGACGGAGCCACCGGATGGCTCAACTCGCCCCCGCTCGCCCCGGCGGACTTGCGGGAGAAGGTCGTTCTCGTCGACTTCTGGACGTACACCTGCATCAACTGGCTCCGTACACTCGCCTACGTCCGCGCCTGGGCCCAGAAGTACGAGGATCAGGGGTTGGTCGTGGTCGGCGTTCACACCCCTGAGTTCCCGTTCGAACGGGACGTCGACAACGTCCGCTGGGCCGCCGAGGAGATGAGCGTCGAGTATCCGGTCGCCCTCGACAGCGACTACGCGGTCTGGCGCGCGTTCGCGAACCGGTATTGGCCGGCCGTGTACATCGCCGACGCCGAGGGCCGAATCCGGCACCACCAATTCGGAGAAGGAGGATACGCGGAGTGCGAGATGGTCATCCAGCGGCTGCTGCGCGAGGCTGGCCGCGACGGCGTCGCCGACGACCTCGTCCTCGTCGCCGGCGAGGGTTTCGAGGCTCAAGCCGATTGGGCGAACCTGGAGTCTCCCGAGACCTACCTCGGCTACGAGCAAGGTTCGAATTTCGCGTTCCCGGGTCGTGCCGAGCTCGACGAGCCTCGCACGTACGCCGCGCCGGATTCGTTGAAGCTCAACCAGTGGGCTCTCTCGGGGGAGTGGACGCTCGAGAGGCGGGCATGCGTGCTCAACCGAGCCGACGGACGGATCGCGTTCCGCTTCCATGCCCGCGACCTCCACCTCGTCATGAGAGCACGTGAACGGGGGGCGTCCGTGCCGTTCCAGGTGCTCGTCGACGGAGAACCTCCGGGCGACGCTCACGGGCTCGACGTCGACGAGCAGGGTCGTGGAACCCTAGTCCGACCACGCCTCTATCAGCTGATTCGGGAGCAGCGATCGATCACGGACCGCACGTTCGAGACCAGCTTCCTCGCTCCCGGTGTCGAGGCTTACGTGTTCACCTTCGGCTAGAGCACTCCTCACCCCTGGCCTGCCCTGGTCGATTCACGCGGCCAGCTTCCCGGTCGCGACGATCTTCTCGCCTATCTGGTCCGGTGCGGCGTAGGCGAAGGGGTGGCGGTAGGCGTCGAGGGCGCGGCGCCCGTCGACGTCGAACTCGAAGCCTTCGTCGAATCGCGCGTCGTAGACCTTGACGGTGACCCGGTTCGTTCGCTCATTCCAGTACAGGGAGACGTCGATTCCCTCGCTAGTGCGGTGCGCAAGTTCTTTCTCGGCCTGGGTAGTTGTCGAAGTCATGCCGTTCCTCCTCGCTCGGGAGCGGGTTTACTCGCGGCTGTCGGTTCGCGAATGCATCCACCTTCACGACGAACGAGAACGGCGGGAAAGGACATTCCTGCGGCAGCTACTCGAAGAAGTGCGTCGATACGCGCCAACCGCTCGAGCTCGTCGGCCGGCAGTTCGACGTCGGTCAACTCGCGAAGCCGCTGCCTGCAGCGTGCGTTCTGTTTCGTCGAGGTGAACCCTCCTGATCGTGAGCTTCTCAGTTCTCTATCCGTGCGGACGCCGGCGCACGGCGAGTCCTTCCCGGGACGGCGGACTGGGAAGGTTGGGCGTTCGTGGGCGTCCTTGATCGGTAGGAGTCCACGATCGAGGAGGTTCGAGATGCAGGTTTTCGAAAGGCGGGGAGCGTCGGCGGCGGAGTCGCCGCGGCGTCCGTCAAAGCAGTACCTCTACCTCTACTCGGCGATCCCGACGATCGGGACGTTGTTCGTACTGAACTTCGTCGGCGCGACGATGATTGGGTTGGGCTTGCTTGCTCCGCTCGAGCGTCTGCTCGGGCGCGGGGGGGCTGCCGTCGTAGCGCTCCTGGCACTTGGCGGCGTCGCGCTTGCCGCGACCGCCTTCGTGTTCTTGCTGGTGAGCGAGCGGACGCCGTTGTTCGGGTTCATGGAGCCGGGATACGATCCGACCGCGATCATGGTGTCCCGGGTCGCCGAGCTGACCACCGTCGGGCTGCTCGGGAGCTTCCTGGTCGCCCGGCTCGCGGGAAGGGTCTCAGTCGGCCGCTGGTAGCAGCGGCGCTGTGGTCTCATGTGTCTCCGATGAAGGACGTGACAGAGCGACTGAGCACGAAGGAGATGGCGGAGCTGTGCGCGCTTGCCGACGGAACGCTTGCGGCTGAACGGCGCGCCGAGGTCGAGGCCCGTGTTGCCGCCTCGCCCGAGCTGCAGGAGCTGCTCGAGCGGCAGCGCCGCGCCGTGCTCGCTGCGCAGACGCTCGCGGCGGAGGAGGTGCCGG
>JBKPCT010000019.1:0-5153 GCA_046727515.1 Actinomycetota bacterium | reverse complement strand
CGCTCCGTAGGCGGCCACATCGCGTGGCGAGTCGTTCACGAGCAGGGAGACGGCGAGGGCGACGAGCACCGCATCGACCGTCGCGTACCGCGGGCGCCGCAGCGCGATCCAGACGAGCACGAGCAGCGAGAACGTGATGATGAGCGTCGCCTGCCCGGAGGAGACGTAGCCGTCTAGCGAGACCCGCCAGCGGTGCGCGAGCTCTCCCGCCAACGCACCGGGGCCGTCGCCGAGGGTGCGCGTGACGTGGCTCGACCCTCCGAACGCCGCGTCCAGGCCGACGAGGAGGAGCCCGACTCCGATCGCCGCCGCACCTGCCAGGGCGAGGTTCCGCCCGGTGAGCGCCACCCTGCGCAGCCGCAGCCAGAGGAACAGGTAGCCCGCAGCGAACACGAGCACTCCGCCGCCGTCGGCTCCGAGCCTGCTCGCCCCGACCACGACCAGGACGCAGACGGCGACGAGCGGAAGCAGTCCCACGCCCAGGAGCGCCGCGCCGAGCAGTCCCGGGACGAGGAGCAGGGTCTCGACCTGGTTCGAGATCCCGTAGAAGCGGACGCCGCCGTCGGGATGGGGGCCGAATGCGGCCAGCGAGCTCGTCTCGGTCGAGAAGGCGAGCACGCCCGCGTAGACGGCGAAGACGGCCAGCAACGCCGCCGCGAACCCGAGCCGCGAGCGGGTCAGCGCGGCGAGGGCCGGAGCGCCGAGGCCGACTGCCGAGAGCAGCACGAGACCGACCGAGCGCGGCCGCGCGATCTCGAGCGCGCTCAGCGTGAGCGCACCCACGAGCGCGACGGGACCGGCGAGGAGCGCCGCTCGTCCCCAGAACGAGGACGTGAGCCCGAACGCGAGCAGGGCGAACAACGCGCCGAGGCCGAAGACGACGTACGACGCGGCGCCGCGCGAGTCGTGCGCCTCGGTCAGCCGCCGGTCGAGCCGGCGCAGCGTCTCCTGTGGATTCGGGTCGGGTCGCGACGTCAGCGGCGGCTTCTCCCCTCGGTCCAGCGCCTTCACGGTCGGCTCGAGGTCGTAGATCGACACGAGCCCCGGCACCTTCGTGCGGTTGGAGACGAGCAGGCCGTGGTAGCCGTCGCCGACGATCGCGATCCGGTAGCGCCGCACGTTGTGCACGCGCTCTCGCGGGAGCGTCAGGTAGATCGTGATCGGGCACGGACACGTCCCTGGGGGCACCTTGGCGAGCACGCGAGCCGCGTCCGCGCCGCTGACCGTCTTCCCGCGCCCGGCGATCAATAGCCCCTGCGCACCGCCCGCAAGCGGCTCCCCCACGACGATCCGAACGTGGTTGGCCCAAGCCGTCGGAGCGGTCACGAGCGCGGCCACCGCTAGTCCCACGGCTAAACTCCGTCTGCTACCCCACCGCTTCAAGGAGCGCGATTCTCAATGAAACGCAAGGCTTACGGGCGCGACTTCGGCCTCTCCAGCCGGATGTTCCTGACGATGTTCACGCTTGGACTGCTGTACGTCGTCTTCTTCGTGGTGCTGCTGAACGTCCTCAACGTAGGGATCTTCGCCGTCATCCTGATCATTGGCGTGCTCGCCTTCGTCCAGTACTACACCTCGGACAAGATCGCGCTGCTCGCGTCCGGGGCGAAGGTGGTCGAGCCCGACGAAGCGCCCGAGCTCCACGCGATGGTCGAGCGCCTGGCCGCGATGGCCGACCTGCCGAAGCCTCGCGTCGCGGTAATCCCGACCGAGGTCCCGAACGCGTTCGCGACCGGCCGCAACCAGAAGCGCGCGGTCGTCGCGGTCACGCAGGGGCTCTGGAACCGCCTCGAGCCGCAGGAGATCGAGGGCGTGCTCGCGCACGAGCTGACGCACATCGCCAACCGCGACGTCGCCGTGATGACGATCGCGAGCTTCTTCTCGATGGTTGCGGCGACGCTCGCGCGGTTCGGGCTCTGGGGAGGCATGTTCAGCGGCGGCGACCGTGACCGGAACTCGGGCGCGCCCGTCTGGCTGATCTTGTTCGCGGTCTCGCTGCTGACGTACGTGGTCAGCTGGGTGCTGATCATGATGATCTCGCGCTATCGGGAGTACGCGGCCGACCGCGGTTCGGCGCTGATCACAGGGGCGCCCGAGCACTTGATGTCGGCGCTGCAGAAGATCGCGAGCCGGATGACGCAGATCCCGCAGCAGGACCTGCGCGAGGTCTCCGGCATGAACGCGTTCTTCATCTTCCCGGCCGGGTGGAAGAAGAACGCGTCCGAGATCTTCCAGACGCACCCGTCGCTCGAGAAGCGCCTCGCCCGCCTCTCCGAGATCGCCCGCGAGATGGGGCGCCCGGTCGACCCCTCGACGTTCTAGGCGTTGGGCCTAACTGATTCCGTTCGGGCGCACACCGCTTGCTGCGGGCTCGCTCATGGCTTCGCCGTGAGCATCGACATTATTTCGCCGGAGGCGAAATAATGGGCCTGACCGACGTCCTCTTCGGGCGGAAGAAGCTTCCCAAGGCTCAGCAGGAGAAGCTTTTCGCGATCTCGACGGCACGGATCACGCTCGAGACCGAGCTCGGGCTGAAGCCGACCGGCGACGCCGCCGTGGTCTTCAAGCCGCTGTCGGCGGCCGAGTTCGTGCGCGCCGAGAACGAGCTCCAGGAGCTGCTCGACACGGTTGCGCAGGAGTCGCACTCGAAGGTCGAGCGGCGCGGCGACGAGTTCGGGTTCGAATGGCTGATCGTGCGCGACAACGACTTCGAGGAGCTCGTGGCGGGGGTGCACCTCGTCGCGTCCGAGCTGGCGGCGCACGGGTTCGGCGAGCAGCTGCTCGCGGCGGCGTTCAAGTTCTCGGGCGCGGAGCACCCGGTCTACTTCATCTACGGCTTCAAGCGGGGCGCGTACTGGCCGTTCGTGCCGACAGGCGACGGCAAGGAGCGCGACAACGCTGAGGAGCTCGAGCTGAAGGCCAAGCTCGAGAAGGAGCTCCCGATCGAGCAAGACCTGGCGCGCTGGCTGGCCCTGTTCGACGCGCCGATCTAGGTGACGCACGCCGTCATCGTCGCGCTGGCCCTGCTGCGCAAGGTGTCGTTCCCGTCGTTGAGCGACACGGGCGCGATCTCGGCCGCGATCGAGGCCGCTCAGCACTAAGACTCCGTCGCAACGACTCTTTTGGCCATGCCCTGGGACCTGGTCCCAGGACATGGCCGGCGGAGACCCGGCCCTGGACCAGGTCCCAGGACGTGGCGGATTAGGAGGGGGGTTCGCCGTCCCAGTAGTCGAGGCTCTCGACGCGGGCGATGACGCCGACGCCCCAGAAGCCGACCTTCTTCGAGCGCGGGTAGTAGCAGATGTCGTTCGGCTCCCTCGTGCCGTACGTGAGGAGCGTGATCGGTCCGCGGAACGCGTGTGAGACGCCCGTCCCCGGCGGGCGGCCGACGATCGAGCCCGGGCGCACGGGGAGTTCCTCGTCGCCGAGCAGGCACGTGCCTTCGCCCTCGAGCACGACGAAGAACTCCTCCTCGGAGCCATGGCAGTGCGGAGGGCAGTTGAGCTTCCCGTCCGGGACGAACTCGTGGCGCATGCCGGTCTGCACCGAGCCCGCTGCGCGGCTCAGATAGCGGGCCTCCCACGCGCAGTCGGAGTGCCCGCCGCGGTCGACTTCGACGTCGTCCACGTTGGCGATGTTCGCCGGCCGCGGCGACGGTTCGCCGAACTCGAGGGGCTCCGTCTGAGCTTCGACCTCCCAGGGGTCGTCCGTCCGCCCCTCGACCCAGGGCCAGCCGAACCGAACCGCACCCGAGCGCGGGAGCCAGCCGATCTCCGTCGGGTGCCGCGTGCCGCAGATCAGCACCTCGAGCCCGTCGGGACCGCCGCGCAGCGTGTGCTCCTCATGATCCGCGAGATGGACGACGCAGTCCCCCGGCCGCAGCTCGTAGACCTGCTCGTCCTGCCAGGAGAACCCGGAGCCGCCGAGCACGAACACGATCTCCTCGGAGGCGCCGTGCGAGTGGGGAGGGGTCGACAGCCGTTCCGGGTCGATCAGGACGCGGTTCACTCCGACCCCGGTGCAGCCGACCGCGTCGCCGAGGCGCTGCCAGCTCGCCGCCATCTCGCCCTTCTCGGACCGGCGCGGCTCGACCTCGTCCCAATGGGAGACGTGTGCGCCGGCTTCTACTGCGAAATCTCCTTCTGCTCGGAGCCTGAGCCGGTGCCGAGCTCAGCCTTCATCTTCGCCAGCTCGTCGTCGACCTTCGACTGCGAGGTCAGCTGTGCGAGCTCGCGGTCGAGCTGGGTCTCGCCGCCGGCCGTGTAGTCCTCGAGGGTGCCCGACGCAATCAGCTCGTCCATCGCCGATGCGCGCGCCTGCATCTCCTCGGTCTTGTCCTGCGCCCGCTGGATCGCGGCGCCCGTGTCGGCCATCTGATCCCCGATCCCGGTTGACGCCTCGCCGATCCGGACCGACGCCTCTGCGGCCGAGTACTGGGCCTTCATGACTTCCTTCTGGCTGCGGAACGACTCGATCTTCGCGGAGAGCGCCTTCTCGTTCGCCTCGAGCTTCTGCTGCTGTTGGTTCAGCTCGTCGACCTGGCGGTCGAGATCCTGCAGCTGCGCCTGAGCCGCGGTCTTCCGCTCGAGGGCCATCCGTGCGAGGTCCTCGCGGTTGGCGCCGAGCGCCTCGCGGGCCTGCGACTCGAGCTTCGGCACGCTGGTCTCCAGCTTGCCGGCCTGGAGCTCGAGACGCTTCTTCGCCGTGACGACGTCCGCGACGCCGCGCTTGACGTTCTGGAGCAGCTCGAGCTGTTTCTCGTACGAGTAGTCGAGCGTTTCCCCCGGGTCCTCGGCCCGGTTCAACAGATTGTTCCACTTCGTCTTGAAAAGCGTCATCGTGCGATCCCATAGACCTGCCACTTCGTCCTCCTGTTGGGTGTCCCAGTAGCCTAACGGCCAGTTGCGTATGCGATTTTCCTCCATTGTGTCGACCGGTCAGTTCCGACGGACACGCGGGCAAAGCCCGCATGTCCTGAGGACGCCACCGCAAACGGTGCCTTGGTGCTTGTAGAGCGGAGCATGGATCCGGGCTGGCTCTCGAACGCGTACCTGCTCGCGGACGAGGAAGGCGGAACTGCGGTCTACGTGGACTCCGGCGCGCCGCTGGAGCCGCTGCTCGAGGCGGCGGAGCGCTGGCGCGTCCAGCCCGAG
>JBKPCT010000018.1:0-19343 GCA_046727515.1 Actinomycetota bacterium | reverse complement strand
CCCCCGACCGCTCCGCGAGCAGCTCGCCGAGGGCCGCAAACAGGATCGGCGTCCCGTAGACGACCGCCTGGGCGAGCACCTGGACGACGAGGCTGTCGTTGACGCCCATCTACGGCGCCGGCTCCGTCGCCGGGGCGGTCTTTCCCGCGGTCGCGCCGCGGCGCCGGAACCGTACGCGGTAGCGGATCAGGAGTTCGCCGCCGAGCGTGCAGAAGAGGATGATCCCCTGCATCACGCCGACGAGGCCGGCCGGGAAGTCTGCGCCCTGGAGGAAGAAGCCCGCGTTCTGAAGTCCGCCGATCAGGACGCCGACGAGGACGACCGCGAAGGGGTTGTAGCGGCCGAGGGCCGCGACGACGATCCCGGTGTAGCCGTAGTTCGCGGCCTGGAGCCCCTGCGGGCTCGCGTCCAGCACATGCGAGAAGTCGCCGACCTGGCTTGCGCCTCCGAGGCCGGCGATCCCGCCTGACAACCCCATCACCGCCAGGATCTTCCGCCGCGTGCGCATGCCCGCGTAGCGGGCGGCCCGGGCCGAGTCGCCGATCACATTCATCTCGAAGCCGAACCGCGTCAGCCGGAACAGGACGTACAGGCCGACGGCGACCCCGAACGCGAGCAGGAAGCCGAACGGAAGAACGATGTTCCCCGGTGTGAGCGTCGGCCAGAACTGGCTCGGCTTTAGCGCGATGGACTGCGGGAACGAGCGGGTCTGGACCGTCGAGACGTCGCGCCAGGGCGAGGCGCTGTCGACGATCAGGTACGTGAGCAGCAGCCCGGCGACGTAGTTGAGCATCAGCGAGGTGAGGATCTCGCTCGTCCGGGCAAAGGCCTTGAGCACACCCGAGATCAGCGCCCAGAGCGCGCCGCCGGCCGCTCCGGAGACGCACATCGCGAGGATCGTGAAGACGAGCGCGTGGTGCGGCCCGAGCCAGATCGCGGCCCCGGAGGCGCACAGCGCGCCGAGATAGAGCTGCCCCTCGGCGCCGATGTTGAAGAGCTGCATCCGGAACGCGACCGCGGCGGCGAGGCCCGTAAAGATCAGCGGCGTCGCCAGCGCGAGCGTGTCCGTCCACGCGGCGCTGCCGTCGAAGGCGGCGGTGAAGGTCCGCCGATAGGTCCGGACGGGATCGTGCCCGGTGACGACGAGCACCAAGGCGATCAGCGCGAAGGCGATGGCGACCGAGCAGATCGGGACCGCGACCGAAAGCCAGCGCGGCTGCCGGAGGCGGCGCTCGATCGTGATCACTCGCGCTCGCCTCCCGCCATCGCTAGGCCGAGCTCCTCGACCGTCGCCCGCTCTGGGTCGAACTCGCCGGTGACGCGACCCTCGTAGACGACCACGATCCGGTCGCCGAGCGCTCGGATCTCGTCGAGGTCCTCGCTGAGCAGGAGGATGCCGACCCCTTCGCCGGCCGCCTCGCGCAGGTAGGCGTGCACCGTCTCGATCGCGCCCACGTCGAGCCCGCGGGTCGGCGACGCCGCGACCAGCACGCGCGGCCGGCCCGAGAACTCGCGGCCGAGCACGAGCTTCTGTAGGTTGCCGCCCGAGAGCTCGCGGACGCGCGCACCCGTGCCCGGCGTCTGCACGCGGTAGCGCTCGACGAGATCGGCGGCGAAGCCGCGGATCACACGCCACGCCAGAAGCGGACCCCGCGAGACGGGCGGACGGCGGTACGTCTTCAGAACGGTGTTCTCGGCGATGCTGAGGCTGGGCGCCACGGCTGTGCCGAGGCGGTCCTCGGGAACGTACGCGATGCCCGCCGCGATCGCCGCGCGCGGATCGCCAGTGCGCAGCCGCAGCCCTTCTACCCGTACCGCACCGCCGACCTCCGGTCGCATCCCCGTGATCGCTTCGGCGAGCTCGCGCTGCCCGTTCCCGGCCACTCCCGCGACGCCGAGGACCTCGCCGCTGCGAACGGTGAACGACATCCCGCGGACCGCCTCCTCGCCGCGGTCGCCCTGGACGACGAGGTCCTCGACCTCGAGGGCGGGCTCGCTACGCGGCGGTGAGGTGCGCGACCGTCGCTGGACGAGGTCGACCTGCCGTCCGACCATCAGCGCGGCGAGCTCCCGCGAGCTCGTGTCGGCCGCGGCCACGGTCGCGACCTTCCGCCCGCCGCGGAGCACGCTGACGCGGTCTGCGACCGCCTTCACCTCATGCAGCTTGTGCGAGATGAAGATCACGGTTCGTCCTTCCTCCGCCATCGTGCGCAGAGTGTCGAAGAGCGCGTCCGACTCCTGTGGGGTCAGCACCGCGGTCGGCTCGTCGAGGATCAGGATCCGCGAATTACGGTAGAGGACCTTGAGGATCTCGACCCGCTGCTGCTCGCCGACCGACAGCTGCCAGACCCGGGCGCCCGGGTCGACGGCGAGACCGTAGCGGCGCTCGAGGCCGGCAACCTGACGCTCGATCAGCCGCGGATGGAGGATGAAGCGGCGGGCCTGCTCCCGGTGCTCGCCGAGGACGATGTTCTCGGCGACCGTGAACGGCGACACGAGCCGGAAATGCTGATGGACCATTCCGATGCCGGCATCGATCGCGTCGCTCGGGGAATCGAAGTGCACGGGCCGGCCGTAGAGCCAGATCTCGCCCTCGTCTGGCCGGTAGAGACCGATGAGGACGTTCGAGAGCGTGCTCTTCCCGGCACCGTTCTCCCCGAGGAGCGCGTGCACCTCGCCCGGTGCGGCCTCGAAGTCGACCGCGTCGTTCGCGAGCACGCCCGGGAAGCGCTTCGTGATCCCGCGCATCGAGACAGCAGGAGAGGCGCCGGAGTCGCCGGCGCCTCTCTGCTCGGGAACTGAGCTCGGGGCCTGCTGCCCCACTCGCCTAGCCGGGTGGCCGGACGTGGGAGACGGATCCGATCACGCCTCGCACGAGCCACTGCATGGAATACAGCGCGGCGATGCCTGCCTTGGTGTTCGGGTCGAGGCACTTGCCCTTCGGGATCCTCACCTTGCCGGCCTGGTCGTAGACCGGCCCGCAGAACTCGTTCCACTTGCCGGACACGATCAGCCGCCTCTTCGCGGCAATCGCCGCCTTGGTCTTCGCCGAGACGCTCGGCCCGTAGGGCGCGAGGCCGGTGAAGCCATCCTTGATCGAGCCGTAGTAGAAGCCCGGCTTCCACGTCCCGGCCATCGCCTCCTTGACGCGCTCGAGGTAGTACGGGCCCCAGTTGTAGACCGCCGCCGTCAGCCACTGCTTCGGCGCGAACTTCTTCGCGTCGGAGTCGTAGCCGACCCAGGGAATGCCGTTCTTCTCCGAGAAGACGCCGGTCGCAGGACTGTCGACGTTCTGCCCGAGCACGTCGGCACCCGCCGAGTAGAGCGCCTTGGCCGCCGCGGTCTCCTTGGGCGGCGAGAACCAGTTGCTCGTCCAGACGAGCCTCACCTTCGCGCCCGGGTGCGTTGCCTGGGCGCCGAGCGTGAAGGCGTTGATGTGGCGGACGACCTCGGGGATCCCAAAGGCCGCCACGTAGCCGATGACACCCTTCTTGCTCGCGGCACCCGCCGCCATGCCGGACAGGTAGATCGTGTCCTCGCCCGCGCCGAAGTACTCCGCCTGGTTCGGCTTGACCTGCAGGCCCGTTGCCTGCTCGAACAATACCTTCGGGTACTTCGCGTAGAGCTGGCCGTTGACCCCGAGCTCGAACTGGCCGAAGGACGCCCCGAAGATCATCTGGTATCCGTCGCGCACGAGCCCGGCAACGATCTGTGGCACGGACGCGAGGCTGAACACGTTCTCCTTGTAGGTCGTCTGCACCTTGTTCCCGAGCATCTTCTGCACATACAGACGCCCCGCGTCGTGGGCCTGCGACCAACCCCCGTCGTTGTGGGGACCTGGGTAGATCCAGGCCACCTTGAACGCCGCCTCCTTCTTCGCCGGCTTCGCCGCCGCGAGGCCCGCCAGCGACGCAGCTGCTGCGACCAGGCACGTGATCAGCGCGCCCAGCACGAACCTCTGTCTCTTCATGGAACCTCCCGAATGCCGTGGGTACGCCCGAGCGCCGACTATAGATCGCCTGCGGCAGGGACCGGAAGGGCGGACCGCGGTATGGTCGATCCCCCGTGACGATGCTGCTGCAAAACGGCTGGGTCTGCCCGATGGACGATTCCGGGGCCGAGCATGAGAGCGGCTGGGTGCTCGTTCGGGACGGGCTCGTGGAGGCGGTCGGCGGAGGGGCACCTCCGACGGCTGCGTCGGTTGTCGACCTCGGCGGCGCCGTCGTCACGCCCGGCCTCGTCAACGCCCACCACCACCTCTACCAGACGTTGACGCGGGCGCGGGCGCAGGAGGCGACGCTCTTCGAGTGGCTGCGCGAGCTGTACCCGGTCTGGGCCCGGATCGACGCCGAGTCGGAGTACGCGGCCGCACGCACCGGGCTGGCCGAGCTCGCCATTTCAGGGTGCACCACGGTCTTCGACCACCACTACGTCTTTCCGCGCGGCCGCTCCGGACTGGTCGAGGCGGAGGTACAGGCCGCGCGGGAGCTCGGAGTGCGCATCGTCGCCTCGCGGGGATCCATGGACCTCGGCGAGTCGGACGGCGGGCTGCCGCCGGACTCGCTGATCGAGCCGATGGACGAGGTCCTCGCAGACACGGAGCGGCTCGCGGGGCTTCAGGACGATGACGGGATGGTGCGGCTCGCGGTGGCGCCGTGCTCGCCCTTCTCGGTCACGAGGGCGCTGATGGCCGAGTCCGCCGCGCTCGCGCGGCGGCACGGGCTGCGCCTGCACACGCATCTCGCGGAGACCGGCGAAGAGGCTGATTACTGCCGGCAGCTTTACAGCTGCACCCCGGTTCAGTACCTCGAACAGGTCGGCTGGGTCGCCGGCGACGTCTGGTGCGCGCACTGCGTCCATCTGTCGGCGGAGGACGTCACCACGTTCGGTGCGACCGGGGTCGGGGTCGCGCACTGCCCGACCTCGAACCTACGGCTCGGCGCCGGCGTCGCGCCGGTGCGTGCCATGCTCGACGCCGGCGTGCCGGTGGGACTCGGCGTCGACGGCTCGGCCTCGAACGAGCGCAGCGATCTCTTCTTCGAGGTCAAGCAGGCGATGCTCGTCGCCCGCGGACGCGGCGGGCCGCGCGCGATGACGGTCCGGGACGCGTTGCGGCTCGCGACGCGCGGTGGCGCTGCGGTGCTCGGCCGCGACGACGTCGGGCAGCTCGCGCCGGGAAAGCGCGCGGACATAGCGGTGTGGCGAACCGACGGCCTCGAGCTCGGCGGGGCAGAGGTCGACCCGGTCGCCGGCCTCGTCCTCTCCGCGCCCCATCGCGCCGACCGGCTCTACGTGGCCGGCGAGGAGATCGTCCGCGACGGCCACCTCGTCCGCGCTGACGAGGACGAGATCGCGCGCGAGCACCGCAAGCAGGCCGCGCGGCTCACTTAACAGTGCCTGGCACCGTAAAGGCGCTGGAATCGGCGGAAACGCGAAGGCCTTCTTAACAGTGCCTGGCACTGAGAAGATGCCCGCGTGATCTCCACTCACGTCCTCGACACCGGCCGCGGTGAACCCGCCCGCGGCGTGCGCGTTCAGGTTTTCCGCGGCGAGGAGCTCGTCGCCGAGCGCGAGACCGACGACGACGGCCGGATCCGCAAGCTCGCCGACGCCGCCCCGGGCACGTACCGCCTCGTCTTCTATCCCGACTCGCCGTTCTTCGGCCGCGTCGAGGTCGACGTCGAGATCGAGGCCGGCCGCGACTACCACGTCCCCCTCCTCCTCTCGCCGTACGCGTGCACGATCTACCGCGGCAGCTGAGTCGCGAGGAGCTCTCCGATCTGTTCGAGGGAGACACCGCCCTCGTCCGCCGCCTCGCCGAGGTCGAGAACCCGCTGGGCGAGGCCCGCCGCATCGCCCACCGCCTCAGCGAGGACGAGAAGCTCGAAGCGCTGAACGCCCACCCGGCGATCGGCCGGCGGGTCGACCTCTCCGCTCGGTCCGCCGCCGAGCAGGGCGCCGACGCGGACCCCGGGGTGCTCGCGGAGCTCGCACGCCTGAACCGTGAGTACGAGGAGCGGTTCGGCTTCCGCTTCGTCGTCTTCGTCAACCGCCGTCCGAAGGCCCAGATCCTCGACGTCCTCCGCAAGCGAATCCGGCGCACCCGCGAGGAGGAGCTGGATACGGCAGTCGAGGAGCTCGTCGCGATCGCAGAGGATCGATGGCGCAGCTCCTAGCGGATTACACGACCGACTGGCTCGACCTCGTCTTCCGCTGGTTCCACGTCGCGGCGGCGATCGTGTGGATCGGCACCTCGTTCTACTTCGTCGCCCTCGACAACCACCTGCTCGAGCCCGAGCGCGAGCTCGATCGGGAGGAGGGTGTCGGCGGCGAGTCGTGGGAGATCCACGGCGGCGGCTTCTACCGGATCCACAAGTTCCTCGTCTCCCCGCCGTACCTGCCGAAGCCGCTGCATTGGTACAAGTGGGAGGCGTACTGGACCTGGCTGTCCGGATTCGCGCTCCTCTGCATCGTCTACTACACCGACGCCCGCCTGCGGCTGATCGACCCCGAGGTCGCCGACCTCGACCCGTGGCAGGCGATCGTGATCTCGATCGCGCTGCTCGCCGTCGCCTGGTTCGTCTACGACCTCGCCTGCCGCGCGTTCGGCGCGCGGCCCCTGCTGCTCACGATCATGATCACGGCCGCCGTGACCGCAGCCTCATACGGAGTGTCGCAGCTCTATCAGCCCCGCGCGGCCTATCTCCAGATCGGCGCCATGCTCGGAACGATCATGGCCGCGAATGTCCTGCTCGTGATCATCCCCGGTCACTGGGAGCTCGTCCGCGCCAAGCAGCTGGGCCGCACGCCGGACCCGAGGGCGGGGATACTCGGCAAGCAGCGCTCGGTGCACAACAACTACCTGACGCTGCCTGTCCTCTTCACAATGCTCGCCGGCCACTTCCCGTTCGTCTACGGACACGACGACGCCTGGGCGGCGCTCGTCGCGCTGATGGCCGTCGGCGCGGCGATCCGCCACTACTTCAACCGGCGGCATGCCGGGGAGACCCTGTGGTGGATCCCGGTCGGCTGCGCCGCGGCGATCGCAGCGATCGCGGTCTGGCTGCGTCCGCACACGGCCTCGCCTGCGCCGGGCTCGGCCGCGGTCCCGTTCGCGACCGCCCGACAGATCGTCCAGCGGCGCTGCGCGCCGTGCCACTCCCAGCATCCGACGCAGCCCGGGTTCACCACCCCGCCCGCGGGCGTCGTCCTCGACACGCCGCATCAGATCCAGTCGCTCGCCCCGCAGATCCAGAGCGTCGCGGTCACCTCCACGCTGATGCCGCTCGGCAACGCGACGAAGATGACGCAGGACGAGCGCGACCTGCTCGGCCGCTGGATCGCCCAAGGTGCGAGGATCAGGTGATGCTCCGGATCGCCGTCGCCGGGTACGAGCTTGCCGCGCGCTGGGAAGAGGACCGCTCGCCGCGTACCGTCGCCCTCGTACGCACGATGCTCCCGTACGAGAGCAAGCTGATCCAGGCCCGCTGGAGCGGCCAGGCGGCGTGGATCCCGATGGGCGACCACCACGTCGGCGACCTCGGCCTGGAGGACCCCACGAGCTACCCGGCCCCGGGGCAGCTGCTCCTCTATCCCGGCGGAGTGAGCGAGGTCGAGATCCTCTTCCCGTACGGCGAAACCTGCTTCGCGAGCAAAGCAGGCCAGCTCGCCGGCAACGTGTTCGCGAGCGTTGTCGAGGGGCTCGAGCACCTCCCCGCGATTGGTAAGGTCGTGCTCTGGCAGGGAGCGCAGGCGATCCGCCTCGACGAGTCGTGATCGCTAGTGTCGAGCCGGCCGGCCGGGATAGTCTCTCGGTCCATGGCCGACGACTGGCGCGTGACCGCCACGCTGCACGACCCCGATTTCGTGGACCGTCTGCTCCAACGTCTCCGGCGCCACGAACTCGAGGAGGACGTCGTCGAGCGGCTCGGCGGACGGGTCGCCGTGACCACCGGCCCCACACATGTCTTCGTCTATGCCGACAGCGAAGGCGCTGCCCGCCAGGCTGAGCGGGTCGTCCGCGACGTATGCGCAGCTCACGGATTCGAGGCGGAAGTAACCGTGGACCGGTGGCACCCTGCCGAGGAGCGTTGGGAAGACGCCCGGATTCCGCTGCCGCAGACCGAATCAGAGCGACGGCGCGAGCACGAGCGTCTCCGAGAGCAAGAAACGGAGCAATCCCAGCGGACGGGTCTCGCGGAGTGGGAGATTCGGGTCGAGCTCGACTCGCACGACGATGCCACGACCCTCGCGGACAAGCTCACTGCCGAAGGAATGACTCCGGTCCGTCGCTGGAAGTACCTCGTCGTCGGGGCGAACAACGAGGACGAGGCGAAGGAGCTGGCAGAGCACGTGCGCAGCGAAGCACCGCCTGGCAGTGCCGTCTCCGTCGAGGCCGGCCCAGCGATGGCACGGGAGGGGACCGCCGGGACCCGCTTCGCGGCTTGGTTCGACTAGACGCCGAAGGGATTGATCGGCTTCGGGCTCGTGTTGACGATCACGCTCTTCGTCTCCAGGTAGAGATCGAGGGTCTCGAGCCCGAGCTCCCGCCCGAAGCCGGACTGCTTGTACCCGCCGAACGGGATACCGGGGAAGGCCGTGTACGGCATGTTGATCCCGACCGTGCCGGACTTGATCCGCGCCGCGATCCGGTGACCGCGCGCCGGGTCGCCCGTCCAGACCGTCGCCATCAGCCCGTAGCGGACGTCGTTCGCGATCTTGATCGCCTCCGTCTCGTCCTCGAACGGGATCACGGTGACGACCGGGCCGAAGATCTCCTCCTGCGCGACCGTCATCGAGTTGTCGACCTGGGCGATCACGGTCGGCGGGTAGAACGCTCCTGCACCGCCGACAGGCTGCCCGCCGAGGACGACCTCGGCGCCCTCGTCGCGGCCCCGCTCGACG
Organism: Actinomycetota bacterium; assembly: GCA_046727515.1. Taxonomy (GTDB): domain Bacteria; phylum Actinomycetota; class Thermoleophilia; order Gaiellales; family Gaiellaceae; genus DATBLE01. The sequence continues at coordinate 10,439 of JBKPCT010000018.1, read as the reverse complement.
AAGCCGTGCACCTTCTCGCGATGCTCGGTCGAGATCAGCGAGCCGACCTGTGTCTCCGGGTCGAGCGGGTAACCGACCTTCAACGACTGCGCCTTGTCCACGAACTCCGAGACGAAGTCGTCGTAGAGTGAGCGCTCGACGAGCACCCGCGAGCGCGCCTCGCAGCTCTGGCCCGCCGAGTAGTAGATCGACCAGACCGAGCTCGGGATCGCGCTCTCGAGGTCGGCGTCGGCGAACACCAGGTTCGGGCTCTTGCCGCCGAGCTCGAGGATGAGCCGCTTCACCGGGTCGGAGGCGAGCCGCATGATCTCGGAGCCGGTTGCCGTCGACCCCGTGAAAGCGATCTTGTCGATACCCGGGTGGCGCACGAGGTAGGCCCCGGTCGTCGGACCGGGTCCCGGCACGACGTTGATCGATCCGGCCGGGAAGCCGACTTCGGTCGCGAGCTCAGCCAGCCGCAGAGCGCTCAGCGGCGTCTTCGAGTCCGGTTTCAAGACGACGGAGCAGCCCGCGGCGAGCGCCGGCGCGAGCTTCCAGGTCGCCATCATCAACGGGTAGTTCCACGGCACGATCGAGCCGACGGCGCCGACGGGCTCTTTCAGGGAGTAGAAGAGCAGTGATCCGCCGATCGGGTTGGAGCGCCCGCCGATCGAGGCAATCGCCGAGCCGTAGAAGCGGAAGTTCTCGACCGCCTGGAAGAGCTCGGCCTTGACCGAGGAGATCGCCTTGCCGACGTTGCGCGCCTCGAGCTCCGCGAGCTCCCGGCGGTTCGCGGCGATCGCGTCGGCGAGCGCGTGCAGGAGCCTGGACCGCTCCGTCGGCGCGGTCTTCCCCCAGTCGCCGCGGAGCGCCCCGCGTGCCGCCTCGACCGCGCGGTCGACCTCGGCTTCGCCGGCAACCTGAACCCGCGCGAGCGGCTCGCCGGTCGCCGGCTCGACGAGCTCGCGAGTCTCGGAGCCCTCGGCCCGCTCGCCGCCGATGAACAGGCCCGCCTCGCGCTCCGCCGTCGCGCTCACGAGCCGGACGATACCGGCGAAAGCAGATCCGAAACACGCAGGTGCTCGGTCAGGAGCCGCGCGAAGCGGGCGGGATTCCCGTCGACCCAGGCGCGGCAGAGCTCCCCGCCGGCGGAATAGTTGATCACGTACGCACGCCAGGTCGGGTCGGTGACGAACCGGACGCTTTGCAACGCCTGCTCACGCGTGACGAGGCCCCAGCGCTCGAGGTGCGCCCGCGCCTCGTCGGTGGACGCGCCGTCTTCGTGGATCATGAGCGCAGCGTCCAGGCCGAGCCTTCGGAGCGGCCTCCGCGCCTCACGCGTGTCGCGTTCGGCCTCGAAGGCGTACTCGAGGCCGTGCCCGCGGAGCAGCTCGGCGATCCGAGCCAGGATGGCGTCGTCGAGAACGATCGACGGCCCGGTCTCCGCAACACCTTCCTGTAACAAGGCGGCGGGCGTGGGCACGAGCTGGATCGACTCCTCGACCTCGCCGCGTTCGCGGACGAACAGTTGCTCCTTCAGCGAGTGCTCCGTGTGGTGGCCCGGATAGACCTCGTGCGCCGAGAGCTCGACGAGGTCGTCGCAGGTGTCCGGAACGTCGAGGTTGACGACGACTCGGCTGCGCAGACCGCCGAGGTAGTAGTTGAACGCCCACCACGGCTCGTCGCGCACTTCTTCGACGACGAGTCCCTCACCTTCGGGCAGATCGACCAGTTCGCCGACGCGAACGTGCAGCACGGCGACGAGGTCGCGTAGCGCCGGCACCACCTTCTCCGCCGGAACGAGCTTCGCCTTGCGCCATCCCTCGTAGCGCTTGGCCAACTCGCCGGAGCCGGGCAGCAGCTCCTCGAGCCTCTCGTGGACGGCCTCGTACAGCTCGGTCCCGACCCGTTGCGGGCGGACGCCGTAGCACCTCTCGACCTCGTCGGAGTACGAGAGCTTCTCGCCTGCGAGCACGCCGGCGTACGTCCGGAGGCCGCGCGCCTGGTCGCGCAGCCAGCCGTCCTCGAGCCCGCCGAGGAGCGCGTCCGCGTCGGCGACGAGCGCCTCCGGCTCGGCGAGCGGCTCGGCCGCGACCCGCTCCTTCAGCTCGGCAGGCCCGTAGTACGCATCGACGAGTCCGTCCACGTGCCTCCCGAGGCGGAGCCCGAGGAGAATGTAGTGCTCGGCTTCGTCTCTCATGCGCGCTCGAACAGCGCTGCCTGGCCCTGGCCGACGCCGACGCACATCGTCGCCATCCCGAACCGCCCGCCCCGCCGGCGCAGCTCGTGCAGGAGGGTGACGACGAGCCGCGCACCGCTCATCCCGAGGGGGTGACCGATCGCAATCGCGCCGCCGTTCACGTTCACCTTTGCGGGAACGAGCCCCAGGTCGCGGATGACGACGAGGCTCTGCGAGGCGAACGCCTCGTTCAGCTCGACCAGGTCGAGCTCCGCCGCGTCGATCCCGGCCCGGTCGAGCAGCTTGCGCACCGCGCGAATCGGGCCGATCCCCATCACCCGCGGATCGACGCCCGCGACGGCCGAGCCGACGAACGCGCCCAGGGGCTCGACGCCGAGCTCCGACGCCCGCGCCTCGCTCGCGATCACGAGCGCGGCGGCGCCGTCGTTGATCCCGCTCGAGTTGCCGGCCGTGACCGTCCCCCCTTCCCTGAACGCCGGCTTCAGCGCCGCGAGCTTCTCCGCATCGGTGTCCGGTCGCGGGTGCTCGTCTCGCACCAGGTCGCCGACCGGAACGAGCTCGTCTGCGAAGCGGCCCTCCGCGTCGGCCGCCGCCCAGCGGCGCTGCGACTCCAGCGCGAACGCATCCTGGTCCTCGCGCGACACGCCCTCCCGCTCGGCGACGTTCTCACCGGTCTCGCCCATCGACTCGAGCGGGAACATCGCCTCCAGCTTCGGGTTCGGGAAGCGCCAGCCGAGCGTCGTGTCCCACACGGTCTGGTTCCCGCGCGGGAACCCGCGCTCCGGCTTCGCCATCACGAGCGGTGCTCGGGTCATGGACTCGACCCCGCCTGCGACGAAGAGATCACCGTCCCCGGCGACGACCGCGTGGCACGCGCCGACGATCGCCGAGAGGCCCGAGGCGCACAGGCGGCTCACCGTCACGCCCGCCACCTCCTGCGGCAGCCCGGCTAGCAGCGCTGCCATCCGCGCGACGTTGCGATTGTCCTCGCCGGCCTGGTTCGCACAGCCGAGCCAGACGTCCTCGATCTCGCCTGCGGGCACACCGGCGCGCTCGACCGCGGCCGCGATCGCAGTCGCGGCGAGGTCGTCGGGCCGCACCTCCGCAAGGCCGCCGCCGTACCGGCCGACCGGGGTTCGAACGGCGGAGACGATCACCGCCCTGGGCATAGCGGGCACGCTAGCCCACGAAGTCCACGTGGACCGGCGACTCGAAGGCGCCGATCGCCTCGCCGCGCTGGAGCAGCTCGCGGACGGCCGCGCGACCCTCCTCGCCGTAGTCCTGGGTCAGCTCGTTCACGTACATGCCGACGAAGCGGTCGCCGAGCGAGGAGTCGAGCCCGCGCCCGAACTGCAGCGCGTAGCGTATCGCCTCCTCCCGGTTCGCCAGCCCTGCGGCGATCGACTCGGCGAGTACCTCGGAGAGGTCGTGCAGCCGCTCCTCGCCGAGGTCGCGGCGGGCGACGTTCGCCCCCAGCGGCAGCGGCAGCCCGGTCTCGAGCAGCCACCACTCACCGAGATCGACCACCTTCTCGAGACCTTCGTCCCGGTAGGTCAACTGGCCCTCGTGGATCAGCAGACCCGCCGCGGCCTCGCCGTCACGCACCGCCTCGAGGATCTCGTCGAAGGGCAGCACGCGATACCGGAAGTCGCCGAGGTAGAGCCGCAGGACGAGGAAGGCCGTGGTCAACTTGCCCGGCACCGAGATCTCGACGTCACGCAGCTCCTCCTTCGTCATCCCGCGACGCGCGACCACGACTGGGCCGTAGCCGGCGCCCATGCTGGCGCCGTGGGGCAGGAGCACGTAGCGGTCCTGGACGAACGGGTACGCATGGAGCGAGATCGCCGTCACCTCCAGGCGCCCCTCGAGCGCCCACTCGTTCAGCGTCTGGATGTCGCGCAGTACGTGCTCGAACTCGAAGCCACGCGTCTCGATGCGCTCCTCGGCGAGCGCCCAGAACATGAAGGCGTCGTCCGCATCCGGACTGTGGCCGAGGCGGATCAGCATGCGGCCGCAGGCTACCTGTTCACCGCTGACGTTCCTGCGGCGTCAGCGGCGACCGAAGAACCAGCGCTCGAGTGGCCCCAGGATCTCGCTGCGCCGGAACGGCGCCTGGCGAACCGTCGAGCCGTCGCCCTCCGCGACGCTCACGTCGTCTTCGAGCGTCTCGTTGGCCGACTCGAGCGCGTCCTGCAGCTCGTAGCCCTCGAAGACGTAGTCGTGGGCGCGCGGCTCGTCGCTCGGGCGGTGCTGGGGGTTGACGGCGCGGCCGACCGCCCAGACCCCACCCTCCTTGCGCTCGATCCAGATCACGATCCGCTCGGGCGCACCGCCGTCGTCGAAGCCGTCGATCACGCGCTCCGCGAACCGGCCCGCCTGCGACTTCCTGGGCAACAGGACAAGGATACAATCGCCCGAGTGGGAGCGATCGGCAGATTCTTCCGCGCGATCTTCTCGTTCCTCGGTGCGCGCTCCTCGGAAGGCGACCGCATCGTCGCGTACGTGATCCGAGAGCACGACCGCGGCCGGACGGTGGCCGACATCCTCGACGACCCCTACGTCCGCAACCGCTGCTCTCCGCAGGAGGTCGAGCGGCTCCTCGACCGACCCGACCTGATCGAGGCGATCGGAGACGACATGGCCGAGGCCCGCGCAGCTGCCGCAGGGACGGGCTGAAGCCGGTCCCCGAGACTAGCTTGCGTTCTCGGCCAGCTCGACTACCCGGGCGGCGGCGGCGAGGTCCCAGGCGGCGAGCCCGTTCGACTTGAAGACGACGATGTCGTCGTCGGCCTGACGGCCGGGGACCTCGCCGGCGACAACCTCCTGCAGCTCGTGCACCTCGAGCCAGTCGAGCACGCCCTGCTCCACGGGCTCGATCAGGTCGCCGGACTCGATCTTCGCGTCCTCGAGCGAGTCGCAGCACACGAAGGCGGCCCGCTCGAGCACCGCGTTGTCGAGCTCACGCGCCTGCGGCCGGTTGGCGCCGGCGGCGCACACGAGCGCCCCGGGCCGCAGCCACTCGCCGCGCAGCACTGGATCGCGTGAGGTGGTGATCGTGACGACGATGTCCGCGCCGGCCGGGTCGCGATGGTTCTCACCCCGCTCGGCTCCCACTTCCCGACAGAACTCTGCCAGCCGCTGCTCGTTCCGGCAGAAGGCGACCACCTCTTCGATCCCCGGCACGCCCTCGCGGAGACACGCGACCTGGCTGCGCGCCTGCAGCCCGCAGCCGATCACGCCGAGCGTCCGGGCGTCCGGCCGCGCGAGGTACCTCGCGGCGACCGCCGACGCGGCGCCCGTGCGCAGCTGCCCCAGCCTGTCGGCCTCGATCACCGCCCTGGTCTCGGCGCCTGCGAAGAGGACGACGACGAAGGACGCGCCCTCCTCCCTCGCAGCGTAGGTCTTCACGCACGCGAGCCCGCGGCCGCGGTCGACCGCGGACATGACTGCGAGCGCGCCGCCGTCGAGGCTGACCCGGTAGCGCGGCACGTTCTCGATCTCGCCGGCGGCGAGGCGGCGGAACGCGTCCTCGACGGCCTCGATCGCGTCGCCCGGGGAGAGCAATCGATCGACGCGGGCTTCTGACAGGTTGAGCGCCAGGCCGCAGAGTCTAGGAGGACGACTTCTTCGGGATGATGCTGATCGAGCCGCTGGTCTCGAGGACCGCCCACTCGATCTCCTCGATCGAGGTCAACTGCTGGTGGCGCGCCTCGACGAGAACCTCCTCTAACGTCAGCCGCTCGCGCCGCATGTTCCGCTCGATCGGTTTGCCGTCCTGGACGACGATGATCGGCTCGCCGTCGAGCGCCGGCCGCAACGCGGGGAACTTGTAGCTGAGCAACGAGACGAGCACCTGCAGCATCGCGAACGTCCCGACCACGATCAGCGCCCCGGTGACGGAGTAGTCGTCCTGGGTCAGACCCTGCTGGATGGCATCCCCGATGACGATGAGCAGGATCAGGTCGAACGGCTCGAGCGAAGAGAGCTCACGCCGACCGATGATCCGCGTCAGCAGGTAGACGAAGCAAAAGAGGAAGGTGGCGCGAATCGCGAGGTCCATGGGCTACGGGAAGATCGTCACCTGGCGATGGATCGTGGCCAGGAGCTGCTTGCCGTCGTAGAGCCAGACGGCCTGGCCGCGCCGCCCGACGTTCGTCGGGTTGACCTGGAACTGCATGTACAGCACGTATTTCTGGCCGGCGGGGATGTGCCCGAGCTGGAGAACGAGCTTTCCGTTGTTGGAGCCCTCGCCCACCGGCGACGGCTCGATCGTGTTGATCGTCAGGCCCTCCATCCACCCCTGGTCGAGCTCGAGGGTCGCATTCTTCACCTCCTGCTTTGCTCGGACCGTGAACCGCGCCTCGAAGAGGAGTCCGCCGCGGAGGTGCGACGTCGTGTAGAGCTCGAGCTCGGCCGGTGCCGCGACCGCGGTCTCGATGTGTGGCCGCTGGCCGAACACGTTCAGAAGCGCGAGCAGCGGCACGAGGCCGACAACGGCCAGGAGGGACCGGCGGATCCACACCTGGTGTCGCCTGCCGACGAGGTCCCGGTGCCGCTTCAGGACCAGCCCCTCAGGGATCTGCTGAGACATCCCATAGTGCAACGGCGAGAGAAACCGGAGAGTTACGCGACCTGCTTCCCCGACGCGGCGCCGGGCCGCGGCGCAAGCGACGCCGCTGCGACGCGCCCGCGGCCGGCGTCTGGACTCCCAGTCAACTCATCGGCGGGCCCTGATCGGCTGTCCGATCGCAAGCAGGTTGCCCTCGCTGTCCTCGAACCACGCCCCGCGCTCGCCCACACCACCCTTGCTCGGATAGTTGCCGCTCACCTCGGCGATCCCGTCGAGCGTCGTCAGCCCCGGCGAGTCGTACTCCTCGAAGACCACGCCTCGGGCCCTCAGCAGCCCGACCGCAGCCTCGATGTCGTCCACTTCCCAGGCCATTTGGGTGTGCGATCCGGAGGGCGCGCCCTCCGACTGGAACAGCGCGAACTCGCCGTTCGCGCAGCGGTACAGCAGCCCGCCCGGTCGCTCCTCGCTCGGCTCGAGGCCCAGCTTGTCCGAGTAGTAGGCGCGTGCACGCTCGAGGTCCTGGGCAGGTAGTCGCGTGGCGACGCTGCTGTTCGCAAGCATCATCCTTCTCCTCTCGGCATCGGCTTCGCGCCGCGAGCCTAGAGCATTCCACGGCCGGTCCGTGTTTGCGCCGAAGTCCCGGAGATCACACTGATCGACCCGCTCCCGGACCTACCCGAAGGTCTGGGGGCCACGCACGCCCGATAGGATGGGCTCGATCGGGCGGTGGCCGAAGTCTCTGATCTGTATTACGCGCTGCTTGATGCATGGAACCGACATGACGCCGCCGCGTACGCAGCCCTGTTCACGGACGATGGATACGTCGTGGGGTTCGACGGCAGCGAGATGAACGGCCGCGAGGAAATCGAGCAGACGTTGAGCGCGATTTTCGCTGATCACGAAACGGGCAGGTACGTCGCGAAGGTTCGAGCCGAACGAGCCGTCTCCGACGACATAGCGATACTGGCCGCGGTCGCAGGGCTTGTGCCAGCGGACCAGTCCGACATCAATGCGGAACTAAACGCGATCCAGACACTCGCCGCGAAGCAGGAAGGCGACAGGTGGCGGATCCTTCAGTTCCAGAACACCCCCGCTCAGTTTCACGGACGTCCGAACGACGTCGAAGCGCTCACGAGCGAGTTGCGCGCTCTCCTTTGAGCGGTCGCGCCGTGTTTGCGCCTTAGCGATCTGCGCGCGTGCAGTACGGGCCGCAACGCCACCGTGGTGGCGGCGCTACACGAGACGCCGTTCGAGGTACGCGGCCAGCCGCGTGAGCGGGAACGAGACGACGAAGAAGAGGAGTGCCACGAAAGCGTAGATCTCGAACGCGTGGATCTCGCCGATCCCGGCCGGGGGGAAGAACGTCAACCGCTCGGACTGCGACTTCGCAGCCTGGAGCAGCTCGATTCCGCCGATCACCGCCGCCAGGGTCGAGTTCTGGATGATGTTCACGAGTAAGCCGACGAGCGGCGGCAGCAGCCGGCGGAACGCCTGCGGCAGGATCACGAACGTGTGGCGGCCTACCCAGCCGAAACCAAGCGCGGCCGCGGCCTCGTGCTGCTCGCGCGGGATCGACACGACTGCCCCGCGCGTGGCCTCCGCCACCTGGGCGCTTCCCCAGAAGGTCAGCGCAACGGCAGTGGACGTCAGCGCGCTGAACTCGAGCGTCGACCAGATCGACGGCAGCCCGAAGTAGACGATGAACACGGTGACGAGGATCGGGAGGCCGCGGAACACCTCGACGTACGCCCGGATCAGCGTCCTGAGCGGCCAGAAGCGGATCGTCAGGAGCGTCCCGAGCGTGACCCCGATCAGCGTGCCGGCGACGATCGCGACGGCCGACACGAGCAGGGTCGCCGGCAGGCCCTCCTCGAGGATGTAGCGGGCGACGGGCCAGGCCCAGTCGGGCATCTAGCGGGCCTCCGGGAGCGCGAGCCTGGATTCGAGCAAGCGGATCGCCGCCGAGAGGCTCCACACGAGGGTCAGGTAGACGACTCCGATGACCGTCAGCGCCTCGAGCGTCTCGAGCGTCAGGTTGGCGATGTTGATCGCCGTCGTGGTCAGCTCCGGGTAGCCGATCACATATACCAGCGAGGTGTTCTTGACGACCGAAATGTAGGTGTTGATCGACGACGGCAGGGCGATCCGCCCGCCGATCGGGAGCGTGACGTTGAGAAACGTCCCGAGGGAGCCGAAGCCGAGCGCGTACCCCGATTCGCGGTATTGCCGGGGCACCGCCTCGAACCCCGCGCGGAAGTTTTCGGTGTTGAAGGCGCCGCCCCAGATCGTCACGGAGAGCCACGCCACGGTGAACGCGTCGAGGCGGATGCCCACCTGCGGTAGCGCGTAGAACAGCATGAAGATCTGGACGAGGATCGGCGTGTTCCGGATCACCTCGACGTAGACCGCGGCGAGCTGGCTGACGACGGGGACGCGCTGTGCACGTGCAGCGCCGAGGACGACGCCGATCGCGAACGAGCCCGCGATCGCGACCGCGGAGACCTTCAGCGTGTTGCCCAGAGCGTCGAGGAGCTCGTGCCAGTTCGCGGAGACGAACGCCCACAGGTGATAGGTCGCGAGCACTGGTCCGAGCCGCGAGCGGCGGCCGCGTCACCGCGGGCCCGCCGCTCGAGATCCGTCACGCTACGGGCATACCGTGTCGATGCTCGGGAGGCTCGCCGGCCGATATGTGAAGTTGTTGTTCGGCCGAAGCACGTTCTTGAGGAATGTCGGCACGAACCGCGGCGCGATGTTGTTGCGGATGATCGGCGCGAAGAGGTCCTTCTGCTTCATCAGGTTGAGTCTGGCGTCGACCCAGCGCTTCAGCTGCACGTTGCCCTGCTTGATCCCGATGCCGTACGGGCCTTCGAGGAACTGGTCTTCCGTCAGCTTGGAGGAGGGATCGGTCGCGGCGATCAGCGCGAGCGACGTGTCGTCGAACATCACGGCGTCCGCCCTGCCCTGGTTGAAGGCGAGGACGGCGTTCGTGACGCTATCCACGACCACGACCTGCGTGTCCGGGAAGCAGCGCTTCATCCAGCGGTCGTAGATCGAGCCGCTCGTCGTGGCGACCCTCTTGCCGCGGATGTCGTTCAGGGTCTGGATGGGTGACGTGTTCTTCACGAGCAGCCGTCCGGTCGCCTTGTAGTAGGCGCGCGAGAAGTCGATCCGCGTGTCCCGGTCGGCGGTGTACGTGAAGGTCGAGATGATGAGGTCGACGCGATTCGTCGTCAACAGCGGCTCGCGCACTGCGGTCGGGGCGCACACGAACGTCAGGCGCTGCTCGCGTCCGAAGGCGTAGCGGGCGAGCCACTTCGCGATCTCGACGTCGATGCCCGCGTTCTTGCCCCGCACGTCGAGGTATCCGAACGGCGGGGTGTCGCACTTGACGCCGACGATTAGCCGCTTGCGGCTCGCGATCTCCGCGGGCAGCTTCGGCAGTCCCGGCGCCTTGGCCTCGACCCGCGCCCCACCGGCATTGGCGGTGGTCTGGGCCGATCCCAGCGTCGCGGCGACGAACGCCACCAGGACGACCCCCGCGGTCGATACGAGAATCCTCTTCATCCGACAACTCCTTTCTCGTCGATGATTGACAGTTCTTCGAGCGAGTGGGGGAGTTGGATCGACCGACGCAGGAAGCGCCGAGTCCGCTCCTCTCGCGGGTTGTCGAGGACGTCGGCCGGAAGCCCC
>JBKPCT010000017.1:0-9648 GCA_046727515.1 Actinomycetota bacterium | reverse complement strand
AGGCGTCTCCGCCGCTCGCGCCAGCAGAACTCCTCGACCACCCTCGAGGCGAGCTTGCGCGGGAGGACCGCTTCGCCCTCGGCGGCGCGCCGGAGGGTGACCGCAAGGCGACCGAGGTCGATGCTCTTCGGAAGATATCCGCAGGCGCCGGCCTGCAGGCCTTCGAAGAGGCGTCTCTCATCCGGAGAATCGGCAAACAACACGACCGACGTGTTGGGCAACCGAGTAGCGATCGTCGAAACCGTCGCGATCCCTCCCCCGGGCAGGTCAGCGTCGATCAGGCAGACTTCGGGTTGCTCGCGGACTGCAGCCTCGACGGCCGCCGATCTGTTATCGACCTCGGCGCAGACGACAAAGGCGTGGCCGCCAAGCGCGAGACGAATGCCAGCGCGCGCAACACCGCTGGCGTCGGCGACGAGTATCCGGATCTTTTCAGGCAGGGCGGCTTCGAGAACTTCGTCGCGCTCCCGGCCTGCCTCACGTCCGTTCCGCAAGGCGTCTCCTCGAGACGATCACATGTCCGAGGGCCGCAGTCACGCCGAGCGCGAAACCGGCGACGGGCAGGACAGTCGTTGCTACTGTCACTCCTGAGGACTTCCGCATCATGCTCCTTTCCGCGTAGGTCGACCTACGCGTTGCCGGGGAGTAGGGAGTCCGCACTCCACCTCGGGTCGCTCCCGGGGTGGGGCTATGTGTTTTGCCAAAAGCTCTGCCTAGGCGCAGACCTCCTCAGGTCTCCCTCCCTTGAGACGGAGGCGGTTATCGGTACGCCGCTCGGGAGTCTACGCCTCTAGGCCGAATATTCCAACCCTTTCACTAAGGTTTGACCAAGGCGCGACCAAGCCGACGAACAGCAGCGGTGCCGGTGCGTCCGGCGAAGGGCGTGACCGGGCCTGTGCGCAGGCGCCCCTTGCGAGCCAGCGCCCTGTCGTGTACAAAAAGTTCTAGCTGGCAGAACACCATTTAGGGAGAGGGGTAAACTTTGAGGGGTAGTAGGTATTTGATTAGTCTCGGCGTGGTCCTCGCATGCGCCGCCTCGTTGGCGGCGTTCGCGTACGGATCGCCGGCGAAGCAGCATCGCGGCGGCGTGGTCGTCCTGGCGAAGGACAAAGGCATCACGTTCGCCGTCAACAAGTACATCCAGGACAACATGTACTTCGCACCAGGCACCGTGACCGTGAAGAGCGGCGAGTCGCTGACGTTCAAGTTCGGCGACAGGAAAGCGATGGAGCCGCACACCCTGACGATCGTGAAGCAGAGCGACCTGCCCAGGACGGCCCAGGAGGTGCAGAACTGCAAGCCGTGCGAGCGGTATGCGACGCCCCATCTGAAGAACCCGAAGGCGCCGCCGGATGAGCACAACCCGATCGTCCACTGGACGCTGAACAAGGGTGAGCCTGGACTCGACGCCGTCGGCGACAGCATCGCGATCCAGCAGCCCGGGCCGCACAAGAGCCTCACCGTGAAGGTGAGCGCCCCTGCTGGGACGACGCTGTACTTCGTCTGCGCCGTGCATCCGTGGATGCAGGGCAAAATCGTCGTCCACTAGCTCTCGGCATAGCGGGGGGAGCGGCATGCAAGCTGCTCTCCCCGCTTCAGAGAGCAGCCGAGGACCGCGAATCCCTCCAGCCGACGGCGACCGAGTCCGACGGATGTGGCCGTCGCTCGGTGAGGAGATCCAGCAACGGCCCGATGTGCTGTTCTGCCTGGGCGGCGTGCCGCATCGCTGCGTCTCGGTTGATGAGGTAGTGGTTACGGCGCCCGATCCGCCTTCGCTCCAGGACGCCTGCGTCGACCAGGTCAGCGGCTATGCGCTGGGCGGCGCGTTCGGTGATGCCCACCGTCTGAGCGATATCCCTGAGACGGGCCTCGCTGTCTTCGGCGATGCAGAGCAGTACCTGGGTGTGATTCGTGAGGAACGTCCAGTGTTTGGTCGGATGCTCGGTTGACATACGATGAATGTTTCGTGTATAGATTATCGTGAAATATTAAGTACGACTCAAAGTTTACCAAACACCAACTCACCCGGGAGGAGAGATGAGGTCGCTAACCGTCGAGGCAAGGAGCTTGGAGGGCGCTCGCGCTCTGTACGGCGCACTGTCACCGTTCAGGCCCGAGCTGAGCGGGAGCCACGAGAACGGCTATCGCGTCGCCGTCGCGTTGCGAGGGTCGGACCGCCAGGTGATTGCGGTCCTGGATGCGATCGAGGGGTACGTCTCGAGCCGGAACGACGGCCCTGCTCTCCTCGAGCTCGACGGGCGCCGATACACGCTCCCCGGCCCTGAATAGGCGAAGCGGCCGGGAATGTCGCCGCGCCCGCCGGTGAGATCCGGGGCCGCTCCGCGCTGCCTGGAGGTCTGACCGACCGAGACAGCTTCCAAACGCGACACACTGATCGGGAGCCGAAGTTTGCGGCGGCAGGTACGAGGGGGATTGAACTGTTATGGCCAAGACCCCGCCTGACCCGGATCCCACTGCGGATGAAGTCGAGGAGGAGAATCTCCGTTTTCTCCGTGGGCTGCAACAAAAGGCGCTGCGCAAGCTGACGACTACCCGTCCGCCGAGACCCGATCAAGCCGCCAACGTCAAGTAGCTGCGTCAAAGAGTCCACGGAATACGCGGCAGCACCGCCGTTGGAGGGCTGAGCGATGCGCGCAACCGTCATGTACGCCGCCGGCGACATCCGCGTCGAGAACATCCCCGACTGCCGCATCGTCGAGCCGACAGACGCGGTCGTCTCCGTGACCCACGCCTGCATCTGCGGCAGTGATCTCTGGCCGTACAAGACGATGGAGCCCAGCGAAACCGGCCGCGTTATGGGCCACGAAGCAATTGGAGTTGTCGAGTCCATTGGCGCGGAGGTCCGGACGCTGAAGGCCGGCGACGTCGTCGTCATGCCGTTCGCCTTCTCCGACGGCACCTGCGTCTTCTGCCACGACGGGCTCCAGACCTCGTGCCTTCACGGCGGGTTCTTCGGCACGCCCGGAGTCGGGGGCGCCCAGGCGGAGGCTGTACGCGTCCCGCAGGCGGATGGGACGCTGTTCGTGCTGCCGGTCGCCCCGAACGACGCACTGATGCCCTCGCTGCTCACACTCTCCGACGTGATGGGCACCGGTCACCACGCAGCGCGCGCCGCCCGGGTGGAGCCCGGGGCCTCGGTGGCCGTCGTCGGCGACGGCGCCGTCGGCCTCTGCGGCGTGATCGCAGCGAAGCGCCTGGGTGCCGAGCAGATCATCATCGTGGGTCGTCACGCCGATCGGATCGCGCTGGCGAAGGAGTTCGGCGCGACTGAGGTCGTCAGCGAGCGCGGCGAGGAAGCGGTCGAGCGCGTGAAGGCGCTGAGCGACGGCTTGGGCGTCGACTCCGTCCTCGAGTGCGTCGGCTTGGAGCAGTCGATGGCGACCGCGATCGGCATGGCGCGTCATGGGGGCGCCGTGGGCCGCGTCGGCGTTCCCCAGGACGACGCAATCCCCGCCTCTCAGACGGCTTTCTACGCCAACGTCACCGTGAGCGGCGGGCCGGCGCCGGTACGCGCGTACATCGATGAGCTGCTGCCGGACATCCTCGAGGGTCGGATCGAACCGGGCCGCGTCTTCGACCGCGTCCTCCCCCTCGACCAGGTTCCCGACGGCTACCGGGCGATGAGCGAGCGCGAAGCGATCAAGGTGATGGTCAGGCCGTGAAGCTGACGGCCGACGACCTGCGCGAGATCCAGGACACACATCAAAAGACCCGAACAGAGGTCCGCCATCGCATGAGCACGCCGATGGGACGATGCTCGGTCGTCGCCAGGACGCTCTGAAAGTCCTCCGGCGCTGTCCTCGTCCGATCGTGATCGGGGGAAGCACGTAGACGTTTTCAGCGGCCGCCCCGATGGCCTCCGAGACGGGGGCACGGACACTGCGTCCTTCCCGAAAGGAGGACGGCGATGGGGAAGCTGATGATCGCCCTTGCAGGCTCGGCGGCTGTGGCTCTCGTTGCGCTCGGGACAGCGTTCGCCCGCGGGCCCAGCCCGGTGCATGTGCCCTCGGCCGCGTGCTCGGCTGCTCCTCTCGGTACACGCCAGGTAGAGGGGGCAAGGGGACCGTAGTTCTGTCGGGCGCTCCAGGAGGTTGACGTGGCGACACGGGTGGTCATCGCGGGCGGGGGCGTTGCGGCGCTGGAGGCCGCTCTGGCGTTGCGGGCCCTCGCCGAGGATCGGGTCACTGTCGAGCTGCTGGCGCCCGAGCCTCAGTTCTGGTATCGCCCGCTCGCAGTTGCGGAGCCCTTCGACCTCGGCCAGCCGAGGCACTTCGATCTCGCCCAGCTCGCCGCCGCTGCGGGCGCGACCTTTTCGCCGGGAGCCGTCACCGCCGTCGACGTCGGAGGTCGGCGCGTACACACATCGCCGGCTGGGTCGATCGGCTACGACGCCCTGCTCGTCGCCTGCGGGGCCCACCCGACGGCGGCCGTCGTCGGTGCGTTGACTTTCCGTGGTCCGGCAGATTCCGACCGCTTTCGCCACCTGCTCGACGAGATCGCCGCGGGCGCAGTAGGCCGTGTCGCGTTCGTCGTGCCCTGGGGGGCGGTCTGGACGCTGCCGATCTACGAGCTGGCCCTGATGACAGCCGCCTACGTCGCCGACCGTGAGCTGCACACCGTCGAGCTCACGCTCGTGACCCCCGAGGACGAGCCGCTGCAGCTCTTCGGGCAGACGGCGAGCGAAGCCGTTCGCGCGCTGCTCGAGGAGCGCTCGATCGCGGTCGAGACGGGTGCTTGTGCCCTCGAGGTGATCGACGGCGAGTTGCGGCTTGTTCCGGATCGGAAGATCGCGGCCGATCGGGTCGTTGCGCTGCCTCGGCTGCACGGACCGAACATCGACGGTCTACCGCAGACCGTCGAGGGGTTCCTGCCCGTCGACGAGCACTGTCAGGTGAACGGCGTTACCGACGTCTTTGCCGCCGGCGACATCACCACTTTCCCCGTCAAGCAGGGCGGGATTGCGGCTCAGCAGGCCGACGCGGCAGCCGAGCTGATCGCCGCGCAGGCGGGCGCGGACGTGACACCGCAACCGTTCCGGCCGGTGCTGCGGGGCCTGCTCCTGACCGGCCGCCAGCCCCGCTACCTGCGCCACGAGCTGACCGGTAGTGCAGGCGACACGTCAACGGCGAGCCCCGAGCCGCTCTGGTGGCCGCCCGCGAAGATCGCAGGGCATTATCTCGCCCCCTTCCTCGGTGCCTTCGCCGGCACGGAGAGCACGCCCGAGGCGCCGGCTCCTGCCGGCTCGGTCCGCGTCGACGTGGAGCTCGAGCGCGAACGCGTCGAGCGTCTCGCCACCCTACAACTCGATCTCGAACGCAGAGCCGACGGCGATGAGGGGCCAACCGCGGGCGACGTGATGTCGAGAGACCCGATCATCGTGGCCCCGGACGGCACACTTGGCGAGCTCGCCGAGAGAATGCGCGATCGGGACACCCGCTCGGCACTGGTCGCCGAGGATGGACGACTGATCGGGATCCTCACGGGACGCGACCTGCTGCGCGCTCTCGCAGGCCGCGCCGATCCGGATGAGGCGCGCGTCCGCGAATGGATGACGGCCGAACCAGTGGCGATCCCGGCGGCGACGCCGATCGACCTCGCCGTCACGCTGATGACGGAATACGGCGTTCACCATCTGCCCGTCGTCGAGGACGAACGGCCGGTCGGGCTTCTCGGCCTGCACGACGCAGCGGAGCGGAAGACACCGGGAATCGGCCTCGGCTTGTGAGCATGCCTCGCTGACGCGGCCGGGGTGTCCGGAAGCCCTTCGTGACAGGATTCGCCCGTGAAGGTCGGCGTCGTCTTTCCGCAGACGGAGATCGGGGCCGACCCGGGCGCGGTGCGTGAGTTCGCGCAGGCGGCGCAGGAGCTCGGGTACACGCACCTGCTCGCCTACGACCACGTGCTCGGTGCAGACGTGTCCGGGCGCCTGGACTGGCCCGGGCCGTATCGGGCCGAGCACCAGTTCCACGAGATCTTCGTGCTCTTCGGGTACCTGGCCGGCATCGTCCCCGGGCTCGAGCTCGTCGCCGGCGTGCTCGTGCTGCCGCAGCGGCAGACGGCGCTCGCCGCGAAGCAGGCGGCGGAGATCGACATCCTGACCGGTGGGCGATTCCGGCTCGGGGTCGGGCTCGGGTGGAATTTCGTCGAGTTCGAAGCGCTCGCCGAAGACTTCCACAACCGCGGTCGCCGAGCGGAGGAGCAGATCGAGGTGCTGAGGCGGCTTTGGACGGAGCCCGTCGTCGACTTCGAGGGGCGGTGGCACCGCATCCCGCGGGCGGGGATCAACCCGCTCCCTGTGCAGCGGCCGATCCCGGTCTGGATCGGCGGCTCGGCGGAGCCGGCGATCAGGCGCGCCGCGCGCCTCGCGGACGGCTTCTTCCCGCAACGGCCGCTCGAAGGTGGCTGGCCGGCAACGATTGAGCGGTTCCGCGCCTGGGTGCAGGAGGCCGGACGCAATCCGGACGAGATCGGAATCGAGTGGCGAACCAACGTCGCGTCGGGCACGCCGGACGACTGGCGGGCCGAGGTCGAGGAGCGCAAAGCGCTCGGCGCCACGCACGTCTCGATCCAGACCATGCGAGGCGGGCTGGACGGGCCCGACGCCCACATCGGTCGCATCCGCGAGGCGGCGGAGGCGCTGCTCACCTAGGCCAGGCAGCCGCGAGCTTCGAACGCGTCGCCTGAAGGTGTTCGGGGAGCACCTTCACGTCCGCGAGTACCGGCATGAAGTTGGTGTCGCCGGCCCAGCGCGGTACGACATGCAGGTGGACGTGGTCGAGCACGCCCGCGCCCGCGGTTCGACCTAGGTTCCAGCCGAGGTTGTAACCCTGCGCCGCGTAGGTCTCGGCGAGCACCGCCATCCCGCGCTCGGCGAGTCGGTGGATCTCGAGCACCTCGTCGTCGGCGAGGTCGCCGAACTCGGCGACGTGCCTGACCGGCGCGACCATCAGATGCCCCGACGAGTATGGGAACTTGTTCAGCAACACGAATGCACGCTCGCCACGGTGCACGACGAGCATCTCCTCGTCCTCACCGGAGGCGGCGAGGCAGAACACGCAACCCTTCTGCTCGTTCGCCTGCTGGATGTACTCCAGGCGCCACGGCGCCCACAGCCGCTCGGTCATGGGCCCGCTTCTACCACGACTCGTCGACTCGCGGTACCTCGCTCAGAACGACCGCAGCAGCTCGACAACTGCCTCCCCGACGGCGTCGAGGCTCCGCACCGAGACTGCGGAGAGGTTGTCGCACGTCCTGTGCCAGCACGGGAAGTCGAAGTCGATCAGGTCGATCGACGGCACGCCTGCTTGGCTGAACGGGTAGTGATCGTCGAGCACAGGGCCCGCCGTCTCGTCGGGGAAGACAGAGCCGACGCCGACCCGCGCGGCCGCACGCCGTAACCGCTTCCACAGGGCCCGGTTCGAGTTCGCCTCACGGCGGAGGACGAGGCCCTTGTTCGCGACGAAGTCGAGGAGGATCATCGCCTTCGCGTTCCGGTAGATCGGTGCCGCCACCTTTGAGCCGCGAATTCCGTACCGCAGGAACTTCCGGTCCGGGATGCCGGCCGGGACCTCCTCGCCGTCGAGGGCGAGGAAGACGACGGACGGCCCGATCGTCCGCGGCTTGATCGTCCGGGCGAGCTGGACGAGGACGGCCGTCCCGCCGGCACCGTCGTTCGCGCCGACGAAACCGGGGATGTCCTTGGTGTCGTAGTGGGCCGCGACCACGACGTAGCGGTGCGGATCGCGTCCCCGCACAAGTCCGACGACGTTGCGAAGCCCGCCGGGCACGGGCTGGTACGAGCCGTGCGGCAGCACCGCCTTCAGCTCGGCCGCGAGCTTGCGCGACGCGGCCGAGCCCGCCGGCCGCGGCCCGAGCCGGACCTGGTGCACGAGACTCGCCCAGGCCGCCCGCGCGTCGAAGCGGTCGACCGTCGGGCGCGGAGTCGGCGCCGCGACGGCGACCGCCGTCGCAGCCACCAACATCAGGAGCCCCGTCACCTCCGAGGCTACGCCCCTGGCAGGCGACGCCGGCGAGGTGAAGTGCGACGAGGGATCATCCCCGGGCTGCGGTCGAGCAGGCCTGACCGGCCGGAAATCCGAGACGGGAGGGCAGAGAGAGCGGCCCGGACGCTTGGTTACGCCCTCGTCGTCATAGCCAGCGCTTGTAGCGGAAGAAGGCCACCATCCCGAGCAAGGTCGCGACCATCGCGCCGACGATGATCCAGAACGCCTGGTGCGTCCCCTCGCCCGGGAAGCCGACGTTCATTCCGAAGATGCCGGCGAGGAGCGAGAGCGGCAGCATCGTCACGCTGAAGATCGTCAGAATCCGCAGGACGTCGTTCTGGCGGTGCGAGATGACTGACTCGTTCGTGTCTTCGAGCGCCTCGACGACCTCCTTGTAGTTGTCGAGCAGGTCCCAGATCCGCTCGGCGGCATCGACGATGTCGTCGAAGTAGACCTCGAGGTCCTGCGGCAGGAAGCGCTGGGCACGACCCTCGAGCACGCGCAGCGTCGAGCGCTCGGGCTTGATGATCTTGCGGTAGGAGATGATCTCCTGCTTGACGTTCGAGAGATCGCGGACGACGTCCTCGGCCGCGCCCTCGAACATGTCGTCCTCGATCGAGTCGAGCTTGTGGCCGATCTTGTCGAGGATCGGGAAGCAGTAGTCGAAGAGATCGTCGAGAACGTGGTAGAGCAGGTATCCCGAGCCCTTCGAGAACAGCGCGCGGCGGAGATCCTCGTCCTCCTGGCAGCGGCGGAAAAGGCGGGTGACCGGCAACAGCTCGACGTTCGGGAGCGTGATCAGGAAGTCGGGGCCGAGGAAGACGTCGAGCTCGGCCGCGTTCAGGCGCTGGATCGCCTTGTCGTAGGCGGGGAAGTGGAGGACGACGAACAGGTACTCGGGGTACTCGTCGATCTTCGGCCGCTGGCGCTTGGAGAGCACGTCTTCGAGGTCGAGCGCGTGCCAGCCGAAGCGCTCGGCGAGCTCACCGGCCTCCACCGGCGTCGGGGAGGTCAGGTGGACCCAGGTGAGGCCGCCGGCGGTGAGCTCAGCGAGCCTCGGCTCGGCCGGAGCGGAGACCTCGGCGGCGGCGCGTGAGCGCGTCCGCTTGATGCGGGGCAGGCTGGGCATCGGTACTGAGGGGCTCGTCCGTCCGCATGACGGTCGAATTCTACCCCTGCGAGAGTACGGGCCATTGGCGCTCCGAGGTCGCACGAGGAATGCGACTCCACGCGAGGGCGTGGCGACGAGCGATTAGTCCCATCGCATCGGCATCGTGGCGTAGGTCGTCAACCCCTTTGCGACGGCCCTGAGTCACGGATCATCCAGGACTCGAGCCCGTGACTCGGACGGCCCGAATCGCCCCGTTCCCGACTCCGCACGGCTTGGCCGAATCGCTCGCCGACTCGTGGTGAAATGCCTGCTCGCGCCGGAATTCTGGCCCGTCCGGATCTCATCTGGTCCGACGTGGCCCAACGACTGCTATGCGCCTGGCAGGAATCGAACCTGCGACCTCGCGCTCCGGAGGCGCGCGCTCTATCCCCTGAGCTACAGGCGCGTGCGGGGTAGTGTAGCCGCGTGGAGCTCGCCGCCCGGATCGTCTCCCTCGAGCTCGCCGAGACCTTC
>JBKPCT010000016.1:0-10151 GCA_046727515.1 Actinomycetota bacterium | reverse complement strand
ATCCTCGAGCGAGGGCAACCGGTCCATCCGCCACTCCGGGCACGAGTACGGGCTCGTCCTCAGCGGCAGGCTGGAGGTCACGGTTGGGTTCGACCACTACGTGCTCGGCCCGGGAGACTCGATCTCGTTCGATTCCACCGTCCCGCACCGCCTGACGAATCTCGGCGACGAGCCCGTGCGGGGGGTGTGGGTCGTGGTCGGCCGGCAGGACGACAGCCGCACACGCGAGTTCCACGGCGATTCCGGATCGTAGGCTCAGCCCGGGAGGCCCGGGTCCAGCCCCGCCTCCCGCCGAAGCCGCGGAAGCAGCGCCATCAGGTCGAGCTCGCCCCAACCGGAGCCGATGGAGCCCTCGACGAGCTGCTGGATCGTTGCCGCGACAGGCAACGAGGCGTGCACCTCGTGGGCGGCGGCGAGTGCGAGCGCCAGGTCCTTCCACATGGCGTGGCCCGTGAAGGTCGCGGTGTAGTCGTCCTGGAGCAGCGCGGGCGTCTTGTACTTGACGAACGGCGATCCGGCGGCGCTCGCCCCCATCACCTCCAGCATCTGTGCGCGGTCGAGGCCGTGCGCCTCCCCTAGGACCAGTGCCTCTGCGATCAGCTGGGCGTTCCCGGCGATCATCAGGTTGAGCGCCAGTTTCAGGACGCGCGCTTCTTCGCCGGAGCCGACATAGAAGAGGTTCGGGCCGATGTCGCGAAGCAACCCCTCCACCCGCCGGAAGACCTCCTCGTCCCCCGACACCATGATTCCGAGGTTCCCGGACTCGACGACCGACGGGTTGCCGCTCACAGGCGCGCGGAGGTAGCCGACACCTGCCTCGGCGGTCGCCTCCGCCACCTTTCGCGACGCGTCCGATGAGACCGTGCTCATGTCGACGAGGACGCGACCCTGCCCGCCGGAGGTCAGCAGGCCGTCATGGCCGGTCGTTACCTCGAGCAGGGCGGCGTCGTCGAGCACCATCGTCACGCAGGCCTCTGCGGACTCCCACGCCTGCCGCGGCGTGGAGAGCACCTGCGCGCCGGCGTCGGCCAGGCCGGCTGTCCGTCCAGGCGTGCGGTTCCAGACGGAGAGAGCGTGACCCGCGTCGAGCAACCGCCGCGCGATCGACTCACCCATCTTCCCCAGTCCGAGCACGGCGACCTGCACGCGTCCTCCCATGCGTTCAGAGAGTGTTCTGTTAACTTAACACTTCGGTCTCCCGCCCCTCGAGGAGGATGCTGTGGCGGTCGAAATCGTGATGCCCCGCCTCTCCGACTCGATGGAGGAGGGGACGGTCGCGAGGTGGCTCGTCGAGGAAGGCGGGCCGGTGGCGCGAGGGCAGCCGCTCGTCGAGATCGACACCGACAAGGCGACGATGGAGTACGAGTCGGAGAGCGGCGGAACCCTCCTGGAGATCCTCGTCGCCGAGGGCGAAACCGCCGTGATCGGGACTCCGATCGCGCGAATCGGCTCGCCCTCCGAGATCGCTGAAACGCCACCTGACAGTCTGTCACTAGAAAGCTCGCGCACTGGGCGCGCGAACGCCTCACCGATCGCGCGGCGGATCGCAGAGGAGCGCGGCGTCGACCTCACGCGCCTGGAGGGCACCGGGCCGAACGGGGTGATCACCAAGGAGGACGTCGAGCGCGCATCCACGGCCGACTCCAGGCCCACGGAGGAAGCTTACGCCGCGGCGGAGCCTCTCTCGCGCGTGCAGCGGGCCGTCGCGCGGCACGTGGTCGAGGCAGCCGCGGTGCCGACCTTCGCCGCGGAGGTCGAAATCGACATGACCGCGTGCTCCGAGCTCCGGCGCTCGCTCGACCCGCAGCCCTCGTTCAACGACCTCGTCGTCAAGGCGTGCGCGCTGGCGCTGCGCGACCACCCTCGCGTGAACGCCGCCTACAGCGAGCAGGGCTTGCGCTACGCCGACGAGGTCAACGTCGGGATTGCGGTCGCCGCCGAGGACGCTCTTCTCGTCCCGGTCATCCGCCGGGCCGACCGGAAGTCGATCTCGGACATCCGCCGCGAGTCGCGGGAGCTGGCGGAAAAGGCGCGGGCCGGGAAGCTGACACCCTCGGAGCTCGACGGCGGAACGTTTACGATCTCGAACCTCGGCATGCACGGCGTCCGTCGTTTCGAGGCGCTCTTGAACACACCCCAGGCGGCGATCCTCGCAGTCGGCGCCGTCGAGCCACGACCGGCCGTCGGCGTAGACGGCGGGCTCGTCGTGCGCCCGCTGATGAGCGCCACGCTCGTCTGCGACCACAGGATCCTCTACGGCGCGGAAGCGGCCGTGTTCCTCGCGCGCGTACGCGAGCTGCTCGAGGACCCGACGTCCCTCTAGGTGCTCTCCGCCGACCGTGTGTGCAGCGGTCATAAACACCCCGCCGCGTGCGTTCGGCTGCAGTTGACACCCCTCCTCGGACATGCACAAAATTCGCGTCTGGCCGCGGCTCGCCATCACCTGCGTCTCGCTCTGGAAAGGACGGCCCGTGACTGCTCCGGCTAGGGCGTTCGCCGCGGGCGCAGTCGTCGCCGGCCGTTTCCTGCCCATCTGGCTCGCCACCGGCGTGCTCGCGATCGTCGCTGCGATCATCGCCCCGAGGGCGCTCCAGAACACGTCGTGGGCATACGTCCTCCCGTACATGACGGTTCTCGCCGTCGCAGCGCTCGGGCAGATGCTCGTGGTCATGCAGGCCGGCATCGACCTCTCGACTCCGGGCGTGATCTCGTTCGGCGGAAACCTGATCGTCGGCGTGAGCCTCGGGCAGGACCACCGGCTGGCGCTCGGGCTTCTCGCGTGCCTCGGCCTCGGCGCAGGCGTCGGCCTCGTGAACGGGATCCTCGTCGGCTTCGTGAGGCTGAACCCGCTGATCGTCACGCTGGCCGTCGGGCTGATCGTGTCCGCCTGGAGCCTGCGGTACGCGCGCGAGAAGACGAACTCGCTGCAGGTGCCGCAGGCACTCTCGTCGTGGGCGGCCGAGAAGCCGCTCGGCATCAGCTCGGTCTTCTGGACCGGCGCCGGAATCACCATCGCCTTGGCCCTCCTGCTTCGCTACACGGCGCCCGGCCGGCGCTTCCAGGCCGTGGGCGCGAATCCGAGGGCCGCCTGGATGGCTGGGTTGCACGTCCGGACACACGTGGTGTTCGCGTATACGGCGGCAGGGACGCTCTACGCGATGGCGGCGATCCTGCTGGCCGGGATCCGGATCAACGTCGACCCGGCCTTCGGCGCCGGCTACCTGCTCGCACCGATCGCCGCGGTTGTCATCGCCGGGGCGTCGCTCTCGGGCGGGCTGGCGAGCGCGACCTCGACGTGGGTAGCAGCGCTCGCGCTCACCCTGCTGACGCAGATGCTGCTGATTCTGGGCCTCTCGACGGCGCTGCAGTACATCGTCTTCGGCGCAGCGATCATCGCCGGAATGCTGGTCTCCGGCGACCGGGTAGCGGCGCTGCTCGGCCGACTGCTGCGACCGTCGGAACCATCGAGCAGGCAACCCGACATGCGTACCAACCCGAGCTGAGGCTCGCGAAAGGAGGAGGGATGCACCTTGGGAAATCGGCGATGAGACGGAGAGGCCCGATTGCCGTGGTCCTTTCGCTCGTGCTGGTCGGGGCGGCGCTCGCGCTCGTCTCAGCCGGTCTCGGCGGCACCTGGGCAAAGCACGCGAAGGCGGCGCGCCCGATCTACATCGGCAAGGGCGGCGGCTACGGCGAGGTCTACCGGGCGAGGGCGAGCACCCTCGCAAAGACCCTCTTCCAGGCCAGGCTGCTCCCCGCGACCCCGATGGCTCGCAACATCGCGCTGGCGGGTCTCGGCCGGTCCGAGAGGAAGGTCAACTACAACCTGGCGCTCCAGTGCTGGAAGAACAACGGGTGCAGCACCGGCACCGGCGGCAAGCTGACCGTCGCCTACATCGAGCAGTTCGGGGAGAACGTCTACCGCCAGATGTCGAAGATGGAGTTCATCCTCCAGGCGCTGACCTACCCGCAGGTCGGCAAGATCATCTACAAGAGCGCCCACTCCGACCTGAACCAGGGCATCGCCGACTTCAAGGCGGCGATCGCACAGAAGGTCAGCCTGATCGTCACCTATCCGGACTACGGCGACGCGATGCTGCCAGTGATGAGGGAGGCGACCGAGGCGGGCATCCCCGTCGCCACGTACGCGTGGGGCTTCGTGACCGGGCCCGGGACGAACTACCTGACCGTCGTCGGCGAGGACACCTGCAACCTGGGCAAGGCGTACGCGCAGATCATGAATGCACAGGTCAGGTCGGGCAACATCGCCTTCCTCGGCGGGTTCCCGGGCAACCCGCTGTCGCTCGGCTGGCAGAAGTGCGAGCAGCCCAGGCTGAACCCGAAGATCCACGTCGTCGCGAACGAGCCGACGAACTGGGATCCGTCGAAGGTGCAGTCGGTCGTCGCGGGCATCCTCGCCGCGCACCCCGACATCAAGGGCTGGAGCTACGAGTACGGACTCGGCATGGCGCAGGGCGCGTTCTCGGCGTACAAGGCCGCGGGCCTCCCGTTCAACGCGGTGCTGACGCTCAGGACGGACGACGTCGGCTTCGGCTGCGCATTCAACAAGCTCAACAACCCGAAGCTGAAAGCGTGGTACTACACCGCGGGGAACTCGCAGATCCGCGTCGCCTTCACGGCCGCGATGATGAAGCTGAAGGGAGCGAAGATCCCGCCCCGGATCGTCTTCCCGATCCAGCTCCAGAACCAGCGCGTGCGCGACTCGTGCGTCAAGGGCTATCCGATGGAGGCCTCAGCGACGTCGCTCATACCGCTGAGCCTGCTGGACAAGATGTATCCGTAGAAGGAGAGAGCACGACCTAGAAACGGAGCGAAGGAGATATGTCGATTCCCGGGCCCGAGGTCACCCTCGTGCTGTCGCTTCGCGGTGTGTCGAAGTCCTTCGGGGCGGTGCAGGCGCTCCGTGACGTCAGCTTCGAGTGCCGCGCCGGCGAGATCCACGCGCTCGTGGGGGAGAACGGGTCCGGGAAATCGACATTGCTCGGGATCGCGAGCGGCTTCGTCGCCCCTGACGAGGGAGAGATCGAGATCGGCGGGCAGCGCCGCCGGCACGGCTCTCCCGCCGAGGCTCGAGCGCTCAGCCTCGGCATGGCGTATCAGACCTACTCGCACGTTCTCGACCTCTCGGTGGCCGAGAACCTCTACCTCGCTGCACCGCGCACCGAACAGCCCTCGTGGGGACGCATGCAGGAATGGGCGGCGGCGAGGCTCGCGGAGTTCGGCCTCGACGTTCCGGTCAGGGCGGCGGCGGGGTCGCTCTCGCTGGCGGATCGGCAGTTCCTCGAGGTCGTAAAGGCGCTGCTCGCCCGGCCGAAGGTGCTCCTTCTGGACGAGCCCACGACGGCGCTGGGACCGGAGGACGTCGAGCGCCTCCACTCACTCGTGCTCGAGCGGAGCCGGTCCGGGGTCGGCATCGCCTACGTCAGTCACCGCCTACCGGAGGTGCTCGGCATCGCCGACCGTGTCACCGTCCTTCGCGACGGGCTCTGCCAGGGGACGTTCGAGGCTGCTTCCGTGTCGGAGGAGAGCCTTGTCGCGCTGATGATCGGCCGACCGCTGCAGCTCGCGTTTCCGGAGCGGCACGACGCCGACGCCGCCCGCGAGGTCCTCCTGGCCGTCTCGGGCCTGCGCGGCGAGCGCTTCGGGCCGATCGACCTCGACGTGGCGAAGGGTGAGATCGTCGGGATCGCCGGTGCGGAGGGAAACGGGCAGGTGCCGTTCCTCCGAGCGCTCGCCGGCGCCGAGCGGGCCACCGGGAGCGCTACCTGCAACGGCCGCGGGCTCGACACAGGGTCGCCGCTCGGCCCGCTTCGAGCGGGCGTCGTGCTGCTGAGCGGTGATCGGACCCGGGAAGCGCTCTTCCCCGTCCTGAGCGTCCGGATCAACACCACCATCCAGGTCCTCCGGCGGCTGGGACGCCTGGGCCTCCTGAACCGCCGGCGCGAGCGTCGTACCGTCGCCGAGCTCGCCCGCCGCCTGAGCATCCGCATGGCCTCGATCGAGCAACCCGTCGAATCCCTCTCGGGGGGCAACCAGCAGAAGGTCTCGCTGACGCGTCCGTTCCTGCGCGGAGACGTCAAGGTCATCCTCGCTGAGGAGCCGACACAGGGAGTGGACGTCGCCGCCCGTTTCGACATCTATGACGCCCTGCGCGCGAAGGCGAGGGACGGTGTCGCCATCGTCGTCAAGTCGAGCGACCCACTCGAGCTGGCCGGGCTCTGCGACCGCGTGGTCGTCATGTCCCGCGGGAAGATCGTCGACGAGATCCGCGGCGAGGAGCTCGGCGAGCAGCGGATCGTCGAGGCGATCGTGGGCTCGCGGAAAGGGGCCGCCGAGCGCTTGATCGCCGACGGGCGGAGGCCGACATGAG
The DNA here is from genome assembly GCA_046727515.1 of Actinomycetota bacterium. GTDB lineage: Bacteria > Actinomycetota > Thermoleophilia > Gaiellales > Gaiellaceae > DATBLE01. The sequence continues at coordinate 3,760 of JBKPCT010000016.1, read as the reverse complement.
CCGTAGGCTTGACGGAGGCGACCACCGGCGTAGGCTCGACGGAGCCGGCCGGGAGTGCAGGTGCTGGCTGCGCCAGCACCGGAGTGAGAGCAGAGCGGAGGTGCCGGCTTTGCCGGCGCCGGAGCGGGCATGACGTTCGGCGCGCGTGTGGCAGGAACGATCACCAGAGTCAGGTTCCGCGGCGTAGTGCCGCTCGTCCTGCTGGGGACGCTGATCGTCGCGGTGGGCGCGTTCACGTCGCTGCGGCAGGACGCGTTCCTCACCGACTACAACCTCCGCAACCTGCTGCTCGCGACGATGCCTCTCGCGCTCGTCTCGATGGGCCAGACGTGCGCGCTGCTCGTCGGCGGCTTCGACGTGTCTGTCGCCGCCCTGATGACGCTGTGTGTCGTCACCGCGTCGTACACGATGACGCCGGAGACCTCGACCTGGGCGCTGATCCCGGGCGCTCTCGCACTGGTCGGCGTGGGGCTCGCCACAGGCATCTTCAACGCGCTGCTCATCCGGGTCTTTCGCCTTCCCTCGATCATCGCCACGCTCGGCACGCTCAGCATCCTTCAGGGTGCGTCGCTGTGGCTGCGCGACCATCCGGAGGGAACCATCTCGAGCGACGCCATCGGTGCCCTCAACACGAGCTGGAGCTTCGTGCCGCTGGCCTTCATCGGGGTCGCGGTCCTCGCGCTGCTCGGAGACCTGTGGCTGTACCGCACCCGCGCGGGCACGGCACTGCGGGCCGTCGGTCTCGATGAGACGTCCTCACGTCGGATCGGAATCAGAACCGACCGCACGGTGATCCTCGCCTTCGTCGCGTGCTCGGTGATGGCGTCGATCGCAGGCTTCTACCTCGCGGCCGAGGTCCAGATCGGCTCGCCGATCATCGGCAACGACGCGCTCGAGAGCATCGCCGCCGCCGTCCTCGGCGGCGCCAGCCTCGCGGGCGGACGAGGGTCGTTCTTCGGGACGTTGCTGGCGGCGCTCTTCCTCTCCCTGATCGACAACGTCCTGCCGCTGTTCCAGCAGCCGACGGAATACGCGGAGATGACGATCGGCGCGCTGATCCTGCTGGCACTGGTGCTCTACGAGGCTCCCGAGCTCGTGGCGCGCCTGCGCTCGAGCAGGTTGGCCGTCGGACGGCTGCGGTTGCGCCAGGGCGAGGCGCCGACAGGCTGAGGGGATTAGTCTCCGCGGACGGCTGTAGATCGCACCGCGGCGACAGGAGGGAGCCAGATGCCGAAAAACATCGTCGACACAGTTCTGCCGACCACGATGGTGGGCTCCTACCCCAGACCGCACTGGTACCGGCAGCAGCTCCTGGGCCGCGACGTCAGGGTGGCGTTCAAGGAGGTCCAGCACGAGGAGGCGTATCACGACGCGACCCAGGTCGTGATTCGCGACCAGGAGGAGGCCGGCCTGGACGTCGTCACGGACGGACAGATGTCGTACGACGACTACGTCGGCGTGATCGGGTCGTTCTGTTGGTACATGTACGAGCGGATCGGCGGCTTCGAGCCGGCGCGCGAGGAGCACCCGTCGGTCACGAGCGACACGCCTCACAACCGCGTGACCGAGCTGCTCACCGACTGGGGCGGCGTCGTCAACAACGGCCCGGTCACCCACGGCCCGATCCGGCTCGTCGACCTGTACAAGATCGCACGGCGCTATACGGACAAGCCGATCAAGGTCTCCGTCGGCGCCGGGCCGGTGAACCTCGCCTGGCACGTCTACTTCCAGCACTACAAGGACGCGAAGGAGCTCTGCTACGCGCTCGCGCCGATCTTCAACGCCGAGATGAAGGCGCTGGTCGAGGAGGGAGCGACCTGGCTCCAGCTCGAGGATCTCGGCGCCTGGATGCCGCTCTTCACGGGCGACGACGACGACTACGAGTGGATCAGGGACGTGATCGGTAGGTGCACCGAGGGCGTCGACGCCTTCATCGGCTGGCACTTCTGCTTCGGCAACGCCTGGGGGAACGATATCCTCAGCGCCAATTTCCCGCAGGGCTACCAGACGGTGCTCCCGCACTTCTGGGACACGCCCGGGATCGATCAGTTCGTGCTCGACTACGCGAACCGGGGCATGGCAGGGATCGAGTTCCTGGCGAGCCTGCCGTCCGACAAGGAGGTCGCGGTCGGCGTCCTCGACATCCGCTCGATGATGATCGAGTCGCCCGAGCAGGTCGCGGCTCGCGCCCGCAAGGTCCTGGAGCACGTCCCCGCGGAGCGCGTCACGCTCTCGACCGACTGCGGGATGAAGCCGCTGCCGCGGACCGTGGCGAGGATGAAGCTCAACGCGCTCACGGAGGGTGCTGCGATCGTCCGGTCGGAGCTCTAGGCGGTCGCCGGCGCCGCGGCCCAGTCCGGCAGCATCCCCGCCTCGCTGAGCAGGTAGTCGCGCGACTCCTCGAGGAGCCCGAACACGCGGTTCAGGTCGTGACCGACGAGCTCGCCGTCGCGCTTGACCGCCTTGCCGGCGACGAAGACCGCGTCGATGTTCGACGTGTCCGCGAAGACGACCACGCTCGTCACGGGATCGATCAGCGGCGCGACGTTGATCAGATCCGTGCGGATCAGGACCAGGTCCGCCTGCTTGCCGGGGGCGAGCGAGCCGACCTTGTCGTCGAGGCCGCAGGCGCGGGCACCCTCGATCGTCGCGAACTCGAGCACGTCGCGGTGGGTGAGCGTCGGCGCGAACGGCTCGTCGGGGGTGTCGGTGAAGGAGCGGATGCGCTCGTAGACGAGCGCCGTCCGCATCTGCGTGAACATCTCCCCGGGAACGCTCGAGACCACGTCGACGGAGAGCGACGGCCGCACGCCCCGCTCGAGCAGCCGGCCGGTCGGCGGCCGGCCGTGTCCCATGAGCAGCTCCACGTACGACGCGATCGACGCGCTCCCGCCGGTCTCCGCGATCAGGTCGAGCTCTTCGTCCGTGGAGTCCGTGCAGTGGATGTACGTCGTGTCGGAACCCATGATCCCGAGGTCCCGCATGCCGAGGACATGGTTGACGTGGACGCCCGTCAGCCGCATGCCGACGTGGACGCTGATCCGGATCCCGAGCTCGCGCGCGAGCTCCCAGTCGTGCCTTGCGACCTCCGGCGTGACATTCCCAGGTGCCCGCGTCGCGAGCGCGAGCGTGAGCAGCTGATCCTCCGAGGAGAAGTAGCGGTCGCGGATCCGCCTGACGTCCTCCGGGTGCCCCCTGTCGCTGTACGCCCACCAGGCCGAGTCGCCGGGGACGCCGTGCGCGTAGACAGCTCGGATGCCGGCGTCCTGTAGGCCGTGCACCGCCTCGTCCGAGTGCTCGGGCGTGTTGGAGATATGGGACCAGTCCAGCAGCGTCGTAATCCCGGCGTTGATCGCCTCGAGCGACCCGGCATAGTCCCCGATGTAGACGTCCTCGGGGCGATAGTTGAGCCCGATCTGCCCGAGCATGTCGCTGAAGTAGGCATCGAGGGTGCAGCAGGGGAGCACGCCGCGAACCGGCGTCTGCCACGCGTGGCGATGCGTGTCGACGAAGCCGGGGAGGACGATCTTTCCGGCCGCATCCACCTCCTCGGCGTCGCTGACCTCGAGGCCGGGGCCGATCTCGACGATCTTCCCGTGCTCGACCAGGATGTCGGCGTTCGGCACCTCGCCGACGTCGGCATCCATCGACACGACGAACCCGCCTCGGACGACCAGACGCTCGCTCACAGCTTGCCTCCCTCGCGTGTTCCGTAAAGCGGCGATTAACAGTGCAGCCCGACTGTTCAGCGCCATTAGAC
>JBKPCT010000015.1:0-6533 GCA_046727515.1 Actinomycetota bacterium | reverse complement strand
GGTCACGGAGGCAAGGGCGCCGATGACGAACGACTCGAGCAGGACCGAGCGAAGGATCTGGCGGCGCGACGCGCCGATCGTTCGCAGCGTTGCGAACTCGCGCGTGCGCTGGGCGATCGTGATCGAGAGCGAGTTCGCGATTACGAACGCGCCGACGAAGAGCGCGATGAAGCCGAACGAGAGCAGGAACTTCTGCAGGAAGCTCGTGAAGGCGTTGGTGTCGCTGGCGTCCGTCTCCGCCTGATTGACGCCGCTCCGCACCTGCGTCTGGGGAGGCAGGATCTCGCGGATCGAGGAGAGGAGGTCGTTCTCGCTGACCCCGGGTTTCTTCGAGACGCGGATCTGATCGAGCTTCCCCTCCTTGCGGAACAGACGCTGGGCCGTCGCCAGGTTGAAGCCGGCGAGCGTGGCCCCGCCGATGTCGAGCCCGCTCGAGCCGAATCTGACGAGGCCTGCGACCGTGAACGGCGTCGCGGCGCCCTGGGCCTCGATCCTGATCCGGTTGCCGACCTCGATGTGCTTCTTGCGCGCGGTGGAGCGGTCGATGACGACCTCGCCGTTCCCCGGCCAGACGCCCTCCACGAGCGTCAGCGAGTTGAACCGTGGCTGGCTGGGATCGACGGAGAACCCGAGGTGGGGAGCGCCGCCGTAGCTGATCACCTTGCCGTTCTCGCCGATCAGGTTCGCGATGCCGGCAACGCCGCCGAGCGCGGACTGGACGTCAGGCAGCTCCTTCACCTTCTCGAGCAGCGACTCGTCGAATGGGGGCAGATCCTGCGTCGCGTCGACGCTGACCGCCGACTTCCCGGTGATCGACGCGTCGGTGCCGACGTAGATGCTCGAGAAGATCGTGTCGAAGGCGTGCGTGATCGAGTCGGTCAGGACGAACGTGCCGCTGATCGTCGCGATCCCGAGCACGATCGCGAATGCGGTCAGGAATGTCCGCAGCTTCCGCCCCCACAGGCCGCGAAGCGCGATCGATCTCACGTGCGGCCGAGCGCCTCCATCGCCGCGACTACTTCGTATGGCTCGGAACGCGGCAGCTCCTTGACGATGTTCCCGTCGGCGAGGAAGAGGATGCGGTCCGCGATCGAAGCGGAGCGCGCGTCGTGCGTGACCATTACCGTCGTCTGCCCGGCGGCCTGAACCGCCTGCCGGAGGAGCTCGAGGATCTCGCCGCCTGTCTTCGAGTCGAGGTTGCCCGTCGGCTCGTCCGCGAAGACGACGGTCGGCTTGGAGACCAGGGCACGCGCGATCGCGACGCGCTGCTGCTGGCCGCCGGAGAGCTCTGAGGGCCGGTGTTTGCGCCGTTCTTTCAGGCCGACGGAGGAGAGGAGCTCCTCCAGCCAGTCGCGGTCGATCTTCTCGCCGGCGATCGTCAGCGGCAGCGTGATGTTCTCCTCTGCGCTCAGCATCGGCAGCAGGTTGAAGAACTGGAAGATGAACCCGATGTGGTTGCGGCGGAGCTTGGTCAGGTCGGTGTCGTCGAGCGTCGTGATCTCCGTGCCGTCGATCTCGACGCTGCCCGTAGTCGGCTTGTCGAGGCCGGCGAGGATGTGCATCAGCGTCGACTTGCCGGAGCCCGACGGTCCCATCACGGTGGTCATCTGACCTCGGTTCACCTCCAGCGAGACGCCTCGGAGAGCGTCGACGGCGGTGTCGCCCTCGCCGTACCGGCGCGCGACGTCTGTCGCGACGACGACAGCTCCATTCGCGTTCACGAGGCGCACCCTACAGATCGAGCCGCAGCCGTCGCTAGGCTGCCGACGAGTGGCCGAGAAGCGGTACCTGTTCACCCCGGGGCCGACTCCCGTGCCTCCGGAAGTGCTGGCCGCCCTCTCCGAGCCCGTCGTCCACCACCGGGGGCCCGACTACAAGGCGATCTTCGGCGAGTGCCTCGAGCGGCTCCGCTCCGTCTGCCGCACCGAGGCGGACGTGCTCCTGTTCACGTCCTCCGGCACGGGGGCGATGGAGTCGGCGGTTGCGAACCTCTGCTCGCCCGGCGACCGCATCGTCGTCGTCTCCGCCGGCGCATTCGGCGAGCGCTGGCAGAGGCTCGCGGGAGCCTACCGCTGCGACGTTCACGCGGTGGAGTACGAGTGGGGCGAGACGCCGCGCGCCGACGACCTCGCCGCGCGTCTCGACGAGCTCGGCGGCGCAAAGGCCGTCTTCCTGACGCACTCGGAGACGTCGACCGGCGTCGTCTGCGAGCTGCAGGCGCTCGCGGCCGCCGTGCAGCCGTCCGGCGCGCTCGTCGTCGCCGACGCGGTATCGAGCCTCGGCGCGGTTCCGCTCGAGCCGGACGCGTGGGGGATCGATGTGGTCGCCTCCGGCTCCCAGAAGGCGCTGATGACGCCGCCCGGCCTCGCCGTCGTCACCGTCTCCCGCGCCGCCTGGGACGCGCGGGGCACGGGCCCGCGCTTCTACTTCGACTGGGAGCGCACCCGCGCAGGGCAGGAGAAGCTGGAGAGCGCGTTCACGCCGGCTGTCTCGCTCGTCCGGGCGCTGAACGTCGCGCTCGGGCTGCTGCTCGAGGAAGGGCTCGAGGCGGCGTTCGAGCGTCACGTGCGGCTCGGGCGCGCCTGCCGTGAGGGTGCGAAGGCGATGGGGCTCGAGCTGTTCTCGCCCGACGAGGAGCGCTCCGCCGTCGTCACCGGAATCCTGACCCCGGAGGGGATCGATGCAACCGAGCTCCGACTGACCCTCCGCGACCGTTTCGGCGTCACCGTCGCCGGCGGCCACGGCGACTTGAAGAACCGCCTTTTCCGGATCGGGCACGTCGGCTACTACAACGTGTTCGACATCACGACGGCGCTCGCGGCCGTCGAGCTCGCGCTGACCGAGGCGGGCGCGGAGATCGACCGCGGGGCGGCGATCAGCGCGGCGCTGGAGGCGTACGCGGCGCCTGCGCGCGTGTGAGCGCCGACCGACCCCGCGTCCTTGTCCGGGAGCCGATCGCGGAGGCCGGCGTCGACCTCCTCCGTAGGCACTTCGACGTCGACGTCGACGAGTACTCCGATCTCGCTGTGGCGATCGGCGGTTACGACGCGATCGTGATCCGCTCCGCCACCAGGCTCACCGCCGACCTGATCGACCGTGCCCCGAAGCTGAAGGTGATCGGTCGCGCCGGCGTCGGCGTGGACAACGTCGACGTCGACGCCGCCACGCGTCGCGGCATTGTCGTCGCGAACGCACCCGACTCCACGGTCGTCTCTGCCGCCGAGCAGACGATCGGTCTCCTGGTCGCGCTCGCGCGGAACATCCCGCAGGCCCACGCGGCGCTCAAGCAGGGGAGCTGGGAGCGGTCACGCTGGGGCGGGATCGAGCTCGCCGGCAAGACGCTCGGGGTGCTCGGGTTCGGCCGGATCGGGCAGCAAGTCGCGCGGCGGGCGCACGGGCTCGGCATGCACGTCGTCGCCTATGACCCGTTCGTCGGGGACGACCGCTTCCGCGAGGCCGGCGTCGAGCGCGTCCCGGCGATGATCGACGTTCTCGCGGGCGCGGATTTCGTCACCCTCCACCTGCCGCTGACCGAGGAGACCAAGGGAATCATCGGCGGCGAGGCGATCGCGGCGATGCGCGACGGAGCACGGCTCGTCAACGCCGCCCGCGGCGCGCTCGTGGACGAGGATGCACTGGTCGAGGCGATCCGCTCGGGCAAGCTCGCGGGCGCCGCACTCGACGTCTTTTCCGCGGAGCCGTACTCGGGCCCTCTGCTCGAGCTCGACGAGGTCGTGGTCACGCCGCACCTGGCCGCCTCGACCGACGAGGCCCAGGACCGCGCCGGACTGATCATCGCCGAGCAGGTCGTCGCCGCGCTCGAGGGCGGTCTGGTCACGAACGCGGTCAACATTCCGATCGTCGACGCGGGCGACCTGGAGGTGCTCGGGCCCTTCATCCCCCTCGCGGCGAAGCTCGGCCGCCTTGCCGTCGAGCTGGAGGGAAGCTGGCCGAGGCGTGTCGCAGTCGCCGCGCACGGCCCGCTCTCCGAGTACGACACGCGCCTCCTCACGGTGGCGGCGCTGAACGGCCTCTTCCAGGGCCGCGTCGACCAGACGGTCAACTACGTCAACGCGCCGGTGATCGCCGCCGAGCGCGGGATCGAGGTCGCCGAGGAGCGCTTCCGCGCGTCGCGCGACTACATGAACGTTGTCGAGGTACGCACCGACGGCGTGGCGGTCAGCGGGACGACGATCGGACCGGAGCCGCGCCTCTTCCTCGCCCGCGCGCTCGGCTTCGCGATCGACATCGAGCTCGCGCCGAACCTCGTCTTCTTGCGCTATAGGGACATGCCGGGCGTGATCGGCCGCGTCGGGACCATGTTCGGCGAGGCCGGCGTGAACATCGCGAACATGGCCGTCTCGCGGACGCACGAGGCAGGGAAGGCACTGATGGCCTTCGCGATCGACGGGCCCGCCCCGCCGGAGCTCGTCGCCCGCGTCCGCGCCGAGGGCTTCGACGACGCCCAGTTCATCTCGCTGGGTTAGAGCTGCGGCGGGGTGACGTCCTTCTCGACGATCTCGTAGTCGCCTTCGTCGGACACCACCCGCTCGACCTCCTCGTCCGCGTGCCCGGGCTTGACGAGGAAGCGCTTCGGGTCGGTCCGCACGTCCTCGTAGTCGTCGAGCGGCGCCTCGAGCCGGTCGGCGCAGCCCGCATCGGCGCACTCGCACACGAACTCCGCCTCGTCGACGAGGCCGTCGGTGGCCGCAGCGATATGGTTGTTGACCGAACGGAACAGCGCCTCCGTCCGCCCAGCCTGGAATCTCGTTCGTCTCGTCACCACAAAGACAACGCTTCGGCGGCCGAAGTAGTTACGCCGGTACGCTTGCTCGGTGGATGCCCCCGGAGCCGGCACGGCCTGGCCCGTCCCCGTCGACCGGGTAAGTGCGGCGCTGCGTCAGGCTGGGGCCGAAGCCCGAATCGAGGAGTTCGCCACCGGGACGCCGACCGCTCAGGACGCGGCAAACGCGGTCGGCTGCGATCTGCGACAGATCGTCAAGTCGCTCCTCTTCGACTGCGACGGACGCGCCGTGCTCGTGCTCGTCCCGGGCGATCGCCGGGCCGACCCGGGAAAGATCGCGGCGGCCACAGGTGCCGCCGGGGCTCGGGTTGCCGGGGCCGCCCGGGTCGAGGAAGCGACAGGCTACGAGCCGGGCGGGGTTGCCCCGTTTGCCCTGCGGGCGGTGGACCAAGTCCTGATCGACCAGCGCCTGCTCGGCAGCGGCACGCTGTGGGTCGGGGCCGGCTCGGAGCGGCACATGGTGGGCCTGCCGCCCTCGGAGCTCGTCCGGGTGGCACGGGCGCAGCAGGTCGACGTCGCGGTTGACGACTAACATCACCACGGAAGGAGCCGGAATGCAGGAGACCGAGAAGATCTGGATGAACGGGGAGCTCGTGGACTGGGCGGATGCCCGAGTCCACGTCGGCGCTCACGGCCTGCACTACGGCACCGGCGTCTTCGAGGGGATCCGCTGCTACGACACCGAGCGCGGCCCTGCCGTCTTCCGGCTGAACGACCACCTCATCCGGTTGGAGAACTCGGCGAAGCTCCTCTACATGGAGCTCCCGTACTCGCTCGACGAGCTCCGCACCGCCTGTTTCGACTCGATCGCCGCCGCCGGGCTGCGCGAGTGCTACCTCCGCCCGATCGCTTTCTACGGGTACGGAGAGCTCGGCGTCCACTGCGGCGACAACCCGGTCGACGTCGTCGTCATGTGCTTCCCGTGGGGCGCCTACCTCGGCGAGGAGGGACAGAAGCAGGGCATCCGCGCGATGATCTCCTCCTGGCGCCGCGTCGGGCCGAACACGATCCCGCACGCCGCCAAGGCCACGGGCGTCTACCTGAACTCGATGCTCGCGACCCACGAGGCGAAGCGCGCCGGCTACGACGAGGCAATCCTGCTCACGGACGACGGCAAGATCGCCGACGGCCCCGGCGAGACGGTTTTCCTGATCAAGGGCGGCACCATCTTCACGCCGGACCTGAGCGCATCGATCCTGCCGGGGATCACGCGCGACGCGATCATCCAGATCGGTCAGGACCTCGGGTACACGGTCGTCGAGAAGTCACTGATCCGGACCGACCTCTACACCGCCGACGAGGTCTTCATGGCGGGGACGGCGGCCGAGGTGACGCCGGTGCGCTCGATCGACGACCACGAGGTCGGGGTCGGCCCGATCACGTTCGAGCTCCAGACCGCCTATCGAGATACCGTGACTGGCCGGAGCGAGCGCTGGTCGCAGTGGCTCGAGTACGAGCCTGCGCCTAACCGCGCGTAGCGAGGAGCGCGTCGACGACTCGGCGCTGGTCGCCGGCGGTCAGTGCGGACCCGCTCGGAAGGCAGAGGCCTTGCTCGAAGAGCTTCGCTGAGACGTCGCCGCCGTACACGGGCGCGTCCAGGTAGACGGGTTGGAGGTGCATCGGCTTCCAGAGCGGCCTGGACTCGATGTCTTCCGCCTCGAGCGCGAGGCGGATCGACTCGCGGTCGGTCCCGGCGGCGGCGGGGTCGACGAGGATGCAGGTCAGCCAC
>JBKPCT010000014.1:0-24342 GCA_046727515.1 Actinomycetota bacterium | reverse complement strand
GAGCCTCCGTCGAGCCTACGGCTCATTGACGAGTTCGTCGATCAATTTGCTCATCCGCACCCCAGCCTCGACGCTCGGATCGTATTCGAAGACAAGGGTCGGGGTCCGCTTCATTCTCAGCTCCCGGGCGAGCCGAGCCTGGAGCACGCCGTGAGCGGCCGCGAGCCCCGCGAGCGTCTGCTCCCTGTTGCGTTCCGAGCCCAGCACGCTGACGTAGACCCGCGCATGGCGCAGGTCGCCCGAGGTCTCGACCCCGGTCACCGTCACGAACCCGATCCGCGGATCCTTCAGCCCCGGCAGCGCCTCCGACAGGACCTGGCGCACGGACTCGTTCACCCTGCGCATGCGGCCGCTCATCGTTTTGAGCCTACCCGCCGGGGAGCGGCGGCAATACGTCCTGCAGCACGCCGACGTACGCGCCGAAGTCGGGATGGGGTGTCCTGGTTCCTAGTCCTCGAGCGACACGATCCTCCGCTCGATCCGCCCAACCAGCCAGTCCTGGCCGTGCAGCCAGCGGTCGGCGCCGTCGAGCAGCTCGTGCAGCTCGCCCATCTCCCGCGCCGTGCAGGAGAGCACAATTCGCGAGCGCTGCCAGAGGTCGTGGTGGTCGACCTCGGCGACTGCCGCGCCGAAGCGCTGCTGCAGCTGCGCCTTTGCCGACTGGACGTAGCGCCGCTTGCCCTTCAGCGACCCCGCGTCGGGGAAGTGCAGCTCGACGGAGAGAATGCCGACGTAGCCTGCGCCCACCAGGAGGGCCTAGCCCGCAGCCACGAGCGCGCGGCGCGCGACCGGTGCGAGCCGGCGGCTCTCTGCGGTGGCCTCGCGCAGGCGCTCGGCCGCCTCAGCGCTCGCCTGACCCGGCTCCAGGCGCCATTGCCAGTTGCGCCCGCCGAACGTGCCCGGTTCGTTCATACGCGCCTCTCCGCCGAGCTCGAGCACGTCCTGCATCGGCAGAATTGCGACTCGCCCGCGCGAGGAGAGGGCGAGACGGACGAGCGCCCAGACGAGGTCGTCGTCCGCGATCCCGGCACGGACGATGTCGGCACGGGCCGGGCCGAGCTCGCGCCCCGACGCGGCTGAGATCCACTGTGCGAGCGTCGGGTGGTCGTGCGTGCCGGTATAGACGACGGCGTCTTCCGGATGCATGGCGACCGCGTGCCGGCGACGATGGCGACTGACGAAGCCGCGCCCGACGATCCGCATCCCGAGCAGGCCCAGGTCACGGCGCAGCCGGTCGACCGTCGGCGTGATCAAGCCGAGATCCTCGGCGATCAGGGGCAACTGCCCGAGCTCGGCCTCGACCGCCTGGAAGAGCGCAGCTCCGGGGCCGCGCTGCCAGTACCCCCTCCGCGGGTCGGTCTCGCCCGCCCCGATCGCCCAGTAGGCGACGAAGCCCCGGAAGTGGTCGAGGCGGGCGACGTCGACGAGCTCGAGCGTCCGCCGGAACCGCTCCACCCACCAGCGGTAGCCCCGGCGGCGCATCTCCGCCCAGTTGTAGGCCGGCTGGCCCCAGAGCTGGCCGTCGGGATGGGACACGTCCGGGGCGGCGCCTGCGACTCGCGCTGCGGAAAAGAGCTCGGGGTGTGCGGCGACGTCGGCGCTCTCCTCGGCGACGTAGATCGGGATGTCGCCGATCAGGTGCACGCCGCGGGCGGCCGCATACCGGCGAAGCGCCTGCCACTCGCGCTCGAAACGCACCTGGTCGGCGATCGCGCCCGGTCCCGCGTAGCGCTCCCAGTCCTCGACCCAGTACGCGTTGCTGCGACGGAAGCTGCGCAGCTCTGCGCGCGTGACCCGGGCCTCGGGATCGGCCAGGAGGCTCCGCCAGGCCGCGAACGCTGACGAGGACGTGTAGGGCGAGCCGAACGCATCCGGCGGGTTGAGCGGCAGCACCTGCCACCAGCTCTGGCCCGCTGCCTCGAGCCAGTCGACGAACTCGTAAGCGGCCGGACCAAGCCGCCCCCCGGGCAGGGAGGTCACGTGGAGGAGCACGCCGCTCGATCTGCGCGTGAGCAAAGCCTCTCCGGTCGGCATCTTGACGGTCGTCACTCTAGAGAGCCGGTCTGACCCCACAGCTCTTCTCCTGCGAGACCGAGCCTAACCGACTTCCGCGGATCCGGCGCGTCTACGTGGTCGCAGCGGGGGCCGGGGCCGGCGACGGCGCGCTCAGGTCGGTGCGCTCCACCTCGCGCAGCTCGTAGACCTCGAGCACGTCGCCTTCCTTCACGTCGTTGAAGCCCTCGAGCAGGATGCCGCATTCAAAGCCCTCCTGCACCTCGCGGACGTCGTCCTTGAACCGCTTCAGCTGGGCGATCGAGGTCTCGATCACGACGGCGCCGTCGCGCACGACGCGCACGCGCGCTCCGCGGCGGACGATGCCCTGCGTGACGTACGAACCGGCGACCGTGCCGAGCCGGGAAACGCGGAAGAGCGCGCGCACCTCGGCCTCGCCGATCGTCTCCTCGTGGGTGACCGGCGCGAGCATGCCGACGAGCGCCTGCCCGATCTCCTCGGTGAGCTGGTAGATGACGCGATAGGTGCGGATCTCGACGCCCTCGCGCTCGGCGAGCTGGCGCGCCTCGGCGTTCGGGCGGACGTTGAAGCCGACGACGAGCGCGTCCGAGGCGGCAGCGAGGTTGACGTCGTTGGCGGTGATCCCCCCGACGTCCTTGTGGATCACGTTCACGCCGACCTCGGGATGCTCGATCTTGGCGAGCTCGTTCAGCGCCGCCTCGAGCGAGCCCTGCACGTCGGCCTTGAGCACGAGCCGCAGCTCCTGAACGGCGCCCTCCTGCATCTGCGTGAACAGGGTCTCGAGCGAGACGCCGCGCTTGGCCATTCCGGCCCGCTGCTCGCGGCGGAGGCGCTCGCCCCGGGTCTGCGCGACCTGCCGCGCCTGCCGCTCGTTCTCGACAACGCGGGCGAGCTCCCCGGCCGGCGGCGGCTTGTCGAAGCCGATGATCTCGACCGGATCGCCCGGCCGCGCCTCCTTGATCTTCTCACCCCGGTAGTTCTGGAGCGCGCGGACCTTTCCGTACGCGTCGCCGGCGACGATTGCGTCCCCGACGCGGAGCGTGCCGCGCTGGACCAGCATGGTCGCAACCGGGCCGCGGCCGACGTCGAGGCGAGATTCGATGATTGGGCCGGAGGCTTCCGCCTTCGGGTTCGCCTGCAGCTCGAGCTCGGCGTCCGCGACGAGGAGCACCTTCTCGAGCAGGTCGTCGAGGTTCTGCTTCTCGCGCGCGGAGACGTCTGAGAACTGCACCGTGCCGCCCCACTCCTCGGGCTGAAGTCCCTCGGAGGTGAGCTCGGTGCGCACCTTCTCCGTGTTTGCGTCCGGCAGGTCGACCTTGTTGACGGCGACGACTATCGGCATTGCCGCGTCGCGCGCGTGCGCGATCGACTCGCGCGTCTGCGGCATGACGCCGTCATTCGCAGCGACGACGAGGACGGCGATGTCCGCGACCTTCGCGCCGCGGGCGCGCAGGGCCGTAAAGGCCTCGTGGCCCGGCGTGTCGAGGAACGTGATCTTCCGGCCGTCGTGGTCGACCTGGTATGCCCCGATGTGCTGCGTGATTCCGCCGGCCTCGGTCTCGACGACAGAGGACTCGCGGATCGCGTCGAGGAGCGTCGTCTTGCCGTGGTCGACGTGCCCCATGATCGTCACGACGGGCGGCTTGGGCGCGAGATCATTCGGGTCGTCCTCGTAGGCCTCCGGCTCGACCTCTTCCTCGTCGGCGTGCTTGATCGTGATCTCGCGCTCGACCTCGGCCCCGATCAGCTGCACCGCCTCGTCGGTGAGCGACTGCGTGATCTGGACCATCTCGCCGAGGCCCATCATGATCTTGATGATCTGGGCGACCGGAATCCCGAGCGCCTGGGAGAGCTCGCGGACGGTAACGCCGGACGGGACGGTGACCGGGCCGGTCGGCGGCGCGACCTCGCGCGTCTGCTTCTGCCCGACGGGGCGCTGCTCGCGGGCGCGGCGGTCGTCGGGGCGCGGACGGGCGGCGCCGCTGTCGATGACGACGCGGCGTCGGCGCCCTGCAGCGCCCCCCTGGCGCGGTCTGATTGGTCTCTTCGGGCCGTCAGCCATGGCTAGAACCCCTCATTGAAAGGACCAGTGTAGAGCGCCGCCAGCGCCGGATCGACTTTCACGGGCCGTCTCAGCACGCGTGCGAACGCCCGATTCGCGGCCGCGCGCTCGAAACACGGCAACCGCCTGCAGGTGTAGACGCCCCGGCCCGGCTGCTTCGTGCCCGCCACGAGGACACCGTTGCGGGCGACGAAGCGCAAGAGCTCGGACTGCGGCGCCTTCCGCCCGCAGCCGGCACAAGTCCTGATCGGCACGCTCACGCAGCAGGCTCAGGCTGTTCCTCCTGCGTCGCCGGAGCGGGCACGGTCTGCTCCGCAGCTCCCGGCTCCTCTCCTGCGGCCCCGCCGGACGGCTCAGGCGCCCCGGGGGTGGAGACGAGCTCGCCCACGTCGACGATCTCGACGCCCTCGCCGCCCTCCGGCTCGTCCTCCTCGGCGACCCCGGGCTGGACGATCTGGTCACCGAGATCCTCGCCGGCAGCCTCGCGGTGGGCGAGCTCCTGGTGGGCAGGGACGCCGCAGAAGCGGGAGCCGGGAAGCGCGGCGTTCGGGCAGCGCTTGCCGGTCGAGAGGATCGCCACGCAGCGGCCGGTGAACTCGTCGCCGTCGGCGCCAGCGAACGCCGCCTCCGCCTCGGCCTGAGCGAATTCGGTGTCGGACTGGATGTCGACCTTCCAGCCCGTCAGGCGAGCGGCCAGACGGGCGTTCAGGCCCTCCTTGCCGATCGCGAGCGCGAGCTGGTCGTCCGGCACCACCACCGTCGCGTCTCTCGTCTCGTCGTCGATGTAGACCTCGCGGACGCGGGCCGGGGAGAGTGCCTTCGCGACAAAGCGGGCCGGCTCGTTGTTCCACGGGATGATGTCGATCTTCTCGCCGCGGAGCTCCGATACCACCATGCGGACGCGCGACCCGCGCGGGCCGACGCACGCGCCCACCGGGTCGACGCCCTGGGCGTGCGACTCGACGGCGATCTTCGAGCGGTAGCCCGGCTCGCGGGCGACGCCGCGGATGTCGACGAGCCCGTCTGCGATCTCCGGCACCTCGAGCTCGAAGAGCGTCCGGATCAGCTCCGGGTCGCGGCGCGAGAGGATCACCTGCGGGCCCTTCGTCCCGGAGCGAACCTCCGTGATCACGGCCTTGATCCGGGAGCCCTGCTCGTAGCGCTCGCCGTCCACTTGCTCGGAGCGAGGCAGCAGCGCCTCGACCTTGCCGAGGTCGACGAGCACGTTGTTCCGGTCGCCCGCCTGCTGGACGATCCCCGTGACGACCTCGCCGACGCGGTCGATGTACTCCTCGTACATCATCTCCCGTTCGGCCTCGCGGATCCGCTGCAGGATTACCTGCTTCGCCGTCTGCGCGGCGATCCGGCCGAAGTTCTCCGGTGTGACGTCGGCACGGCGGACGAGCGCCGGGTCGACGTCGGACCAGTCGATCTGCAGGTCCTCGTCGGAGACGAGGACGTGCGAGTGCTCGCCCGTCTCCTCCTCCTGTGCCTCGAGCTCGGTGATCGCCCGCTCGCGCGCCTCTTCGATCAGCCGCCCCTCGATGTCCTTGGGCAGCTCGATCGAGAACACGCGGAAGTCTCCAGAGTCGGAATCGAGCTCGACGGTTGCGTGACGCGAGGATCCGGCCGTCTTCTTGTACGCGGCGAGAAGCGCGTCCTCGAGCGCATGGATCAGCGTGTCCTCCTCGATCCCCTTCTCCCGCTCGATCGTCCTGACCGCTTCGATGATCTCTCTGCTCATCTAGTGCCCTTCGTCGACGAGGTTGCCCCGGACGATCGCGTCGTACGGGATGGTCACGCGCTCGCGGTCGGCGACCTCGAGCGCGAGTTCGTTCTGCCTGGCATCGGCGACCGTGCCGCGGAAGCGCTTGCGGCCGTCGATGTCGTTCTCGGTACGAATCGAGACCTTGCGGCCGACGGCGTTGCGGAAGTGCGCCGGCGTTCGCAGCGGCCGCTCGATCCCGGGCGACGAGACGTCGACCGTGTACCGGTCGAGGTAGCCGCGGAGCAGGCCTGTGACGCGCTCGCAGAGCGCGTGGTCGACTCCCGTCGGGTGGTCGATGTAGACCGTGAACCGCTCGGGCCCGGAGAGCTCGACCGCGAGCACCTCGACGCCCGGGAGCCCCTGCTCCACGGTCTGCGAGACCTCTCTGGTCAACTCTCGTTCCTGCTGATGAACCTGCGCCAAAAGTCCTCCTACACAAGAAATGGGCGCCGCGCGCCCATTTCGCCAAGCCGGTGAAATGTGGTGACCGAAGGATAGCAGCGAGGTGCCGACGGCAGGGACTCGCGATAGTTTGTGCGTCGTCCACCACGGAAGCATGGGTATGCGATGAGAAGACGCCGGGCGGCACAAGTTGCCGTTGGGATCGTGGTCGGCGCGGGAATTGCCGCCGCCGTTGCGCTTCTGCTCGTGAACGGCCCGACGGCGGCGCCACGCGCAAGCGGGAGTGCCAAGCGAGCACAGGCCGCGAGACCAGCGCCCTGCGTCGGCCGGCTGCTGAAGGACTGGAACGACGGGCGGATCGACGGCACCTACCCGCTCGCCTGCTACCGGAAGGCGATCAAGGAGCTACCCCTCGATCTCGTCGTCTACTCGAGCGCTGAAGAGGACATCAGGCAGGCGCTGTCAGAGCGGATCGTCCAGAGCGCTCGGTGACGTTTCGAGAACGATCGTGACAGGCCCGTCGTTGACGAGCTCGACCGCCATCCGCGCACCGAAGAGGCCCGTCGCGACCTCGATGTCGAGCGCGCGCAGCGCCTCGCAGAACGCTTCGTAGATCCCCTCAGCGTGTTCCGGCGGCGCGGCTTCCGAGAAACTCGGCCGGTTGCCCCTCGCGGTGTCCGCGATCAGGGTGAACTGCGAGACGACGAGCGCCGCGCCGCCCGTATCCCGCAGCGAGCGGTCGAACCTGCCCTCGGCGTTCTCGAAGATACGCAGGTTCGCGACCTTGGCGGCGAGCCGCTCTGCGTCTGGGCCCGTATCCCCGCGGGCAACGCCGAGCAACACGCACAGGCCCGCCGCGATCTCGCCGCCCGGCGAGACCGAGGCGCGCGCAACCCGCTGGACGACCGCCCTCAGCTGTCGAGATCCATCACGCGCGAGGCGTAGTGCTCGTCGTCCGGACGCAGCGAGCGCGCGAGCTTGTAGTGGCCGTTCGCCTCGGCAGCGTGCCCCTGCTTCTCGAGACAGCGTCCGAGCGCGTAGTGCGCGTAGTCGTCGGTCGGCGACAGCTCGAGCATCGCCCGGAACTCCTCGGCTGCCTCGTCGTAGCGTCCGATGCGGAAGTACGCGATCCCGAGCGACTCCCGGATCGAGGCCTTGTTCGGCTCCCGGCGCTTCGCCTTCTCGAGCGGCACGGTCGCCTGCGCGGCCATCCCCTTGCGGAGGTGCCGCTTACCTTGCTGGAAGTAGTCGTAGACCTCGCTCACAACGCCCTCAGGTATGGAAAGTTCTCCTTCACCAAGTCAAGCGGATGCGTCAAGTCCCGGGTCGGCCCGATCTCGATGCCGTGCACGGTCTCTCCCGCGTCGATCAGCGCTTGAAACGCCGCCGCGAGCTCGTAGGGCGGTCCGCCGAGGCGGTCGAGCAATCCGCGGTCGAAGCCCTCGCCGAGGCGCCAGAGCGGAGCCGCGGCGAGCGGGTTCGCCGGATCGTCGTCCAGCACCTTGGTGATCCGGCCTTCCTCGATCCGCAGCCCGTACCGGTGCGGAGGCGACGGCGGTGGGTCGCGCCGGCCGGCGATCGCGAGTCCAGGGGTGGACGCGAAGCGCGCGATGTCGCCCGGCGAGAACACGGTGTCGGCGCCCACGATCAGAGCCGGCAGCCTATCGAGCCCCCGACGGACCGCATCTGCGGATCCGTCCGGTTGCGGTTGACGGACGAAGCGCACATCGAGCCCGCCGAGGAGCGACTCGACCTGCTCGGCGAGGTGGCCGGTGACGACCGTGATGCGGTCGATCCCGGCCGCGCGCAGCTCGTGCAGCAGGGTGACCACCACCGGCCGGCCGTCGATCGGCAGGACGGGCTTCGCGTAGCGCTCGGTCAGCGGCCGG
This sequence comes from Actinomycetota bacterium, assembly GCA_046727515.1. GTDB lineage: Bacteria > Actinomycetota > Thermoleophilia > Gaiellales > Gaiellaceae > DATBLE01. Next base: position 16,187 of record JBKPCT010000014.1, on the reverse strand, counting down.
AGCCGGCGACCCTCCCCGGCGGCCATCACGACGGCTTCCACCCGACCTAGTATCACCATCGTGGTTCTCTGGATCGTCCTGGGCGCGGCTGTGGCCGTGCTCCTCGTCTTGGCCGTGCTCGCCTACAACCATCTCGTCCGGCTGCGGAACGAGGCCGAGACGGGCTGGGCGAACATCGACGTCCAGCTCCGACGGCGCACGGACCTCGTCCCGAACCTGGTCGAGGCGGTGAAGGGTTACGCAGAGCACGAGCGCGACACGTTCGAGACGGTCACTGCGGCCCGCGCGGCGCTGCAGCGTGCGTCGGGGCCCGCACAGGCGGCGCAGGCGAACGCCGAGCTGGGCGCCGGGCTGAACAGGCTGCTCGCCGTCTCGGAGGCGTATCCGCAGCTACGCGCCTCCGAGAACTTCCTGGCGCTCCAGCAGGAGCTTGCCGACATCGAGGACAAGCTCGCGGCCGCCCGCCGCTACTACAACCAGACCGTCTACCGCTTCAACACCGTGCAGCAGACCTTCCCGTCGGTGCTCATCGCGCGGCCGTTCGGCTTCCACGAGCGCGAGTTCTTCGGGACCGACGAGCGCGCGCCGGTGACGGTCAGCTTCGCCCGGCCATGACCCTCAAGGAGCAGATCCGAGCGAATCGGTGGCGGACGCTCTGGCTGCTCGTCCTCTTCGCCTCGGTCGTCGGGCTCGTCGGGGCGATCCTCGCCTTTGCGTTCGACCCGTCGCTGCTCGTCGTCGTCGCGATCGTCGCCTTCGTCTACGCGATCTTCAGCTGGTTCTCGGCCGCCCGGATCGTGGCGGCGGTGACCGGCGCCAGGCCCGCCGACAGGGCCCAGTATCCGCGTCTCTACCACGTGCTCGAGACCGTCGCGATCGCGGCCGGCCTGGCGCAGGCGCCGCCGGTCTACGTGATCGACGACCCCGCGCCGAACGCCTTCGCAGCCGGCCGCGACCCGGAGCACGCCTACGTCGCCGTGACCACCGGCCTGCTGCAGCTCATGGACGAGCGCGAGCTCGAGGGCGTCCTCGCCCACGAGCTCTCTCATGTGCGCAACCGGGACGTCCGCCTGATGACGCTCGTCGCGGTGCTCGTCGGGGTGGTCGCGCTCTTCTCGGACTTCCTGCTGCGCGTGTCGCTCTGGGGCGGCGGCCGCCGCTCCGGCGGCATCGCCGGGCTGGCCGCCTTCGCGCTCGGGATTGCCGCACTGATCATCGCCCCGATTGCGGGCGTATTGATCCAGCTCGCCCTCTCGCGGCGCCGCGAGTACCTCGCGGACGCGTCGGCGGCGGAAATCACCGGCGACGGCGAGGGGCTCGCGCTCGCGCTGCGGAAGCTCCAGCTCGACACGCAACAGACCCGTCACGCGCCACGGGCTGTTGCGCACATGTTCATCGAGAGCCCGCTGAACCAGTCGTCCGGGCTCGGCTCCCTGTTCAAGGGCGCGTTCGAGACTCATCCACCGCTCGAGGACCGCATCGCGGCGCTCGAGGAGGCCGGCGGCTTCAAGTTGCCGCCTGCCTGAGCTGATGCCTTTGCGTAGAGCGTTTCGATCCATTCCGGCGCTCGCGGCGGCAGCCGCCGCGATGCCAACAGCGTTGGCCGGAAGGGCGGGTTCCGGGCCGCTTGTCCCGCTGTCGCAGGCCTGGCTCGTGCGCGCCGAGGTCCACCTCGCTCCCGACGCTCGCACGAGCCCCCGCATCGTGCTTATGACGCTTGGCGGTCCCATCTATTGCCTTCAGCTCGAAGCACTTGCACGGGCGCTGTGTGGTCGACAGCTACCTTGATCTCCCTGCTCGCTACCGGGCACTTCCCGCCTGGCACGAGACACGTCGAGAGATCGAGACCGTGATCGGAGGCACGCTGGTCGACCGGCCAGAGGTGTACGCGGATCGGTCGCCGAGCAACCACCTGGACGGGCTGGCAGAGGCGATTCGCCACGGCATGCGCTTTGTCGACGTCTGGAGCGTGAGCGCCGAGGAGCGAAAGGAGTTCAACGGAGCGACATGCTCCAAGGCGGCGCACGCGGAGTGGCTCGCGGAGCTCGCCGGTTTGCTACGTCGCCCCATCGTCGGCTACGTCACCCAGATGCAGCATGCGCACGCGCTGTGGGACAGGGGCCGCGAGGTGCTCGCGCTTGCGGGGGTGGGCTCGGCCGACCGGCCGTTCACGGCCACGCGGATGCTGTTCCGGCCCGACCAGACGCCGCCTTCAAGTAGCTACTGCAGCTGACGTCACCCGTTCCGGATCCTGATCGACTCGCTGGCCGAGCCGCGGTTCCCGCAGACGTCGCCGGCGACGACCGTGACCAGGTACGCCCCGTTTTCGAAGTGCGTCGTTTCCAGGGGCCTACGTGTCAGGTCGAATAGGTAGCGCCCGCTGTGGTGGAAGAAGAAATGGTGGGCGAAGACGGGGAAGTTCTGGTACGTACCCGCGGCGTAGACGTGCCAGAACTGACGGTTGGACGGCTCGGTGCGGCGGAAATCGACGACGGTCGTCGGCGGGACGACGACCTTCCCGTCCGCTCGCGTCAGCATCCAGGTGACCAGTGCCGGCGTGACCGGGAAGCCGAACCACTCGCCCGGAACCGGGATCGGCGGCGTGTCCTTGGCGTTCGCGACGATCTCCACGCGTCCGCGCAGATTCTCCGGATCGACGTCTTCCCCGTGTACGTCTCTGAACTCGAGGTCGTCGACGATGGGCACGGTGTGGTCGGCGTAGGGCTCGAGGTGCCCGGGATCGACCGGGTTATGGACCCTGAAGCCGTCGATCTCGGTGAGGTGGACGTGGTGCCAGCCCGGGAGCACGCGACCGAGCACCGTGCGGCTGGCCGTGACGAACTGCCCCGGCTGGATCCGAGGTCGGATGTGGAAGTACTGGAAGACGCGATCGTCCGTTGTGACGAGGATGACCTCGTCGCCGTAGCCGATCCGCGCGTACCCCGAGGCGACCGGGTAGACACGCGTTCCCGTGGCTGCCGAGATGTCGATGCCGTTGTGAAAGATGAAGGAGCCGGGGCTCCGCGGGGTGTCCGTCCCGAACGCCTCGTCTGTGAGCGTCCGCGGATCCCCGAAGTTGCCCCGGATCGGATGCTGCCGGAGAAACGGCCTGATCGGGTAGTTATACGCGAGAGGGCTGTGCGCAACATGGTTGCAGCGCGAGCGCTGGGCTGGCGATGAGCCGCGAACGAGAGTCCGCTCCCCGGGGCCGCCGGTGCTCGAGGCCGCGTCCGTTGGCGCAACGACCGGCAGAGCGGCTATGAGTGCGGCGACGACGAGCGCGAGTTTTCGCGAGGCACACGCCAATCGACTCGCCTTGCGCCCGCGGTCTTACTCGGCCGCCATGGAGTAGAGCAGGCGCTCGACCTCGTCGAGAATCGCCGCGGCAATCTCGCGCTTCGGCGCTTTGCTGACCCTCCGCTCCCCGTCGACGGCGATCAGGACGACCTCGTTGTCCGGGGCGTCGAACCCGATGTCCTCGCGTGAGATGTCGTTGAAGACGACGAGGTCGAGCTGCTTCTCGGCGAGCATGCGCCGCTTGCGCGCGAGTCCCGCGTCTCCCGCCTCGGCGCCGAAGCCGACGAGGACGGAGCCATTCTGCGACCGGCCGAGCGAGCGCAGGATGTCCTCCGTCGGATGCAGTGTCAGCTGCCAGTCCTCGCCTGCGCCCGCCTTCGGTCGCTTGCCCGCGACCGGCTCGGGCGCGTAGTCGGCGACTGCGGCGGCCATCAGCACGACGTCGGCGCCGGCCCGCGCCTTCGCCTCGCGTGCCAGGTCGGCGGCGGTCGGCGTCTCGACGATCTCGATCCCATCCGGTGCCGGCACGGCGAGGTTCGCCGCGAGCAGTGTTACCTCCGCCCCACGCCTGCGCGCCTCCTCGGCGAGCGCGACCCCCATCCGCCCCGACGACCGGTTGCCGACGAAGCGCACCGAGTCGAGGGGCTCGCGCGTACCGCCGGCGGTGACGAGCACGGTCTTCCCGGCCAGCGTGTCCGACTCGCCGAGCAGCTCCCGGACGCGCGCGAAGATCAGCTCGGGCTCGCTCATCCGACCCGTTCCCTCCTCCCCCTCGGCGAGCTCGCCGGCCTCGGGCCCGATCAGCTCGACCCCGCGCGAGCGCAGCGTCGCCACGTTCGCCTGCGTCGCCGGGTGCTCCCACATCCGCACGTTCATCGCCGGCGCAACGAGCAGCGGCCCGCGGAAGGCAAGCGCCAGCTGGGTGAGCACGTTGTCGGCGAGCCCGTGGGCGAGCTTCCCGAGCGTGTTCGCCGAGAGCGGCGCGATAACGAGCAGGTCGGCCTCGACGAGGTGCGGGTAGAGCTCGCGTGGCTGCTCTCGGCGCGCGAGCGCCTCGAAGGTGCGCGCGGCGACGAAGCGCTCGGCCTCGTCGGTCAGCACAGGCGTCACGTCGTACTCTGCCTTCACGAGCAGACGCGTCAGCTCGCACGCCTTGTAGGCGGCGATTCCACCAGTGACCCCGAGCACGACCCGGGCCATCGCGAAAGCCCTAGTTCTTGTAGGTGTACTTGATCTTGCCCTCGGCGATCTCCTCGAGGGCCATGGTCAAGTAGTTCTTGGAGCGCGACTCGACGAGCGGCGGGAACTCGTCGAACGTCCCTTCGCCGAGCTGGTGGTGGTAGTTGTTGATCTGCCGGGCGCGCTTCGCGGCGACGATGACGAGCGCATAGCGCGAGTCCACATTCTCCAGCAGTTCGTCGATTCTCGGATGGATCACGGCCGGCTCATGGTACCGGCCGTTGCTAACTCTCGCTGAACGGTTTCCTCCAGCTCGCGCGTGGCGCGGGCGAGGTCGTCGTTGAGGACGACGTAGTCGAACTCACCCGCCTGCGCGAGCTGCTTGCGCGCGAGGCCGATGCGCTCGCCGATCTCACCCTCGCTCTCGCTCGCCCGCTCCCGCAGCCGCCGCTCGAGCTCCGGGAGCGGAGCCGTGATGAAGATCGTCACCGCGCCGGGGACGTCCTCCTTCACGTTCAGCGCCCCCTCCGTCTCGAGCTCCAGGAGTGGAATTCTCCCGGCCGCGGCGATGCGATCGACCTCCGAACGGAGCGTTCCGTACCGCTTCCCGGAGACGTAGGTGACGTGCTCGAGGAAGTCGCCCTCGTGCACCCGCCGGACGAACTCGGCGTCCGTCAGGAACCAGTACTGGCGGCCGTCCTCCTCGCCCCGTCGACGGAGCCGGGTCGTCGCGGAGACGGCGACCTCGAGCTCGGGGACGCGGTCGAGCAGTGCCTGGATGAGCGTGCCTTTCCCGGCGCCGGACGGGCCGGTGACGACGAAGACCCGGTTACCGGTTGAAGAGCCCAATCAGCTCGGCGCGCTGGCGGTCGGATAGTCCCCCGACGGTTTTCGACTGGCTGATCCGGCACTGGTTCAAAAAGCGGGCCGCTTTCACGCGGCCGAACTTCGGCACGGCCATGAGCATGTCGAACACCTTTGCCGTGGAGACGTATTCGGGCGGAGCGTTGAGAATCTCTTCGATCTGGACTTTGCCTAGCTTCAGGTCCTTCTTCAGTTGCGCCCTGCGGACGCGGATGTCGTTGGCCCTCGCCAGGGCCTCCATTCGTTGATCGAGAGAACGAACCGGCGCCGTCGCCTGTGTCTTGGTCGCCATCGCGCGAGCGAGTCTAACAGCTTGGTGGCAGCGGTCAAACGGGGCCGTTTTGCCCGATTTGCAGGTCTTTTGCTCAAACTCTCGACCCCAGGTCGAGCTGTTTTCTTTTCGACAACGTGCCTTCGTGTGCGATCCCGCGCGCTTCGGAAGCCGCTGAGAGCCCGAGCGCGGCCAACTCGGCGGCCAGCTCGGCGCGGATCCGAGCGGGTGCGAACGGGTCCGAGAAGAGCACCGTGCCGACCGCAACCACGCTCGCACCGGCCGCGAAGAGCTCGAGCGCGTCGCGGCCGGACCGCACGCCGCCCATCCCCACGATCGGGAGCGAGGTCGCCCGGAAGCAGGCGTAGACCGCGGCAAGTGCGACCGGCTTCAGTGCCGGCCCGGAGAGCCCACCCGTCTCCGTGCCGAGGATCGGGCGCAGGTCGGAGTCGAGCGCGAGTCCCCGGATCGTGTTGACCAGCGACAGCCCGTCGGCGCCCGCGTCTGCGCAGGCGCGCGCAAGCGTGGCAATGTCCCGGTTCGCAGGCGAGAGCTTCGCGTAGAGCGGCAGCGAGGTCGCGGCGCGGCAGGCGCCGACGATCTCGGCCGCCGACTCTGGGGCCTCGTCCACATTCGGGCAGGAGAGGTTCAGTTCGATCGTCACGTCCTCGAGACGCGCACAGGTCTCCGCATACTCGCGCGCCGAGAAGCCGCCGACAGACACCCAGAGCGGCAGACCGAGCTCGCGGAGGCGCGGCAGCGTCTCGGCGAGGAACTGCTCGCGACCCGGATTCGCGAGCCCGATCGAGTTCAGCATCCCGACATCGGTCTCGGCGATCCGGATCGGCGCGTTCCCGCCGCGCGGCAGCGGCGTCACCGTCTTCGTCACGAACGCGTCGAGCCCGCGCACGGTCTCCGGAGCGGTGAGCGCGTCGAGACAGCCGGAGGCGTTCAGAATCATGAGGTTTTCTTCCCGAACGGGCGGTCGACCAGCTTTGCGGGCGGAGCCGGGCTCTGCCCGGCGGGAGCCCAGGCAGCAACTTCGGCGGTCGAGACCGAAAGGAGGGGGCCAACGGAGGAACCATGGGTTCCCCCGTTTTCGAGGACCGGCCCCTCGACGCAGAGGCGCTTCCACTCGCCGCCGATCTCGACCGCGCAGCCGTAGCACGCGCCGTAGCCGCACGCCATCGGGGCCTCCCACGCGAGCTGCGCGGACGAGACGAGCTCCCGGACCGCTTCGAGCATCGGCTCGGGGCCGCACGCGAGGACATCGGGCACCGGCTGGAGCCTGTCCTTCAGTGCATCCGTGACCAGGACCGGGTCGATCACGATCTCCGCACTCGGGACGAGCGCCGCTGCCTCCCCGTGCCACTCGGAGCGAAAGCCGAGCAAGGCAGGCGCACCCCCGAGCCGCTCCGACAGGTACGGCAGGGGCGCGATTCCGATCCCGCCCGCAACGAGGAGCGGACGTTCGACCGCGAGGGAAAAGCCGTTGCCGAGCGGGCCCAGCACGTGCAGCTCGTCGCCCGGCTCGAGCGAGCAGAGCGCCTGCGTCCCAGGGCCGATCGGGTCGATCAGGAAGGCAAGCTCACCGGGCGGCGCGAGACAGAGGCTCATCGGCCGCGGAAGCAGCCGTCCGGGCGCCTCGAGCATGAAGAATTGACCCGGCACGCCCGGCTCGACCCCGCCCCGATCGACCCGCAGCAGCGTGTACGGGCCGACCGCCTCGCGGCTACGAACTGTTCGCCGTTCGCGTCTCAACGTCGATGCGCTCCTGGAGCGAGAGTGCGAGCTCGGTGCGTGCATTTGCGATCGCGTGCACGGCAGCGGCGGCGCCGGAGATCGTGGTGATGCACGGGATGCGGGCAACGAGCGCCGCCTCGCGGATCCGGTACCCGTCGGTGCGCTGCAGCGAGCCGCCGAACGGGGTGTTGATCACGAGGTCGCAGCGACCACGCCGCACGAGGTCGACGACGGTCGAGTCGCCACCGTCCGCGATCTTCGCCACCCGTTCGACCTCGAGCCCGGCTGCCTCGAGCGTTCGCGCCGTGCCGCCGGTCGCCACCAGCTTGAAGCCGAGCCCCGCGAGCGCGGCGGCGACCGGAACGACCGACGGCTTGTCTGCGTCGCGGACCGAGAGGAACGCCGTCCCGGAGGTCGGCAGCGGCCGCCCGGCAGCGCGCTCCGCCTTCGCGAACGCGGTCGGTAGGTCGGACGCGGACGCCATCACCTCACCGGTCGAGCGCATCTCCGGTCCCAGCACCGGGTCGCTGCCGGGAAAACGCGCGAACGGGAGCACGGCCGCCTTCACGCTCACCTGCGTCGGCGGACGTTCGGGCGGAAGCGCGAGGTCGCGGAGCTTCGCGCCCGCGGCGAGCCGGCAGGCCGCATCGACCAGCCGGAGCCCGGTCGCCTTCGAGGCGAACGGCACTGTCCGCGAGGCCCGCGGGTTCGCCTCCAGCACGTACACGCCGTCATCGGCGACGGCGAGCTGCACGTTGATCAGGCCGACGGTGCCGAGCGCAGGAGCAAGCCGCCGGACCACGTCCTCGACCTCGCGCGCCGCCGCGGACGTCAGCGACGGCGCGGGCAGCACGCAGGCCGAGTCGCCCGAGTGGACGCCGGCCTCCTCGACGTGCTGCATCACCGCGGCGACGTAGGTCTCCTCGCCGTCACAGAGCGCGTCGACGTCGATCTCGATCGCGTTCTCGACGAAGCGGTCGACGAGCACCCTGCCCGTCAGGTCGCTGCGGAACGCCTCGACGACCTCGGCACCGCGGTAGCAAACCCGCATCGCGCGTCCGCCGAGCACGTACGAAGGCCGCACCAGTACGGGGTACCCGATCCGGTGCGCGAGCTCGGCCGCCTGTCGGCCGCTCGAGGCGATCCCCCAGTCCGGACAGCGAATCCCCAGGCGCGCAAGCAGCTCCGCGAAGCGCTCGCGATCCTCGGCGAGATCGATCGCATCGTAGGGCGTCCCGAGGATCCGGACCCCCGCGCGCTCGAGCGCGCGCGCCAGTTTGAGCGGCGTCTGCCCGCCGAACTGGATCACAGCCCCCTCCGGCCGCTCGCGCTCGCAGATCGCCAGCACCTCGTCGGCGGCGAGCGGCTCGAAGTAGAGGCGGTCGGAGGTGTCGTAGTCGGTCGAGACCGTCTCCGGGTTGCAGTTGACCATGATCGCCTCGTAGCCGAGCGCGCGGAAGCTCTGCGCCGCGTGCACGCAGCAGTAGTCGAACTCGATCCCCTGGCCGATCCGGTTCGGGCCGGAGCCGATGATCACGATCCGCGGCTTGTCGGAGAAGGGCGGCAGCTCGTCCGCTTCGCCGAAGGTCGAGTAGTAGTAGTTCGACTCGGCCGCGACCTCGCCTGCGCACGAGTCGACACGGCGATACACGCGGAGTCCCGTCGGCGGGCCTTCGTCTCGGAGCCGCTCGAGCTCCCGGCGGAACCACGGGTGCACCGCCTCCGGGATCTCGTCGAGATCGGGCCACGGCGTGACCGCCCCCGCGTCGAGCTCGCGCGACCGCATAGCCTTCGAGAACGCCTCGCGGAACGTGCGCCCGATCCCCATCACCTCCCCGACCGACTTCATCTGCGTGCCGAGCCCACGGTCAGCACCGGGGAACTTCTCGAACGCGAACCGCGGGAACTTGACGACGACGTAGTCGAGTGTCGGCTCGAAGCTCGCCGGCGTCGTCTTCGTCAGGTCGTTGGGGATCTCGTCGAGCGTATAGCCGACCGCGAGCTTGGCGGCGACCTTGGCGATCGGGTAGCCCGTAGCCTTCGAGGCGAGCGCGGACGAGCGGGAGACACGTGGGTTCATCTCGATCACCCGCAGCTCGCCGGTCTCGCGCTCGCGGGCGAACTGGATGTTCGAGCCGCCGGTCTGGACGCCGACCGCGCGGATCACCGCCCCGGCCGCGTCGCGCAGCTCCTGGTAGGCCTCGTCCGAGAGCGTCATCTGCGGGGCAACCGTCACCGAGTCGCCCGTGTGAACGCCCATCGGATCGAGGTTCTCGATCGAGCAGACGACGACCACGTTGTTGCGCCCGTCGCGCATCACCTCGAGCTCGAACTCGTCCCAGTTCCGCACCGACTCCTCGACCAGCACCTGGCCGATCGGGCTCTCGTGCAAGCCACGCTCGACTTGCCGCTCGAGCTCCTCGATCGTCCCGGCGAACCCGCCGCCGTGACCGCCGAGGGTGAATGCAGGGCGGACGACGGCCGGCAGCGAGACACCCGCGAGCTCGGCGGCCGAGGTAACGATCTTCGAGCTCGGCACGCGCAGTCCCGCACCCCGGACGGCTGCACGGAAGAGCTCACGGTCCTCGGCGCGCTTGATCGCGTCGAGCCCGGCGCCGATCAGCTCGACGCCGAGCGCGGCCAGCACTCCGGCCTCCGCCAGCCGCATCGCGAGGTTGAGCGCCGTTTGCCCGCCCATCGTCGGCAGGAGCGCATCCGGCCGCTCCCGGTCGAGGACGTCGGCGACCCCGTCCAGGTCGAGCGGCTCCAGATAGGTGCGGTCGGCAAAGCCCGGGTCGGTCATGATCGTCGCGGGGTTCGAGTTGACGACCACCGTGCGGAACCCGTCCTCGCGCAGCACCTTCAGCGCCTGGCAGCCTGCATAGTCGAACTCGCAGGCCTGGCCGATCACGATCGGGCCGGAGCCGATCAGGCAGATCGACACGAGATCAGCGCGCCGCGGCATGTGACCTCTGGGGGGTCAGGAACAAGCTTCCTCCACCCACGCCTCGAGGAGAGGCCAGCCGTCGTGCGGGCCGGGGCCGGCCTCCGGGTGGAACTGCACCGACCGCGCGCGCAACTCCGGGAAATCGAACCCCTCGACGGTGCCGTCGTAGAGAGAGACGGCGGTCGCCTCCGCCTCCTCGGACGCCTTCACCGCGAAGCCGTGGTTCTGCGAGGTGACGAGCACGCGCCCGGATTCCCGTACGAGCACCGGGTGGTTCGCGCCCCGGTGGCCGAAGGGGAGCTTGAACGTCTCGTGTCCGGTCGCGAGACCGAGCAGCTGGTGGCCGAGGCAGATCCCGAAGATCGGGACGCGCCCGAGGAGCTCGCCGACGACGGCCGTCTCCTCCTCGAGCGGCTCGGGATCGCCCGGTCCGTTCGAGAGCACGACGCCGTCGAAGCGCGCGAGCTCGTCCGCGTCGACCCCGTGCGGGAAGACGGTGACTGCCGCCCCGGCGCCCGCCAGCCGGCGCAGGATCGAGCGCTTGGTCCCGTAGTCGACGACCGCGATGTTCAGCCGGCCGTGCTCGGCGTAGACGTACGGATCGGCAGTCGAGACGCGGGCGACAAGTGCGCGGCCCTCCATGTCGGGCTGCTCGCGGATCGCCCGGAGCGTCTCGTCCTCGTCCTGGTCGCCGGCCGCGATGCAGGCGCGCATCGCACCGCGGTCGCGCAGGTGGAGGACCAGCGAGCGCGTGTCGATTCCGGAGAGCGCCGGCACGCCGTGCCCGGCAAGCCAGTCGGTCCAGGCCGGCCCCCCGGCCTCCCGCATCACGGCGCCGCGGACGTGGACGCACGTCGACTCCGAGCGGCCCTCGGCGACGCCGTAGTTGCCGACCATCGGCGCCGTGAAGCAGAGAATCTGCTCGGCGTAGCTCGGGTCGGTGACGAGTTCCTGGTAGCCCGTCATCGCGGTCGCGAACACCGCCTCGCCGAACGCGAAGCCCTTCGCGCCGACGGACTTGCCGCGGAAGATCGTGCCGTCCTCGAGCGCCAGGAAACCTGCCGCTCCGCTGCCGGCAAAGCCGGCACCTGCGCTCATTGCGCGCCTCCGTCGAGCCGGCGGCGGGTCGTCACAGCGCCTCGAACGCCACGCGCCCGGCGGCGAGGGTCAGCCGCACGTGCCCGCGAAGCGTCTCACCGAGGAGCCAGGAGTTCTCTGAGCGGGAGCGGAAGCCGCCCTCTCCCACAGACCAGGTCGCCTCCAGATCGAGCAGCACGAGGTTCGCCGGGGCGCCGACCTGGATTCGCGGCGGCTCGAGCCCGTAGGCGCGCGCGGGCCCGGCAGACATCCGCTCGAGCAGCGTCGGCAGCGAGAGGAGGCCCGGCTCGACCAGGTGCGTGTACAGGGCGGCAAAGGCGGTCTCGAGGCCCGTGACGCCGAACGGCGCCTCCTCGAAGGGAACCTCCTTCTCGTGCCGAGCATGGGGTGCGTGGTCGGTTGCGATTGCGGAGATTGTGCCGTCCCGCACCGCACCGAGCAGGGACTTCCGGTCTTCCTCCGCCCGCAGCGGCGGGTTCATCTTGAAGTTGGAATCGAGCGAGCGCACAGCTCCCTCCGTGAGCACCAGGTGGTGAGGAGTTGCTTCTCCGGTTGCGCGCACTCCGCACGACTGCGCGCGAACGAGTTCCTGGACCGACTCGCGCGCCGAGAGGTGGAGCAGGTGGATGGGCTGCGACTCGTAGCCGGCGAGCGCCAGGTCGCGCCCGACCATCACGCTCTCGGCGACGGAGGGATAGCCGGTGAAGCCCAGCGCCGCCGAGACGCTTCCCTCATGCATCTGTCCGCCCCGCGAGAGCGTCGGCTCCTCGCAGTGGACGGCGATCCGCCTGCCGGTGATCGCGTTGTACTGCAGCGCGCGCCGCATGAGTCCCGGTGCGACCACCGGCCGGCCGTCGTCCGAGAAGCCGGCGGCACCCGCAGCGGCCAGCTCCGCCATCTCAGTCAACTCCTCGCCACGCTGGCCCTTCGTGATCGCCGCCAGGAATCCGACCGGCACCTCCGCCTCCTCCCGTGCGGTCTCGATCAGCGACCCGAGCACGGCGGCGGAGTCGACAACCGGATCGGTGTTCGGCATCGCCAGGATCGCGCAGTAGCCGCCGGCGGCCGCGGCGGCGGTGCCGGTCGCGATCGTCTCCTCGTCCTCGCGCCCGGGTGTGCGCAGGTGGACGTGCGGGTCGACGAACGCCGGTGCGAGCACGAGGCCGCGCCCGTCGACGATGCGGTGACCGTTCGCCTCGACGTCGAGGCCGACCTGCGAGATCACGCCGCCGTCGACACGGACGTCGAGGAGTCCGTCGGTCCCGTGAATCGGATCGAGGACCCGGGCGCTGCGGACGACGAGGTCGTCGTGGCCTTCCCGTCCGACCAACATTAGTGCCTCCTCCGGTGCTGGTTTCGCGTTTCCAGCGCCGCCGGGGACGCGCTGAGTATCGCCGGACGAGGCACTCAGGCCACCTCCTCGGCGACCTCGGCCTTCACCTCGACCGGGCCGCGGGTGAGCAGGTCGTAGAGGACCGCCATCCGGACGACGAGCCCGGCGCGCACCTGGGTCTCGATCAGGGCGTCGACCGAGTCGGCGACACGCGGATCGATCTCGACGCCGCGGTTCATCGGACCGGGGTGCATGACCTTCTGCCCAGGGCGCAGGCGCGCGGGCGTGATCCCCCAGCAGGCGGTGTACTCGCGCAGGCTCGGCACGAAGTTCGAGCCCGCCTCCATCCGCTCGCGCTGCATGCGCAGCACGTAGACGACGTCCGCGTCCGCGATCGCGCCGATGTCGGTCGAGACGGCGCAGCCCATCGCCTCGATCCCGCGCGGGATCAGCGTCGGCGGCCCGACGACCGTCACTGCTGCGCCGATCAGCGTCAGCGCCTGGATATTCGAGCGGGCGACTCTGGAGTGGAGTACGTCGCCGACGATTGCCACGTGCAGCCCCTCGACCGGCCCCACGTGTCGCTCGATCGTGTACAGGTCGAGGAGTGCCTGCGTCGGGTGCTGGTGCTTCCCGTCACCGGCGTTTACGACGGTCGCGCGGGTGACCTGCGCGACCAGGTGGGGCGCGCCGATGTGAGGGTGGCGGATGACGATCACGTCCGGGTCGTATGCGGCGAGCGTCAGCGCCGTGTCCTTCAGCGACTCGCCCTTGTCGACCGACGAGCCGGCGGACTTGACCGACATCACGTCCGCCGAGAGCCGCTTCGCCGCGAGCTCGAAGCTCGAGGATGTCCGCGTCGAGGACTCGAAGAAGAGGTTGACGACCGTCCGGCCGCGCAGGGTCGGCAGCTTCTTCAGCTCGCGGTCGAGCGAGCGCTCGAAGCCGCGCGCGGTTGCGAGCAGCCGCCCGACATCGTCGCGCGTCACGTCTTCGATCGAGATCAGGTGCCGCCGCGGCGGCGGGTCGGCGGGCGGGAGCAGCTCGTCCCGTACCAAGTGCATGTCGGTCACCGTGGATCCTCCTCGGGGATGAGCAGGACGCGGTCGACCTCGTCGACCTCGACCAGCTGGACCTGGATGCGCTCGCCCCGCGAGGTCGGCAGGTTCTTGCCGACGTAGTCGGGGCGGATCGGCAGCTCGCGATGGCCGCGGTCGGCGACGACGGCGAGCTGGACCCGATTGGGCCGTCCGTAATCGAACAGGGCCTCGATCGCGGCGCGGATCGTGCGGCCGGTGTAGAGGACGTCGTCGACCAGGATGCAGGTACGACCCTCGAGCGGGAAGTCGAGTCGCGTCGCGCGGACGAGCGGCTGCGGATGGAGCGGCGCCTCGCCGCCGCGGACCTGGACGTCGTCGCGGTAGAAGGTGATGTCGACGGTGCCGAGCGCGACCTCGACACCGCTGAACTCCTCGATCAGCCGGCGCAGCCGGTGGGCGAGCGAGACCCCGCGCGTGTGGATGCCGACGAGCGCGACGGACGCGAGGTCCGCATTTGCCTCGATGATCTCGTGGGCGATCCTGTGAAGGGTTCGCTGCAGCGCCTCTGCCTCGAGCAAGACCCGTTGGCCGGCGGGCGCCTGTGCAGCAGTCAATGTCACTCCTTTCCGGCCTCGCGGGACCGGGTTAAAGGAACGGTGTCGCGCGGCAGCCTAGCGGGTCGAGAGGACGGCGCGCTACCTCCCCTAGTGGACGTACCCCCACTTGCGCAGGTCGCGCATCAAGACCGTGACGAAGTTCGCGCCAGCCGGCGTGCCGAGGTAGTTCCGACCCGTGTACAGGAGGCCGTGGGCGAGTGCGTAATCGACGGCGCGCTTCGCCTCCGCGGGTCGGCCGAGCAGGTACTGGTCGGCGGCGTAGACCGCGACGAAGGTGCGCAGGTCTTCGTCGGTCGACGCCCGCTTCTTGGTGAGAAACGCCTTGCCGACCTGGGCTGCGTTCCGCCGGATCGCGGCGGGGAAGCGCCGCGTCACGTCGATCAGCCGCCCCTCGCGATACTGCGAGATCTGCGGCGGCGCGGACGAGAAGACGTAGGCGCCGAACGTGTAGAGGAACCGCTCGTCGAAAGCCGCAAGCTCCGGCCTGCCGTCGTGGTCGAGGTCGGCGAGCTTGTAGCCGTAGTTGCCGAAGAAGAGCAGCTTCGGCCGGTACGCAGGCGCGGGCGCGTGGCGGCGGAGGGCGAGCACGACGGTGCAGCAGTGGGCGCCCTGCGTGTAGAGCTCGAGCAGCACCTCCGGCTCGCCGCCGTCGAGGTCGCGCACCTTGATAGACACCGGCCGGAACGTGTCGCAGTCGCGGCAGTCGAGCCGCTGCACGGGCGAGTCGAGAGCCGTCCGTCCTCCGCGGACGATCTTCAACCGCAGCTGCTGGTAGAAGGAGTTCTTCTCGACGAAGCTGACGCTCGCGGTCACCCCGCCCAGATGGCTCGACAGCGTCTCGCGAACGGCGCGCGAGACGTCCAGCGTCAGGCAGTACAGCGTCGCCGGGGCACCGTCATTGTCGATCTCGAGCGTCCAACGGCCCTTCGCATCCTGGTGGTAGAGCGAGCGCAGATTCCCCTCGGCGCGATACGGGTTGTCGGTGAACGGCGACGTGCCGGCCGTGACCGGGTTCGTCGTGGCGTCGGACTCGAAAACGGTGGCGATCCCGCCGCAGCCCAGTACTCCTTCGTCGCGGACTGCGCCGGCGCGGCGCCGAGCGCGAGCACCGTCAGCGCGAGCACGCCGAGGCGCGTCAAGGACCGGAGTCGGAGACGATCTCGTCCGGGTCCGTCATCGACTCGATCGCGTGCTGCGCCGCCTCGAGATGGAACTCCGGGACGAGCACCTTCTGTGGAGCGTCCTCGGTCGCGGCCGGATGATGCTCGACCGCGGTCTCGAGCTCGGAGCTGATCCCGGCCGCCTGGAGGATCGCCTGGATCTCCTCCGCCTCGGTGACGTCCTCTGCAAGCGCAACCTGAACCATCCTCGTCATCGCGTGCTCTCCTCCACGGGCAGTGCCTCCTCGACGGGCGCAGAGTCTAGTCGGCGCTGCAGCGCGCCGCCTTTGTGCAGTTCGGGACTCCCCCGCTCCGGGAACGGGATCTCGATCACGTCGAAATCACGCGGGACGACCGTGTCGGGGAACACTGCCCGTGCTTCGCGGGCCGCCTCCGGCCCGAAGTAGCGGTTGGAGAGGTGGGTGAGCGCCAGCATCGCCACCTCCGCGTCGCGCGCGAGCTCGGCCGCCTCGAGCGCCGTCGAGTGTGCAGTCTCGCGGGCACGTTCGCGCTCATCCTCGAGGAAGGTCGCCTCGTGGACGAGGAGGTCCGCGCCCCGGGCCGCCTCCAGCACGCTCGCCGCCGGGGCCGTGTCGCCCGCGATCACGATCGTCCGGCCGGGTCGAGCCTCCCCGAGA
>JBKPCT010000013.1:0-2688 GCA_046727515.1 Actinomycetota bacterium | reverse complement strand
GGTCGGGGGCCTGACCACGCGGGAGATCGCCGATGCCTTCTACGTTCCGGAGGCGACGATGGCGCAGCGAATCAGCCGGGCCAAGCGCACCCTGCGTGGGCGTCGCCTCAACCAGCCTGGCGACCTCGCCGTCGTGCTGCGTGTGCTCTACCTCGTTTACACGACCGGCCACGCGGGCCGGGTTGACCTCGCCGCCGAGGCGATACGGCTCGCCCGCCAGCTCACCCTCGCCACCGAGGAACCGGAGGCGCGCGGCCTGCTCGCGCTGATGCTCCTCAACCACGCCCGCCTGCCGGCGCGATTCGATGCCGAGGGCCGCATCGTCACGCTCGACAGGCAGGATCGGAGACTCTGGGACACCCGCGAGATCGCCGAGGGCGTGCGTGTCCTGCAGTCGGCGCTGGCACAGGAGCGCCCCGGCCGCTACCAGTTCGAGGCCGCCATCGCCGCCTTGCACGACGACGCGGCCAGCCCTGCGGAGACCGACTGGCCGCAGATCCTCGCCTGGTACGACGACCTCGTCGCGCTAACCGACGACCCGGTGCGCCAGGACCCGGCCGCGGTGCTGGCCCGCTCAGTCGCGGTCGGCCACGCGCTCGGTGCCGCCGCTGGGCTGCGCGAGGCCGACCGATTGCGGGACGTCCTCGGCGCCCGCCACCGTTGGCATGCCGTCCGCGGTTACTTGCACGAGCTCGGCGGCGACCTGCCGGCCGCAGCCGCAGCCTATGCCGAGGCCGCCCGCCGCGCGACGAACGTCGCCGAGCGCGACCACCTGGTCCGTCAGGCCGCCCGCGCGCGGGCTGGCGAGCGATCGCCCCGGTGGCAACCACAAGCTCCATAAGTTGCGATCGGCGTCTGGCTAAGCCGCTAGCCCGAGCGGTCGCCGACACCGACCGCCGGCGCGGACAGCACGAGTCGGTCGTGCCCATCGCCGGCCGAGAGCAATTGACCGAGCGGCAGGCGCTGGAGGCGCTGCTGCTGCCGTCGGCGAACAACATCGCGGAGAAACCATGACTAGACGGCATGAGGCTGCGGCTTCGGCAAGAACTCCCTCCCGATCCCACGCACCTTGTCCGACCTGACTACAAACCTGCTTGGCCGGACGCTACGGCGGCGAACCGTTGTCGATCCAGGTGCGGAAGCGCTCGACATCCTCCGCCGGCCAGCGGCCGTCGCAGGGCATGCTACCCGCGGCGAGCCTCTCGTAGATCGCTTCGGCGTTCGCGTGCACGTCGTCGTACGAGGAGAGATCGAACGCGAACGACATCGACTGGATGTCGCGGTCGCGAAACAGTGGGCGGATGTCCTGTTCGTATGTGACTTGGTCTGCCATTTGGTCCTTTCCGGCTATGACGGCGCCGTCGGTCGCTGTGCTCTCCCTGGCTTGCTCGCGGACGGCGAAGCGGCTGACGGCGCCCCAGTCGCCGAAGTGACCGGCAAGCGAGTCGGCGACGGCGAGCAGCGCTGTCCGTACGTGCTCGAGTTCGGTGCCAACGCCCTCGTCGCCGCTCTCGCGGATCAGGTCGTTGCAGAAGTTTGCCGCCGCCCGCAGACGCTCTTCGAGCAGCGCCCAGGCGGCCTCGCGGTGCGGCATTAGGTAGTCGGTCTCGTAGAAGAGCTCGAAGCTCGGGCCCGCCGTCATTCCCGGCTGCTCCCGCCCGACCGGGAGCGTCGTGATCAGGTCGCCGAGCGGCTTGAGCACGCCGACCATCAGCGCAATCGCCCCGCGCGACAGGGTCGCCAGTTGTGCGTCGGTCTCCTCGGTGTGGGCGAAGTAGCGCTGCAGCAACTGGAGCAGAACCTCGTAGCCGACGTTGAACAGGTCGGTGCTGCGCGAGGTGACGCGCTCCGCGATCCGAGGAGCTTCGTCGTCGTGCTGGGACGGGCGCACGGTCGCGAAGAGGACCGGCCGTGTCGGCTCGAAGCCCGGGTTCGCCGCCTTCAGCTGGCGGTACTCGTCGAGAATCCGGACGAACTGCCCGAAGTGGGCGTTCTGCCAGTGGCCGCGCGCCCCTTCGCCCTGCTCGAGGATGGTGTCGATTGCTCGGTGGGCGGAGGCGAGGTCGGCGACGGCAACGAGCTCCGGCCAGTGGAAGTTCTCGCTTCTCGCCTGCGCTCGCGGCGGGCCGACGAACAGGTTTTGCTCGCCGAACTTCTCCGCCAGGTGGTCAATGCCGTGCTCGATCGAGCGGTAAAGGTGACCGACCGTCGCGAAGTCCTGCGCCTGGGGAACGATGTCCCGCTCCGCCATCAGCGGCACCGCCTCGTGCACCGGAGCGTCGATCCCCTTCGCTCCCTTCAGCTCCATGCCCTCGGGGCGCTCGAGAAAGATGAAGTGGCGCAGTGCCGGCTCGCCGAACGGTACGAGAGTGAGGTTGACGCCGGCGGGGTAGTGACGCGCCGGCGCGGGCAGGTTCGGGCGGCTGAGGTGGGGAGCGGCGCCGATCGCCGACAACAGGTTCTGCACGAGCGCGAGGTGGAGCATCTCCTCGGTCGCGACGTGCGCGATCACCTTCCGCCAGCGCAGCACCGCCTCGACCACGTCCGCGCTCAGTCCCTCGTCTTCGCGCTGCTTGAGGGAGAAGGCCGCGAACAGGTACTGGCACATGATCCCGTGCTCGAGCTCGGCAGCCTCGCAGAGCATGTAGATCAGCGCTTCGCGGTGCTCGATCACGAACGGCGCCTCCG
>JBKPCT010000012.1:0-4297 GCA_046727515.1 Actinomycetota bacterium | reverse complement strand
CACGTCGTCGAAGAACCCGAGGTCGATGTAGACGAGCTGGTCGACTGGGCAGTAGAACGGCCCGACCGCGGAGGTCGCATAGCCGCAGCCGGTCTGGATCGAGTCGGTGAAGAAGACGGTGTCGACGTACTGGTAGCGCCGTTTGCTGCGGGTGAAGACGCCGTCCCAGAACTTCTGGACGCTGTTCACGACGCCGACAATGCGGCAGTCGTCGCGTTGGTTCGCGTCCTCGCCCGTGCGGCAGTCTGCGGAGATCGAGCTCGGAGTATCGCCCTGGCCGACGCGCGTGTCGTCGAGCGGGGCAAGCTGACCAAGGCCACCGTTGCCGGAGAGCAGGGCGATCAGCAGGTAGGCGACGAGGCCGATGATGCCGAGCCCGCCGCCGCCGAGCACGAGCGGGCCGCCTGCGCGACGGCCTCGGACGTCGGTGACCTGACCGGTGTCGAGCGTGGCACCCCGACGAAAGCGCATCTCCGCTCGATACCCGGTGCTACTCGTCCTGATGCACGGTTTCGCCGCTCGACGCCGCCTACACGCTCGTCGGGCGGGCACGATGCCCGCCCGACTCGACGTCCAGGTCTACCCGGCGACCGCGACCGGCCCACGGATCTCGCCGCCGGCGTTCTTCGCGGTGTGGACGTTCACGTAGGCGCGGTGGCCCTCCAGCGCGTCGACCGTCGCCCTCGTGATCTTGACTGTCCCCGTCTGGCCGGCCCGGCACGGGCCGCAGAGCGGCACGACTACCGGGCCGGATATGCCGGGCTTGCCGCGATGGATGTGGGCGGCGAGCGCCTTCCCCGTCAGCGACGAGTAGGTCAGCTTCCATTTCAGGACGGCCCCGGTCTTGTTCTCGACATAGGTGCCGGTGAACAGACCGTGCGCAGACGCAGCGCCCTTGGCCTTAGGCACCTCAGTGTTGCTCGCCAACGCCGCGCGGACCTTGTAGACCTCGGCCCGCTGGGCAGCAGGCGCGAGCGCGACGACGAAGAGCGACACGACGGCCGCGGCCCCGACGAGCGAAACGATCTTCTTCACGAACCCTCCTCCTTCGACTCCCTTGCCTGTTGTAGGAGTCCTTCGGAGGAGGGGCCGGATCGGTTTTACCGAGCTGCGAACCGCACCTCGGCCCGGGCGCGCCGACGTGCAGCCTCGACCTCCCGGTCACGTGGAGGAGCGGTCGTGACCAGCGCATCGAGCAGCCGCTCCGTCGCCGCGATCACCTCGGCGACCGCCTGCTCGAACGGGGCCTGGTTCGCGCGCGAGGGTTTCTGCATCCCGCTCACCTTGCGGACGTACTGCTCCGCGGCAGCGTGAATCTCCTCGTGCGTTGTCGGCGGCTCGAAGTTGTAAAGCGTTCTGATGTTGCGGCACATGCCTCGATCCTAGTCACGGACGCGCGCTCCGCGCGGCGAGGACGCGCGTCACTACGGGGGGATGCGCTCCGGGTAGCGCGGCAGGCCGTCGTCGGGAATCGGCTCCCACGGTGCGGCATACGCGGTGAACTGGCGGTAGGTCGGCCGCACGCCGGGGTCGAAGTCGAACGTGCCCATGCGGACCGAGACTACGTCTGGATCGTCGGGGCTCTGCGCGAACACCGCGCCGCCGCACGCCGAGCAGAACACCTTCTTGAAGCCGTCGGCCGGATCCCACGAGGAGAGCAGTTCCTCTCCCGCGGTGATCCGCAGCGACCCCGGAGCGACGCGGGCGGAGACCGCTGCGGCCGAGCCGGTGCGGCGCTGGCAGCGCGTGCAGTGGCAGTAGCCGGCGGAGAGGAGCGGCTCGGTCACCTCGTACCGAACGCCGCCGCACAGGCAGCCGCCGGTCAGCGGCAGGTCAGGCATGCGGGGAGAATACGGCGCTGACCGCCCGCGAGCGGCAGCGAGTCGTCGAGGACGCGTTCACTAGAGCTGGAAGCGAACCTCGTAGTGGGTAGAGCGCTCGTCGAAGCGCGTGAGCAGCCGCTCGGCTTCGGGCAGGACGACCGCGACCTCGTAGTCCTCGCCGGCAAAAGCTCGGACAGCGTCGAGCGAGTCGAAGAGCGTGAGGGTGACGAACTCGACCTCGCCGTTCGCATCACGGCGGAGCAGCTGCGCGCCACGGTAGCCGGGGATCCGCTGGATCCCGGGCAGGATCTGGCTGCGCAAGAGTTGCTCGTAGGCGTCTGCGTTCTCGGGCGCCGTCCAGCCGCGCCAAAGGCGTCCGATCATCAGCGAGAGGCTAGTCGGAGCGCGCGGAGATGTGCCGCCTCGATCTTCGCCGCCGTGGCCGCATCGTGTGACCACCGCGGCCAGGAGTAGGCAGTCGGGCCGGCGAGCTCGCAGCCCTTTGTGCAGGCGAGGATCACGTTGGAGGCGGTCGTGCTGAACAGGCGTGTGTCGCCGAGAATCCTGCGCACTGCGGTTGGACCGTAGCGCCGTCGGACGATGTCGAAGATGTCCCAGTCCTCGATCCCGTCGCGGATCTGCTCGAGGCGCGCGCTTGCGATTGGCCTGCGCGGGCCGGGGTAGAGGAGGACATACTCGCCCCCCGTTCGCAGGCTCTGGAACGGGTCGCCCGAGAAGTAGGAGGTCGTGCCCTCCCCATAGAGCGTCCCGGGGATCCCCTCGAGCGCGTTCCAGAGCAGGAACATCCGCGGATCGGAGAGTGGCTCGCTCAGCGTGTAGCGCGGGCTACCGGGGATTCCGCCGTATGTGGACGACCAGACGGTCTTGCCGGCTCTGCGGACCGCCTGGAGCGCGGCCAGCTTCTCGCGCGGCGCGTCGTACCGGCCGTAGTACCGGCGCGAGAGCACGGCCCAGATGTCGACGTCGTCGCCGCCCCTGTTGTTCCAGAGGTACCTGTTGCGGTGGGTCGGATTGCCGGTGACGAGCACCTGCGCCCCCGGGAAGCACTCGTGCGCGGTTGCGGCTTGCCGCGCGACGAGCCGCATTCCCTCGACGCCGGGCTCGTCGAGGGCGTACAGGTACGGCACACGGCCCGAGATCCAGTCGTGCTGCTCCCAGAAGCTGCGGATCGAGTGGAGGTAGTCGCACCAGACCTCGGGCACGTACGGCGAGAGTCCGGCGATCCGGCTTCCCGACCTCGTACGCTGGTTCGAGATCGGAATCCGCATCGCCGCGAAGCCCTCCTCGTTCTGGCGGATCATGTTGCCCGCCGCGTCGAGCCACCATTTCC
Source organism: Actinomycetota bacterium (assembly GCA_046727515.1). Lineage (GTDB taxonomy): Bacteria > Actinomycetota > Thermoleophilia > Gaiellales > Gaiellaceae > DATBLE01. The sequence goes on along the minus strand of JBKPCT010000012.1, from coordinate 1,123 downwards.
GCGAAGTCGTGTACCCCGCCTGCGAGCGCGGCTCGCCGAAGCCCCAGCCGGCGGGCGAGATCCGGTAAGCGGAGAGGAAGTCGAAAAGCGAGTCGTTGGCCCGGGCGCGCGCGTTGTTCGAGCCGAGACGGTAGAGCTCGTCCACCTTCTCGACGTACGACTCCGGCACAACGTGGAACGCGGCAACGAGGTTGCCCCGCGCGGCATCGCGGGCCGGGAGGCGGACGGGAAAGACCGTGATCGAGACCGGGACTTTGGTCACGCGGCCGTCGGCGGTAACCCGTATTCTCGCCCGGTAGCGGCCGGGCTTCGCGTCATCCGGGACGACGACCTGAAGGTATAGAGGTTGGTTCCGGTGCTCGGTCGGATGCCCCTTGCCGTTCCATGGGAGCAGGGCATCCGGTGCGGTCCGGCCGGCCGATTTGACGAAATGGCCAAAGTAGAGCGCGGCCTTCAACGGTCCGAGTCCGTAGCCGTCGATCGAGGCCGACACCGTCCGCGCTCCGCGCGTGACGATCCAGGCGCCCTCGCGCTCGCCGATCGCAGCGTTCAGGGTGACCGAGGCGGCGCTGCCCTGCGGGAGCCTGCCCGAGGCCCGAATCGTCTGCGACGAGGGATACGCGAGGACTCCGGCTACGGCTGCGGGGGCGAGAACGAGCGCTGCCGTTGCTGTCATCACGCCTCGAGAGATCATCACCTGGATCGGCCTCGCCGGAGGGTAGGGAGTCCCTCGGACGAGCGGACTGGACGTCTAGTTCAGGCTATCTCGCCAGGCGAGTGCTTGACGCAGTGGAGCCAGGTCCCAGTCCGGACCCTGGGCGTTGACGATGAAGTCGGTGAAGCCGAGCTCGATGTATTCCTCCGGGTTCCGGCTTCCGCCGTGAAGCCGCGAGATCGAGATCGAGCGGACGATCTCGTTCGCGTCGCGTCCGACCTTGCGGCACCAGTCCTCGAGCACCGCGCACTTGTGCCGCATCGTCTCCGGGTCGCCGAATGAATGCCACTCGTCGGCGTGCTCGGCGACGAGCCGCAGCGTCACCTTCTCGCCGCTGCCGCCGATCAGGATCGGGATCCGGTGGAGCGGCGGCGGGTTCAGCTTCGCCCAACGCTCCTTGATCAGCGG
>JBKPCT010000011.1:0-5253 GCA_046727515.1 Actinomycetota bacterium | reverse complement strand
ATCTCGATCGCGTCCGCCGACGTGATCTGCTCGGCGGACTGATCCACGAGTACCGGCTCGCCGCCTAGCTGCGCCTATGTACGTCTATTTCTTCCCTAGCGCCGCCAACCTCTTTCTAGTTACACGGGCGCGCGCGCGCGACTACCAGATCGTCTCGCGTTCTGCGTGACTGCGTGACTGCGCGGGATGAGAGACCGCAAGCCGTGCGCGATCACTGACCACTCGAATCTGAATATCCGGCACCCACACGATCGAGGAGCGACCTGTCGGTCGCTCTTCCTCGTCGGCGGGCCGTATTTACCGCATGTGTCTCATCGAGAGTGGCTCCGGCGATGACTCCCTCGCACAGAAGTTCTTCGTTGTCTGCTGGCGCAACAGTTCGGGTCAACAGAAGGTCAACATTTAGCGCCCAACAAGGGCGATCTCGTCCGAGCCGAATCAGCCCGCGAAGCAGGTTTTCGAACTCACCCGAACGTCCGCGAGCTTGTTGGCATCCACTCTTAATCCCAAGGTCGAAGGTTCGAATCCTTCACGGCCCACAGGAGAAAGGCGCTGGAAACGGCGCCTTTCTCGTCAGGGTTGAGGGTTGCAAACCCTGCTCGATGCTCGGGGTGGCAACGCAGGTGGCAAACGCGCGACTGGGTCAGCGCTTGCACGCACGGCCGCACGTTCCCACGCGGTGCCACAGGACTCGAACTGCAGCCCCCGGTTTTGAAGTCTCGGGCCCGCACGGAAAGCTGCTTCGGCTCGACCGTGTCAAGCGCGAATCAAGTGCGGGTGGGCCTACGCGTGGGCCGCCCAAGGGGTGGTCGACTCAGCTTGTGATCCGACCTCGAGCGCAACTCAGGCGCAGGCGGGTGGTACACCTCCGCGAGCGCGAGCGCGATCGGAGTCACGCCCGACGCGTCGAGGGCAGTTCGGGGTCGGCGAGCGCCCGCGCGGTACGCGCTGCGTCTCCTGAGTTACTGTCGTCATCCGTGAAGCACGTGGTGATCCTCGGCGCGGGGTTCGCCGGCCTCGAGCTGGCGACCCGGCTCTCCGAGTCGCTCGCGGGTGAGGTCCACACGACCCTGATCGACCAGAACGACTCGTTCACTTTCGGCTTCTCGAAGCTCGATGTCCTCTTCGGGCGGAAGACGAAAGAGGACGTGCTCCTGCGCTACAGCGATATCTCCAAGGACGGAGTCGAGTTCCGCCAGGAACGTGTGACCGAGATCGACCCGGAGACGAGACGGGTGACGACCGGTGACGGTTCGTACGACGCCGACATCCTCTGCGTTGCGCTCGGAGCAGACTACGACTTCGCAGCCACACCGGGATTCGCAGAGGGTGGCGTCGAGTACTACTCGGTTGCGGGCGCGGAGGCGATGCGCAGGGCGCTCGCGGCCTTCGATTCGGGGACGATTTTGATCGGGATCCTTGGTCACCCGTTCAAGTGCCCACCAGCGCCGTTCGAGGCTGCGTTGCTGCTGCACGACCACTTTCTCGAGCGTGGCGTCAGGGACGCGGTCGAGATTCGCACCGTCGGCCCAATGGCGGCTCCGGTACCGATCACGAAGGAGCTCTCCCGAACAATTCTCGGCCTCCTAAACGAGCGAGGCATCGAGTACGTCCCAAACCAGCAGATCGTCGAAGTCGACCGCGACGAGAACTCAGTGCGGCTCGCCGACGGTGGCAGCATCCCCTACGACTTGTTTGTCGGCATCCCGGTGCATCGCGCGCCCGATGTCGTCGCCGAATCCGGGCTCGCCGTCAACGGCTGGGTCCCAGTGCAGAGGCACAACCTCGCGACCCGCTTCCGAGAGGTGTATGCCGTCGGTGACATCACCGCCCTGCCGATGGCAAAGGCGGGTGTGTTCGCCGAGGCAGCCGCTCGCGTGGTCGCCGATGACATCGCAGCTCACCTGCGCGGGGACGTCCTCCGCCGCTCGTATAAAGGCGCGGGCACCTGCTACATCGAACTCGGTCGCGGGATGGTCGGCATGGTCGAGGCCAACTTCTTCGGTGGCCCGACACCGACGGCTCGACTCGTTGGACCATCCCACGAGCTAGCCGCGGATAAGGCGGCGTTCGCGGTGACGCGGCGAGAGCGCTGGTTCGGCTCATAACGACGTCGAACTCGAGCGTCGAACTGAGCAGATCGCTGCACACCTACGTCGATCATCGAGAACCGCATCGGTTCCGACGCGCGCCGGCAGCCGGTGAAGACGACCACGATCTCGCTCTGAAGAGCGACGGCACCGTTGTCGCCTGGGGTGCGAACGGCTACGGACAGTCGAACGTGCCGCCGAGTCTTAACGACGTTGTTGCGATCGCGGCTGGAGGGGGCACAGCCTCGCCGCTCCTCCCCGACGATCCCACCAGTGAGAGCTGAAGACGCCCGCCTGGGCGAGCGTGCTCTCACTCGAACAGACAGACTGCGCCCGCCGCGCGTAGTCGGTTGATGTATCGCGGAGTCGCTTGAGGCCGGGACAAATCGACCCGCGTTCCTCTACGCCGTCCGTGACCCCCTCGACCTGCGTCTCAACAGGTGGACGAGGTAGGCGACGATGGCGAGGTTGACGACGAGTCCGCCGGCCTTCAATGCGCTTGGATGGTGTACGAGCTCGTACAGCTCGAGCGGTATCAGGAGCGAGGTCGCGATCACCGTCAGGTACTCCGCCCAGAGCTGGTCAAGCCAGAGGCCGGTTCCCTCGACCAGCTCGAGCAGCCCGTAGCCGAGCGCGAAAAGTGCCGCGATCCGCACCTCCGAGGCGTGCAGGTGGTGGAGGTAGGCCACGATACGATGCAGAAACGGGCGCCTCGGGTCGAGCTCGACCGCCCGCATCACGCGCTCCCCAAGCCTGCCGAAGTCGCTATTCAGGTGGAAGAGCAGGTAGATGCCGGCGCCGAGCAGCAGTGTGCCTCGCACGATCCGCTCGAGGGCGATGAGCCGGAGAACGCGCCTGCTACGGGGCTGATCGGCGGCCGAAGTCATTGCGTTCGCGGCGCACAGGTTGCCTGCGCCTGCGTCAAGCGCGTGTTTGGGATCGCGAGCAGGCCTGCCCATGACGAGCCGAGTGTCCGCCGCTGACCGTCCATATCGACGTGCGCTTTCACGCACGGTGTCCGCGCGGGCGTCGTCGAGGATGGGTCCTCTGCCAGCGGTCCGGACGGTGCGGAGCAGGCGTGGGCGTACGTGAACTCGCTCTCTGGGAGGGCGACCCCGGCGGCCGGGCTGCGGTGACGGTCACGGAGAAGGTGAGTGCCTACGCGACGTCCGCGTCATCAGCGGGTCGGTTACCGCGAGAAGCTGGCCCAGCTGCTGCACGACCAGGCCTATCGCCGCCACCGAGCCGGCAAGACCGAGCTCGCGGAGGAGCTGCACCAGGCCGCGCGTGAGCTCTGGGACGAGAGCGAGACGGTCGACGGCGTCGTCGTCGCCGACGTCTCTCCCTCCGACGCCCGCGCCGTGCTCGAGGGCCTCGTCGACTGCGGCCTGATCCGCCCGCCGCTCGGCGCCCCCGAGCGTGACGAGCTGGCCGAGAAGGACGCCGAGATCGCGCGGCTCAAGACGCAGCTCTCCGAGTTCACCGTCGTCGTGTGAGCGAGAGCTGTCCTCGCTGCCGCGGCGAGTACGCCGACAAGTTGTTGCCGTGCGCGTCCGGGGTCAGTTCGCGACGAGGTGCTCTCGGCGCCCAACCGCGACCGCCTCAAGGCGGGAGGGGGAACCCGTATAGCTCCATTGGTCAGGTGTGCCGGGAAGGCCCAGATACGCCAGCAGCGGCGTACCCATGGGCGTACGCGGGGCCCGGCCGCCTAGAGGGTCGGGAGAGAAGCTGGGGGTACATCCCCTCGGCCCCGGGCCCCCCGTGGCCGGAGAGAGCCGGGGAGAGCCGGGGATCGGCCCGGCTACTACAGAGTCGTCTCTTATCCGCGACTGCCTCTTAGCGACAGTACGCTCGCGGCAGCGACCCCTCAGTCGCCTCAGTAGGTCTCCGCCCGCACAACAGCAAGCAAGAAGGGACTGAAGAAGATGGCTGACAAGAGGACGTGGTTCATCACTGGCGCCGGCCGCGGCATGGGCGTCGACATCGCGCAGGCCGCGCTCGCCGCCGGCCACGCAGTCGTCGCGACCGGCCGCAACACCGAAGCCGTGGCCGACGCCCTCGGTGAGGCAGAAGACCTGCTCGCCGTCGAGCTCGACATCACGAGCCTGCCGTCGGCGGAGGCGGCGGTGCAGGCCGCGCTCGAGCGGTTGGGCCGCATCGACGTGCTGGTCAACAACGCCGGCAACTTCTACGCCGGCTTCTTCGAGGAACTGACGCCGGAGCAGATCGAGCGGTCGCTGACGACGAACCTTGTCGGGCCGATGAACGTCACCCGCGCTGTCTTGCCCGTGATGCGCAAGCAGCGGTCGGGGAACGTCGTCACAATCACGTCGACCGCTGGGCATCGTCGGGCAGGAATTCTGCTCGGCCTACGCCGCCGCGAAGTTCGGGGTTGAGGGCTGGATGGAGTCGCTGCGGTTCGAGGTCGAGCCGTTCGGCATCCGCACCACGACCGTGGAGCCCGAGTCGCTGTCCTCGGCGGCGCCGCGGTCGATCACCTCCGCCGCCTCAAATTGGAAAGCGAGCTCCGGATTCCCCGCTTTCAGAGCGCGTGAAATCTCCCACGCTCGCAGATACGGCTCGACCACCTGCCGGGCTGACTCCTCGGTCGGGTAATGCTCCTTCAGCTGGAACGTGACGATTCCGCGCAAGCCTCATCGAAAATCTCCCCGTCTCGTCTTCGACGGGGCTTGCGTCCTCCGCGAAGTGAAAAACCGTCTCGCCGCGAACCACCTCTGCCGGTCGGCCGGTTTCAACGCTGAAGGCCCGGTTGGGCTGGAGCCGGTATCTAAGCGCGACCACATGCGGATCTCTCACGTTTCCGGAGCCCTTTCCCGAGACTCGTGCCGACTTGGAATGCTAGGGCCGGGCGGCGAGCCGAACGCGCGAAGCGCGAGGCGCTACCGTGCAAAACGATGCTCTACGATGTTCTTGTCGTCTCGAACGGCGCTAAACGGTTTACGTCCGAGCGGGATGCTTCGCTCTCTGTCGGCGACACCTTCGAGCAGGACTCCGAGTCCTATCGGGTACTGGCTATCCAGACCGGTCACGGACCCTTCGATTACGTCATCGAAGTCGAGTGGCTTGCGAGCTTGGGGCCAAGCGATTTCGAGCCGGCCTGAGTACTCAGCCCGGCGGCTACCGAACGCCGAGCGCTTCCGCG
>JBKPCT010000010.1:0-3599 GCA_046727515.1 Actinomycetota bacterium | reverse complement strand
CCCCCCCTGTCCGTGGCGCCCAGGCGCTCGTAGAACCGCCGAGCCTGGCTGTTCTGGGCCAGGACCCACAGGTACAGACCGCAGTCCGCGTAGTGCGCGCGACACCACGTCGCGACTTCCGACACGAGACGCGTGCCCGTCCCTTCCCTCTGGCGCTCACGACGGACGTGGATGTTGTCAAGAAGGGTCCCCCATCGCTCATCCTCACGACCATAGGCGCACGCAAAGCCGACGAGCCGACCCTCTTCCTCGGCGAGGACGACGAACTGATTGTCGGGCGGCGCCGACAGGCGACTCTCCCACACACCCATCCGGTCCTGCACGACGTCGCGGTCGAGAAACTCATCGCGATATGCGCCGCGATAGGCGACACGCCAGCTGTCGGCATGGAGCGTGGCGATTGCCGCGGCGTCGTCGTACGTCGCTTCTCGACAACGCGTCATCTGTCCTTTGCCCGCGGCCGCCTGCACTGCGCCTGTTCAGGCGGGCAGGTCGCCCAGCCGTCGCTCGAGAAACCGACGCTCCGGCTCCTGCCGCGTGAGGTTCAGCGCCCGTTCGTAGGAGACTCGGGCTTCCGCCGTTCTCCCCAGTCGCCGGCACAGGTCCGCGCGCGCCGAGTGTGCGAACTGGTAGTCGGCCAGATCGCCGCGCGCCAGGATCGCGTCGATGAGCACGAGACCCGCGAGCGGGCCGTCACGCATGGCCACCGCCACGGCGCGGTTCAGCTCGACCACCGGTGACGGATCCGCGCGCGCCAGCACGTCGTACAGTCCGACGATCTGCGCCCAGTCCGTGGCGGCGGCGGTGCGCGCGTCGGCGTGCACCGCCGCGATCGCCGCCTGGAGCGTGTACGGACCGAACCGCTGGGACGACAGCGCCCGTTCCACCAGCGCCACCCCCTCCGCGATCTGCTCCCGGTTCCAGAGCGAGCGGTCCTGGTCGTCCAGCAGAACCAGCTCGCCCGCCGGCGACGTACGCGCGGCCCGCCGTGACTCGTGCAGCAGCATCAGCGCCAGGAGTCCCACCGCCTCGGGCTCCGGCAGCAGCTCGATCAGCAGCCGCCCGAGGCGGATCGCCTCGCCGGAGAGATCGGGCCGGGTCAGCGACATGCCCGATGACGCCGAGTACCCCTCGTTGAAGACCAGGTAGACCACGTGGAGGACGACATCCAGCCGGTCCGGGAGCTCGGCCCGCGCCGGGACCTGATACGGAATGCGCGCGTCGCGGATCTTCGTCTTGGCGCGTACGATCCGCTGCGCCACCGTCGGCGTGGCGGTGAGGAAGGCCCGCGCGATCTCCTCGGTCGTCAGCCCGCAGACCTCCCGCAGGGTCAGCGCCACCTGGGCGTTCGGCGGCAGGGCGGGATGGCAGCAGGTGAAGATCAGCCGCAGCCGGTCGTCCTCGAGGTTCTCGCCGTCCGACCCGGCGCCACGACTGGCGTCGGCGGCGAGTCGCTCGGCAAGCTCCGCCTGCGACGCGTCGAACCGGGCGCGCCGGCGCATGGCATCGATGGCCTTGAAGCGCCCGGCCGAAACGAGCCACGCCCGGGGATTGCCGGGCACGCCCTCCCGCGGCCATTGCTCGACCGCCGCTCGGAAGGCATCGTGCAGCGCCTCCTCGGCAAGATCGAAGTCGCCGAGCAGGCGGATCAGCGTGGCGAGGACGCGGCGCGAGTCGGAACGGTAGACGGCATCCACCGTTTCGCGCGCCTGCTCGGCTGCGTCTTCGCTCACCAGCTCGGACCCTCGGCTACTGCTGTTGGAGCCCATTGACCGACCGCACCCGGCACAAGCTCAGGGCTTCTGGGCAGCACGGCCTTGCCGGAACGCCCACCTCGTCTATGCCGAGAAGCTGGGGACCTCAAGGCGGAAATATACGAGCCGCGCCGGCAGCCTCAGCGGCGGCCTCGCTCACCAGGGTCGACCGGCGGTAGACGGCAGATACTCGCTCGGGGCACCGAGAATCGACAACGGATGCGGTGGGCTCGGCATGTCGAGCATGTCGCGACACTGCCCAAGACAGGTCGTTCGACATGTCGATTTCACCGATCCTCGTTCGACGTATGCGTGGAGCCAGGGCGCAGGCAGGCGAGATCGCCCGGATGCTCTCAAACTTCACCCAAAGGAGTTCCCGAGATGCGATTCATGCTGCTGATGATCCCGAAGGGGTACGAGAACGCTGCGCCAGGCGCCATGCCGGACGCCGACGCCGTCGCGGCGATGATGAAGTACAACGAATCGCTGCAGAAGGCCGGCGTGCTGCTGGCGCTCGATGGCCTCCACCCGCCCTCGATGGGCGCGCGTGTCGCGTTCGCCGGCGGGACGCCCAAGGTGACCGACGGACCCTTCCCCGAGACGAAGGAGGTACTCGGCGGCTACTGGATGATCCAGGTGAAGTCGAAGGAAGAGGCGGTCGAATGGGCAGCGCGCTGCCCCGCTTCGAGCAGCGAGGTGATCGAGGTTCGTCAGGTCCAGGAGTTCTCCGACTTCCCGGCCGATGTTCAGGAGGCTGCGGCCAAGTTTACCGAGCTGCAGGGGCAGGCCGGGCAGCGCCCGAAGATCTTCGTCAACCTGCCGGTCAAGGACCTCGACCGATCGGTCGCCTTCTTCACCAAGTTGGGCTACAAGTTCAACCCTCAATTCACCGACGAGAATGCGACATGCATGATCGTTGGGGACGACATCTTCGTCATGCTGCTCGTCGAGCGGTTCTTCCAGACCTTCACCCCCAAGCCGATCGCGGACGCGAAGAGCAACACCGAGGCCCTCGTGGGCCTTTCGGTGACGTCGCGCGACGAGGTGAACCGCATCGTAGAGACCGCCCTCGCGGCAGGCGCCAGGCGGTACAGAGAACCACAGGACCACGGCTTCATGTACCAGTGGGGTTTCGAAGACCTCGACGGTCACATCTGGGAGTACTTCTGGATGGACCCGGCGACCATTCAAGGGTAGCCCACCCCGCCGATGTCGTGTCCGTCAGCCGGCGCCGTGCCGTCCTGGGCCGGCCCTCGGCGGCTCAGGCGTCGACGAGGACCTTGAACCCGCCGTAGACCATGCGCTTGGGGTCGAACGGCATCGACTTCGGGGGCATCATGTCGGCGAGCCGCGGGTCCTTCATCACCTTCGCGTTGACGCGGTCGCGATGCGCGCGCGACTTGAAGACGATCCACGAGAACACCACCGTCTCGCCAGGCTTGGGCTTGATCCGGCGCGGGAACGGCACCAGGCCCTTCACGTTCTGGTCGTCGCCGACGCATTCCCGGTACTCGAGCGCGCCGTGCTCGCGCCAGACCTTACCCGCCTTCTGCGCCATGCGGCGGTATGCGTCGACGCTCTTCTTCGGGACCGGCAGGACGTATCCATCGACATAGCGGGACATGCGAACCTCCTCGGGCTACTGCGGCTGGAGCTCCTTGACCGGCCGCACCTCGACGCCGCCCAGGCGCAGCGACGGGATCTTCGAGGCGAGCTGGATGGCTTGGTTCAGGTCCCGGGCCTCGATGAGGATGAACCCGCCCAGCTGCTCCTTCGTCTCGGCGAAGGGACCGTCGGTGGTCGACACCTTGCCGTCGCGGGTGCGCACGGTCGCGGCCGTCTGGA
>JBKPCT010000009.1:0-7059 GCA_046727515.1 Actinomycetota bacterium | reverse complement strand
ACACCGAGGCGCTGCAACGACCGCTCGGCCTTCGCCGACAGCGAGGATGGGAAGCTGGTCAGCACACGATCGGCGGCCTCGACGAGCAGGATGCGGGCGCGGCGGGGATCGATGGTGCGGAAGTCACGCCGTAGCGTGTCTCGTGCCAACTCGGCGATCTGACCGGCCATCTCGACGCCGGTGGGGCCGGCGCCGACGACGACGAACGTGAGCCACGCGTCGCGCGCGTCTGCGTTCGGCTCGCCCTCGGCTGCCTCGAAGGCGGCGAGGAGGCGGCTGCGAACGGTGAGCGCGCTCTCCAGCGACTTCACCTCGGCGGCATGCAATCCCCATTCCTCGTGGCCGAAGTACGAGTAGTGCGAGCCCCCGGCGACGATCAGAGTGTCGTAGCGGAGCCGTTCCGGCGCCGGCACCTCCGCGACTGAGCGGAGGTGCAGCTCACGCGCGTCGAGGTCGAAGTCGGCGACCTCGGCCAGCAGCACGCGGACGTTGCGGTCGCGCTTGAAAACCGCGCGGAGCGGATAGGCGATCTCGCCGGGCGAAAGCGCTCCGGTCGCGACCTGATAGGTGAGCGGCTGGAAGAGATGGAAGTTGCGGCGGTCGACGAGCGTCACCTCGACCGGCGCACGCCGCAGCTTCGCGACCGCAGGCAGGCCGCCGAAACCTCCGCCGACGACGACGACGTGGTGTTCCCGGGACCCGATGGTGCCCACAGTGGTCAGGTTGCTGAAGGCCAGCACCAACTGTGAGGGTTGGGTACCGAGACGGTGACTTGCAGCAGCGTTCCGGAGGGGTGCCCTTCGACAGGAGTGGGCAGTGAGAAGAGTCCTGCGTAGCCGCCCATAGTGTTCACCTCCTTCCCGAGACAGGCTCCGAAGACTTCGTCGCCAGGCCGTGCCGGATGATGACCGCCTCGTCTCCCAGCCTACGCGCCGGAGACAGTAAGGCTCCATCCGACGTTGTCGAGTCTGGTGACGGCAACGCCTGTCGCTGCTGTTTACGGCTGATGTTTCGCAGTGGTGCCTTTGCAGGTCTGGTGTCGCTGGTTGTTCGACTCGTCAGGCGGGAGTACTGTCCATGGGTCCGCCATCAGAAAGGAGGTCGGAGCCCGCCCCATCGAGACTGGAGGTTCTCATGAGTAGCACCGTCGAGACCGCCGCCGATATCCGCCCCTTCCACGTCGACATTCCGGAAGAGCAGCTCGCCGAGCTGCGGCGGCGCATCGAGGCGACGCGCCTCCCCTCCAAAGAGCTCGTCGAAGATCGGTCCCAGGGCTACAGCTGGCCACGATTCAGGAGCTCGCGCAGTACTGGGCAACCGACTACGACTGGCGCAAGGCCGAGGCCAAGCTGAACGCGCTCCCGCAGTTCATCACCGAGATCGACGGCGTGGACGTCCACTTCATCCACGTCAAGTCACGGCACGAGAACGCGTTGCCGCTGATCATTACGCACGGCTGGCCCGGCTCGGTGATCGAGCTGCTCGAGACCGTCGGCCCGCTGACCGACCCGACCGCTCACGGCGGCGACCCCGAGGACGCATTCCACTTGGTGCTGCCGTCCTTGCCTGGCTACGGCTTCTCCGGCGAGCCGCCCGACCTCGGCTGGAACGTCGGCCGCGTCGCGCTGGCCTGGGCGACGCTGATGCACCGCCTCGGCTACACCCGCTATGTCGCGCAGGGGGGGCGACGTGGGCGCCGCCGTCACCGACGCGATGGGACGGCAGGCACCCGAGGGGCTGCTCGGCATCCACATGAACCTGCTCGTGACGGTGCTGGCGGGCACCCAGCCGGCGGAGTCCGAGCAGGAACGCGCGGCGGCGGACCAGCTCGCCACATTCAGGGAAAGCGGCTTCGGCTACTTCCTGGAGATGGCCACGCGGCCGCAGACGATCGGCTACGCCCTGCTGGATTCACCGGTCGCCCTGGCCGCCTGGCTGCTCGACCACGACACGGACAGCTACTACAAGATCTCCCGCGCCTTCGTCGACGGCGAGCCCGTGGGCAATCTCACCCGGGACCAAATCGTCGACAACGTCACGCTGTACTGGCTGACGGGCACCGGCGCTTCGGCCGCCCGGTCCTACTGGGAGGACGGACAAGCCCTGGCTCAAGCGCGCGCGTCCGGCCAGGCTCCTCCGGAGGTCTCGCTCCCTGTCGGCTTTACCACGTTCCCCGGCGAGATCTGGCGGACCCCGCGCAGCTGGGTCGAGAACTCATACCCCAACGTCACCTACTTCAACGAGGTCGAGAAGGGCGGTCACTTCGCCGCGTGGGAAGAGCCGGAGCTCTTTGCCGAGGAAGTGCGAGCCGCGTTCAGGTCAATTCGCTGAGCGACCGGATGAGCGGCGTGAACAGGCCGTGCACGCCGCTCCCGGCTACGACGCGCGTTCGAGCGGGTCGCGGATCGCCTCGGCGGAGAGGCGCGCCGGCCGGCGCGCAGCGTGGTCTGCGCCATCGCCTGCCCGAGGCGCCCTGCGCCGATGATTCCGACCGAGTCGGTCACGGCTGCCCCTCGTATTCGGACGCGAACAGGTAGCTCACTGCAAGGCTCCGATACGGCCGCCAGCGATCCGACACCTGAGCCACCTCGTCGTCGGTCGGAAGGTGGTCGAAGCCGTACGCGCGTTGGATCGCCCGCCGGAGCGCCAGGTCGCCCGAGAGAAAGACGTCCGGGCGATCGAGCGCGACGAGCAGGAACCCGCGCGCCGTCCACGGCCCGATTCCAGGCACCTCGGTCAGCGCTGCCTCGACCTCTTCGTCGGTCATCCGCGAGAGCGCCTCGTCGCTCAGGCGCCCGTCGACGAACCTCTCCGCAAGCGCACGCAAGGTCTCGCCCTTTCGAGCCGAGAAGCCGCTGGCGCGCAGCACCCGCGGATCAGCCGCTAGCAGCTCGGCCGGCGACGGCAGATGCCCTCCGAACCGCTCCTGCAGACGCGAGATGATCGCGCGGGTAGAGCTGACGGAAAGCTGTTGGCCCGCGACCTGGAAGACGAGCGTCCCGAAAGCATCGAGCGGCGGGAGCTCGTCCAGCCAGGCCCGCGGGCGGAAATCCGGCCGCGCGTCGATCAGCCGCGCGAGCACCGGGTCCGCCTTGCGAAGGACCTCGCGCGCCTCGGGATCGGCAATCGCCGCTCGCTTGCCGGGTGGAGCCTCCACGCTCATGCTTGTAGCAGCCGCTCGGTGAGCACGATCTCGATGACGTCGTCCACTGGCCATCAGGGATGCACCTGTGAGCCGTAGCCGAGGTCGAGCCGGATCGACTGCATCACCTAGCGACTTCGACGGCGGAGTCGGGGTGTCCGTTCAACGATCGTCGCCGAGGAAGTCGAGCAGCGCCCTGTTGCATTCGTCCGTGTGCGTCCAGCCGATGTTGTGCGGACCGCCTTCGACCGGGATCAGCGTCAGATTCGCGACGAGATCGGGCAGCCGCTTCGCCGTCGACTCGAACGGCAGGATCCGGTCCTCTGTGCCGTGCAGCACGAGCACCGGCACGTCGATCTTCGCTAGGTCGCCTCGGAAGTCCGTCAGCCACGTGTCGACGCAGGCGTACGACGCGTACGGAGAGGCGCCGGCCGCGACATTGAAGCTCGCCTGCCACGCCTGCTCACTGACCCGCTCAGGGGCGAGCTTGTCGACGTTGTAGAAGTTATCGAGGAAGTCCTTGAAGTACGCGTAGCGGTCTGCGAGAACGGCGGCCTTGATGTCTTCGAAGACTTGGCCGTCCACGCCCTCGGGGTTGTCTTCTGTCTTGAGCAAGAACGGCGGAATGGCCCCGAACAGCACCGCCCGGCGCACCCGCGCGGAGCCATAGGCGCCGAGGTAGCGCGTGACCTCGCCGGTACCCATCGAGAAGCCGGCGAGGACGATGTCATCCAACCCGAGCTGCTCGAGCAGCGCGTTCAGATCGGACGCGAAGGTGTCGTAGTCGTAGCCGACCGTCGGCCGGCTCGAGTTGCCGAAGCCTCGGCGGTCATACCGGATGACGCGGAAGCCGGCGCCGAGCAGCGCCCGCTCCTGGCGCTCCCACGAATCAGAGTTGAGCGGGTAGCCGTGGATGAGGACGACCGGCCGGCCGCTCCCGTGGTCCTCGTAGTAGATCTCGATCGGATTGCCGTTTTCAGTTCCGACGGTGATAGATGACATGCATGTCTCCTTTCGGCAGCGGTCGTCGAACCGGGGCTTGTGCGGGCTGCTTCGAGCCGGTTTCGTAGACATGCTGCCGTTTCTCGGCGTTCCGACATCGGGTAAGTCGCTCATTGGTTGCGTCTTCTTGCCCAGGACTCGCGGGCGACGGCCACACACAGGGGCGCGGTCGGCGCTTAGCGTTTCGAGGTAGATAGGTCGGCGAACGGCGTCAGCAACAAGGTCTACTACCTCATCTACTCACACCACAACGCCGACGCGTCCTCGCTGTTCGACAAGAACGTCACCCGCATCGGCCACGAGGAAACGCGAAAGGGCCGCTAGTGCGGCACCGCGCTCGAACAGCTCCCAGCCGGCGAGGCGGGCGTCGGGGTCGAGTCGCGTGCGGCTGATCACCCTCAGCCCCTCCGACCGGAAGACTTGGTCGAAGGCGGCCGTGAATTTACTGTCGCGGTCGCGCATCAGGATGCGAGGCCTTTGCTTCTGCTCGGCGAGGGGCATCGCCAAGTTGCGCGCCTGCTGCACAACCCAGGTGCTGTCGGGTTTCGAGGCACACCAGCGAGATAGACGCGACGACCGGAGCGGCTGAGATCAACTCAGGTGCCCGCGTCGCGCCGATGCGGCCGACTTGCGAGGTGCGGGTGCACACCGGGTGTGAGGGCGAGGCCGTCGGCCGCACGCCGAAGCAGCAACCCGAGTTGTTTGCGTTCACCGTCGCGCAATCCCGGCGCAAGCTCCGCGTCGAGACCGGGGATCAGGCTGTTGACGCGGGAGACGACGGAGCGTCCCCGAGCTGTGAGGCGAAGCTCGAACACTCGCCGGCCATCGGTGCTCCGATGCCGTTTGCCCCAGCCGGCAGCTTCCAGCTCGTCGACGAGTGAAACCATGTTGTTGCGGTGCATGCCTGTCGGTTGCTCGGCGGGCGAGGCCGCCGTTTGGCGCGGGTCGATGAGCGCTGGGAGTTGGCGGCTGCCGACGACGGCGCGTGGGGCTCGGTGTCACATCCTGGGCGGATGTCTTGTCTTGTGGTGTGTGGGTGATCTTCGACAAGGAACCCGTGACGAGGCGAGGCCGGTGTGATCGTCGATCAGGTGACTTCGGACCGGCACCCCTGGCGCCGGCGTGCGTGTTCCCCCGGAAGGTGGCAGCGGGCTCGTGCGCCGACCCAAACACAGAACAGAAGACGCCCGGCTCAGCCTGAGTGCGGTCTCAAGCGCACCCTGGCGCGGCCGCATCGGTGTCGTTTCATCGTCTGGCCAAGTCGTCTTAAAGATGAACCAAGAGAACAAGGAGGGCACAATGCAGTACGTATTGCTGGTCTACCGGGGCGACACTCCAGTGCCCGGTACTGACGAGTGGAATGCGCTTCCGGAAGACGAGCAGAAGCAGATCTACGCCGGCTACCAGGCGCTCGCCACCGCCGAGGGCTCCACGCCGGGCATTCCTGTCGGGCTGCCGGACAACGCGACCACGGTCCGCGCCGAGAACGGCAAGACCCTCGTCACCGAGGGACCGTACGTCGGGATCAAGGAGGCGATCGGCGCCTACTTCGTCTTCGAGGGCGATGACCTCGACGCCGCGCTGAAGCTCGCGGCGCAGGCCCCGGCCTTGAGGTACGGCGGTGCGGTCGAGGTACGCCCGGCCGAGGCGTACTGGGAGTGACCTCGAGTAATTCGGCGGCGAGCGGCACCGCATCGCCGCCCTTCTGATCGGCTTCCTCGGTGACTTTGCGTCGCCCGGGAAGCCGCCCAGGAGGTACCCATGAAGTTCGCCGACACTCCCGGTAACCGCGAACGCGGCAGCAATGGCTCAGCTAGGTGCTGCCTGCACCCCACCGTAGATGGCCGCGCGCCAAAACCTCGCTTCCGACCAAAAAGCACGATCAACTCCAGCACGACGCGTCGCCGGTGACGCCGAAGAAGAGGCGTTTCCTGAGAGCGAGGACGACGCCCGGGGGCGTTGGAGCGGGCGCTCGAGAATGCGGCGCACCAAGAGAGTTGCGCGCACGCTCAGCTATCTGAGCTGGTCGAGCAGTACCTCGCCCAGAGATGCGGCAGACTCCGCGCTGAGCCAGGTGTGCAGGCCGGCGGACCGCCGCGCTCTCATTCGGCGAGCTTGATCGCCTCCGCGCCGGCTTCGATCTCGTGTGTGCCCAGTCTTGGTTCGCCGAGCGGGCGAAGTGTGGGCACGGTGACCCCGGCCTCGGTCAGCCGAACGTCGGCCCGCTCGAATGCCGTGGGTACGGTTCCGCCCGCGAACAAGCGCTTACCCGCGCCCAGCGCGACAGGGAAGACCCACAGGCGATACTCATCGACAAGCCGATTGCAAATGAGAGTTTGAGCAAGCGACGCCGAGGCCCAGCGAGCCTCCACCGCCCGGCTGCGCCCAATGCCCGACGGCGACCGTAGAGACCTATCCGCGACGAGGTTGAGCGAGTGCCGCAGGAAGCTGCGAGCGCGAGCTGATCCCAAGCTTGCGGTAGACGCTGGAGAGGTGGAGTTCGACCGTCTTCGGAGTGACGAAGAGGGCTTGCGCGATCTCGCGGTTGGTGGGGCCCGTGGATGCCATCTGGGCGACGCGCTGCTCGCTGGGTGTGAGCGACTCGACACCGCTCAGGGCAGCGCGCCGCGGCCGCGCCCCCGTGGCGCGAAGCTCGGTGTTGGCGCGAGCCGCGAGGGGCTGGGCGCCGCAGATCGTTGCCAGGTCGACCGCCCGTCGCAGCTGCTCGCGTGCCTCGGCGCGGCGGTTGGCCCTGCGAAGTGCCGCCCCCAGCTCGGTGCGCGCCCTCGCGTGCTCGAGCTTCGCCGGCGAGTTCGTGAGCACCTCGACCGCCTCATCGAGAAGCGCGAGGCCCCGCTCGCCCCCTTCGGCAAGTCCTGCAGCCCGGAGGGCGGCGCCGAGCGCACGAGGAGCAC
>JBKPCT010000008.1:0-6738 GCA_046727515.1 Actinomycetota bacterium | reverse complement strand
GTCGCATCGCTCGTCGCGTCGGTGACGGTCTACTTCGCCAACCCCGTCCCCGAGGTGCGGCTGCCGCGCGGGGTCGCGGTGATGGACTGGCTGCTCTTGCTGGCCCTCGTCGCCGGCTCGCGGCTGATCGCCCGTTCGGTGTTCGAGCGGCCGTCGCCCGGTCGCCTGGTCGCGCGAGGCAAGGAGGTGCTCGTGATCGGCGCGGGCGAAGCGGCGCGCGACACGATCCGCGAGATGCACCGCAACCCGCAGCTCGGCTACACGCCGATCGGGCTCGTCGACGACGACCCGCGCAAGAAGAACATCCGCATCCACGGCGTTCGCGTGCTCGGCACGACAGCCGACCTCCCGCACCTGCTGCGCGACAACCGGCCGGACGAGGTGCTGATCGCCGTTCCGTCCGCATCGGGTGATTTCCGCCGCGCGGTCGTCTCGACCGCGCGCGAGCACGGCGTCCCGGTCAAGACGCTGCCGGGCCTCCACGAGCTCATCTCCGGCGAGGTCGACCTTGCCGCGCAGATCCGCCCGGTCCAGGTCGAGGACGTCCTCGGGCGCGAGCCGGTGCACGTCGAGCTCGACTCCGCGATGCCGTTTGTCGAGGGGAAGACGGTGCTCGTGACCGGGGCCGGCGGCTCGATCGGCGCCGAGCTCTGCCGGCAGCTCACGCAGCTCGGCCCTCAGCGGCTGATCCTCGTCGAGCTGGGCGAGGGCGCGCTGTTCGACATCGAGCGCGAGCTCGTCGGCGAACGCGGCTTCTCGGCGGCCGTGCCGGTGCTGGCCGACGTCGGCAACCCGACGAAGATGCGGCAGGTCTTCGAGCGCTACGAGCCCGACGTGATCTTCCACGCCGCGGCGTACAAGCACGTGCCCCTGATGGAGGCGAACCCGCTCGAGTCCGTTCGGAACAACGCGCTGGCCACGAAGGTCGTTGCCGATGCAGCGGTCGAGCACGGCGCGTCGCGCTTCGTGCTCGTCTCCACCGACAAGGCGGTCAACCCGAAGACGGTGATGGGCCAGTCGAAGGCCGTCTGCGAGTGGGTCGTCGAGGCCTACGGCGCCCGCACAGACGTCTCGACGCGCTTCGTCGCCGTCCGTTTCGGCAACGTGCTCGGCTCGTCGGGCAGCGTGATCCCGATCTTCCGCCGCCAGATCGAGCGCGGCGGCCCGGTCACGGTCACGCACCCGGAGATGACTCGCTTCTTCATGACGATCCCGGAAGCGGCCTCCCTCGTCATCCAGGCCGGCGCGATCGGCGGCGAGGGACACGTGTTCGTCCTCGACATGGGCGAGCCGGTCAAGATCGTCGATCTCGCCGAGCAGATGATCCGACTCTCCGGCAAGGATGCCGGCGAGATCGGCATCGACTTCGTCGGCACACGCCCAGGCGAGAAGCTGCACGAAGAACTCTGGGGCGAAGGCGAGCAGGTCTTCGCGACCGCGCATCCGAAGATCCGCCGGGTCAGCGGCCCGGTGGTCGAGGCCGCGTGGCTGGAAGACGAGCTGGCCGAGCTGGAGCGGCTGGTCGAGGGTGGCGAGACGCTCGAGGCCGTCTCCCGCCTGGCGACGATGTCACGCGCGCCGCAGTATGCGGCCGCGCCGGACACGGTCCTAGAGGACACGCTGCACTGAGAGGAGGGACTGTCCCCGAACGGGGACTGCTGTCCCAACGAACCAGGTACACGGACCTGTCCACGAACCAGGTACACGGACCTGTCCACGAACCAGGTACACGGACCTGTCCACGAACCAGGTACACGGACCTGTCCACGACCGTCCTTGGGACAGGTCCCAATAGACGGTGGTGGGACAGTCCCGCTAAGCAGCACAGTCCCTTATCTGTCTTCGCCGCGCAGGTAAGTGACGACGGCCAAGACGCGACGGTGGTCGTCCTCCGACGGCGGAAGGCGCAGCTTGTTGAGGATGTTCGCGACGTGCTTCTCGACCGCACCGACCGTGAGGACGAGCTCCTTCGCGATGCCCGCATTGGAGCGACCCTCGGCCATCAGGGCGAGTACCTCGCGCTCGCGCGGCGTCAGGCGCTCAAGCGGACCGTCTTCGCGGCGCCTGGAGAGCAGCTGCGAGACGACTTCGGGATCGAGGGCCGTGCCGCCGTTCGCTACGCGCCGGACTGCGTCGACGAAGTCGTCCACGTCCATGATCCGGTCCTTCAGGAGGTAGCCGATCCCGCCGCGGCCGTCGGCGAGCAGCTCGTTCGCGTAGGTGTGCTCGACGTACTGGGAGACGATCAGGATCGCCGTCTCCGGGATGCGCCGCCGCGCTTCGAGGGCGGCGCGTAGGCCCTCGTCGCGGAAAGTGGGAGGAAGCCGGATGTCGACAATGGCGATCTCCGGCCGCTCCTCGGCGATCGTGTGCACGAGGCTGTCGCCGTCTTGCACGGCCGCGACGACGTCGAAGCCATTGTCGCGGAGCAGCCGAACGAGGCCGTCGCGGAGCAGCGCCAGGTCCTCCGCGATCACGACTCGCACGGCAACTCCGCCCTGAGAACCGTCGGGCCGCCGACGGGGCTCGTGATCTCGAGCGAACCGTCGAGGGCGCGCACGCGCCGGGCAAGGCCCGTCAGGCCCGCGCCCGAGAGGTCGGCTCCGCCGTGGCCATCGTCGAAGACTTCGACCTCGAGAGAGCCGTCGCGGCGATGAACAGAGATCGCGATCCGGCTTGCGCCGGCGTGTTTCGTCGCGTTGGCGAGCGCCTCGGCGACGACGAAGTAGGCGGCGGTCTCGACAACGGCGGGTGGACGTTCCGCAAGGTCGACGTCAAGTTCGACGTCGAGCGGGTTCCGGTCGGTGAGCGTCGCCAGCGCGGCGCCGAGACCACGATCCGTGAGCACCGGCGGGTGAATCCCGCGGGCGAGATCGCGCAGCTCCTCGAGCGCCTCCCGCGCCCCGCGCTGGGCGTCCTCTATGAGTGCGAGAGCGGCCTCCGGGTCCGCTTTCAGCTTCTGCTCGGCCATCCCCAGACTCATGCCGAGCGCCACCAGGCGCGCCTGGGCGCCGTCGTGGAGGTCACGCTCGATCCGCCGGAGCTCGTCCTCCTGCTGGTCGACGGCCTCCGCGCGCGTGTCCTCGAGCACCCCGATCCGCTCCTCGAGCTCCCCCTGCCGTCGCCTGACCGCAATGAGGACTCGGTGACCGAGCAGGATGAGCGCGAGCCCGATGATCGGCCACATCGGCCAGAAGTAGCCGCCCCCGCTGGCCAGCCATTGAAAGACGTAGAAGAGGGCGAAGCTCGCGAAGACGCCTTCGTGGATCGCGAAGGCTCGGGTTTGACCAGGCCGGATCAGCTCGGGCCGTTCGTCAACGGCCTGAACCCAGGCGTGGATCGAGAGTGGCAGGAAGAGCGCGATCAGCGGCCAGGCGGGCCAGAAGTAGGCCTGTGTCGTCGTCGCCCAGGTCACGATCAGCAGCGCGTTGACGGAGACGTAGACGACGACGTGAGCGGCGAGAGCCCGGCGGCGCGCCAGCTTCGTCTCCTTCGGTGACCTCTCGACCGCTTCAGGGCTGTCCAGGAGACGGCGCGCGACCCACCGCGAAATAGCCGCGAGCGGGCGAAGCAGGTAGAGCGCGAGCGCCAGCAACACCACGCCGGCCGGCACGTACAGGAGCGCCTTCCAGAGCGTGTCGACGTGCCAGCCGTTGACGTCCGGATGCGCCGACGAGAAGTACAGCGGCATCGCGATCGCCCCGAGCGCCGCGCCGATCAGCGAGACCTCGGCGATCGCGAGGACGCCGCCGAAGGCGAAGCGGAAGAGCGAGAAGACTTGCTGCTTGGCGAACTCGCCGTCCGAGACGATGTCGAGTCCTTGGCCCCAGAAGCCGCGCCGGGAGGGCGTTCGGGTACGAGGGCTCACCTGGACGCCGAGCAGCGAGCGTGCAAGCGACGCATCCGCTCGGGCGACCCAACCGATCGCAGCGCGGAATCCGATCAGGACCGGGACGACCGCCGGCGTGATCGCAACGAGCGGCGTCAGCGTCCACCCGACGAGGACCACGGCGGCGCCGAGGGTCCCCAGCGGCACCGCCGTGATCAGGTAGGTCAGGGCCCGGATGCGGCTAGCGAAGCTCAACCGCGGGCCTCCCGTAGCGTTCGTGGTGCTTCCGCGAGGGCAGCCATCGCAGCCACCGAGGCAGATACCAGTTCCAGTCGCCGAGCAGCTTCATCGTCGCCGGGAGCAACACAGCGCGGATCAGCGTCGCATCCAAGAACACTGCAACCGCGAGGCCGACGCCCATCTGCTTGATGTCCAGCTGCTGGAGCGTCGCGAAGATCGCGAATACGGCGACCATCACTGCGGCCGCGCTCGTGACCGTGCCGGCCGTGGATCCGATCCCCCGCTTCACCGCCTCGTCCGTCGGCACGCCCTCGTCGACGAGCTCCTTGACCCGGCTCAGGATGAACACGTGGTAGTCCATCGACAATCCGAATAGCACGGGGAAGAGGAACAACGGCACCCAGGATGCGACGGCTCCGTTGGAGCGGAAGTTGAGCAGCCCTTGGAGATGTCCGTCCTGGAAGATCCAGACGAGGACGCCGTAGGCGGCACCTACGGAGAGCAGGTTGAGCAGGATCGCCTTGACCGGAATCACGATCGACCTGAAGGTGACGAGGAGGAGCAGGAAGGCGAGGCCCAGCACGAAGGCGAAAACGATCGGCGCTCTCTCCTTGATCGTCTGGTTGAAGTCGTGGTTGCCTGCGGTTTCTCCCGTGACGGCGTACTCGACGCCCTTCAGTCCGCTTAGGGACGCCGGAACGACCTTCGAGCGGAGCGTGCTCAGCGCGGCAGTCGAGCGTGCGTTGTCGCCGTCCCCGGCGAGCGGGATCTCGACTTGGGCGACCGTGTGGTCGCGATTTACGACGGTGTGGACCGGGCCACCCATCGACGGCGTCGCGGCGGCGCGGCGCCGCAAATCGGCGAGTGCGGTCCTAACAGGGGGCGCGGTCACGTCCTCCGCCTTGACGACCACTTCCGCGGGCGCTTGGCTGCCCGGGAACGCCCTCTGGATCTTGTCGTACGTCTTGACGACGGCCAGGCTTCGCGGCAGGTCGTTGAAGCCGGGCAGGCTCGTGTGCATGCCGAGCGCGGGCAGCGCGAGCACCGCGAGGAACGCGGCGGACGCGACAGCTGCAACTGCCGGGCGTTGCAAAGCAGGGCGGAGCAGCGCGCCCCAGACGCGAGATTCCCTGCGGTCACCCTTCAACCGCTGCAGCAGCGTCCTGCGGTCGCGCAGCCGCAGCAGAAGCCGAGGCTGCCACCGGAGCGGCCGCATCACCCGAACGATCCCAGCAGCAACGACGCCCACGATGCCGCGATCGATCCGGTCCTCGAGCTTCCCGAGGAGAGCGGGGAGCACGGTGAGTGAGCCGATCATCGAGACGAACACGACGATCATCGCGCCGATGCCGAGCGAAGTGAAGATCTTCGATCCAGTGAAGAGCATCCCGGCCATCGCGACCAGGACGGTCGCGCCGGCGATCAACACCGCCTGACCCGACGTGGCAGCGGCGCGCTCCAGCGCCTGCCGGGGCTCAGCACCGCGGGCTCGTTCCTCCCGCTCCCGCTTGAGATAGAACAGGGAGTAGTCGACGCCGACCGCCATGCCCATCAGCAGGATCACCGAGCTGGTGGCGTCGGAGGCGTGCGCGACGTGGCTCAGCAGGCTCGAGACGCCGACCGACGCCAGGACCGCGGCGAACGCCAGGAGCACCGGGACGCCCGCGGCGACGAAGGCGCCGAACGCGAGGAGCAGGATTACGAAGGTGATCGGGACCGAGAGGCGTTCGGCCCGCGAGAAGTCCTTCCCGGTCGTCTCGTCGAGCGCGCGCAGGGCGCTTGCCGAGCCGAACTCGGCGATCGTGAAGCTCGAGTGCCGCTGCTGTAGCCACGCGACCTCCCTCAGCACGGGAGCAACCCGCTTGCTCGCCGTGTCGGCGCCGCCGCGGACGTCGAACTGGACCAGCGCCGCATGGCCATCGGCAGAGATCTGATCCGCGTCGTCGCGCGTGAGCGGCGAGCGGATGTTCACAACCTCCGGCCGGTGGTCGAGGCCGGCGACGACCGCTCCGATCGTCCGGCGGAACTTCGCGTCACCCGTCGTCAGATGCCTCGACTGGACGAGGACGCTCTCCGTTGCCGAGTGCTTGATCCCCGCATCGGCCAGGATCTGCTCGGCGCGTGCCGTCTCCCGCGTCGCGGTCTCCTGGTCCGTCAACTTCTGCGTGCCCACGGCCGTCCCGGCCACGACGGCGACGATCGCGACGGCGATCCAGCCGAAGGCCGCGAGCTTCCAGTGGGCGGCGCTCCAACGCGCCGCCCGAGCTGCGAGATTGGCTTTCATCGCGGTTCCTTTCGCTCGTTTTGCAACTCGAGCTCAGGCTGCTCCCTACTGGAAGCCACGCCAATGGCGGGCCCCGGCGTCTGGCCATGGGGCTGCCACCCCTCTTTTTCGGGGCGCTGGCGGAGGGCCCGCGCCTCCAACTTTCGGAGGAGGACCGATTCATCCCCGAGGCGCAGAAGTTCCGTCTCGCGCCCGAGGCGGGCACGGTGGTCGCGGCGTACCTTCGAAGCATGACCACCGAACTGAACAACCTAGTTGTCGAGACCGAAGGGCTGACCAAGCGCTTCGGCCATCGAACCGTCGTCGACGACGTCCGCCTGGCCGTTCCGCGCGGCGTCGCCTTCGGCTACCTCGGCCCGAACGGAGCCGGGAAGACCACGCTGAT
>JBKPCT010000007.1:0-8220 GCA_046727515.1 Actinomycetota bacterium | reverse complement strand
GCCTCGTCCATGTCCTTGACGCGGAAGACGGGCAGAATCGGGCCGAAGACCTCCTCCTGCACGAGCCTCGAATCGTGCGGCGCGTCCTCGACGAGTGTCGGCTGGAAGAAGTACCCCTTGTCGGCGCCGGCCGGCCGGCCGCCGCCGACTAGGACTTTCGCTCCCCGTGAGGTGGCATCGTCAAGCTGCTCCTCCAGTTCGCTTCGCCCGCGCGCCGTGTGCACGGGCCCCATCCGCAGCTTCGGCTTCTCCGGCTTCGTCCACCCGGTGCCGCACTCGTACCGCTCGAGCTCCTTCGCGAGCCCGCCGACGAGCTCGTCGTAGATCTCGTCGAAGACGTACAGCCGCTTCGCGGCGAGGCACGACTGGCCGGCGTTCCAGAAGCGAGCGACAACCGCGCTCTTGATCACCGCCGGTACGTCGACGTCCGGGCAGACGATCATCGGATCGGAGCCCCCGAGCTCGAGCGTGATCCGCTTGAATGCCGGCGCCGCGAGCCCGGCGATGTGCCTGCCGGTGCCGGTCTCCCCGGTGAAGGCAACGCGGCGGATCAGCGGGTGCGTGACGAGTGCGTCTCCGATCGTCGACCCCCGGCCGGTCACGGCGTTCAGCACGCCGGCGGGCAAGCCCGCCTCGTGGAACAGCTCCGCGACCCGGAGCGTCGCGAGCGGTGTCGACGACGCCGGCTTGACTACGACCGTGTTCCCCGCAGCCAGCGCCGGCCCGATCTTCGTCCCCATCAGGGTCAGCGGGTAGTTGTACGGGACGATCGCCGCCACCGGCCCGACCGGACGCTTGATCACCATGCCGTAGGAGCGCCCGAGCGTCGACGGCAGGTCCTGGTAGAAGCCGCGGACCTTGGTCGCGAGGTCGGCGTAGTAGTGCATCCCGTGGAGGAAGTGCTGGAGCTCGCCGGCAGCCTCCATCGTCGGCTTGCCCTGCTCGTGGGTCAGGGTCCCGGCGATCTCGTCCTTGTGCTCGGCCACGAGGTCGAGCGCCTGGCGAATGATCTCTGCCCGCTGCTCGGCATCCGTCCGCGACCACTCCTGAAAGGCCGCGTCCGCTGCCTGCACTGCGAGCTCGACGGCGTCGACGTCGCCCGCCGGAACGGTTTCGAACACGTCCTCCGTGGCCGGGTCGATCACCTCGAGCTCGTCGGTCGCCGTGGCGTCGGTGTGCTCGCCGGCGATCAGCATCTTCACCATCCCAGCTCCTCTCTCACGGTCAGCTCCTCCAGGTAGCGGCGCCTCAGCTGCCGGTAATGGGCGGCGGCGTTTTCGATCCAGCGGCGTGACGAGCCATCGACCTCCTTCTTGACGACCGCGGGGATGCCGGCGGCCACCGCGCCGGCGGGGATCTCCTGGCCCTCCCGGACGACGCTCCCGGCGGCGACGAGCGCGCCGGCGCCAACGCGGGCGCGCTGCAGGACGATCGCGCCCATCGAGATCAGCGCGCCGCCCTCGATCACGCAGCCCTCGAGCAGCGCGGCGTGGCCGACGGTGACGTTCGCGCCGACGATCGTCGGCAGCCCCTCGGCAGCGTGGATGACGGCGTTGTCCTGGACACACGACCCCTCTCCGATGACGATCCGGTCGAAGTCGCCGCGCAGAACGGCACCGAACCAGACGCTCGACTCGGCCCCGAGCTCGACGTCGCCGACGAGGGTCGCGTTCGGCGCGACGAACGCGTCGTCGGGCACCTGGGGCTCCTTGTCGCCGAACGAATAGAGCGGCATCAGGTCAGCACGCTCCCTTCGAGCTCGAGCGTCACCGCTTGCGAATCCACTCGAACGGACTGTGGCAGTCCAGGCACATCCATTGCTCGGTCATCAGCCCCGGGCCGAACTCGCCGAGCCGCTCGACGTTCGTCGACGCGCACCACACGCACGTCACGACCTCGCCGTCGCCGGAATCGCCGTCAGCCGGCGCTCCAGGCTGCTCCACCGACTCCACGGCAGCTCCGGGTAGGTCCAGGTTCCGTCGCCGTCGCGGCTGATCGGGAGCGCGAGTCCGGCGGGCTCGGTCACCGACGCGAGCCGCGACAGGAACGTCTGACGCAGTGCCTCGTTTCGCTGCGAGACGATCCCAGCCTCGACCAGCAGCTCTAGTCCCGGCTCGCCGGCGGGGCCGAACCAGCACAGGGTCTCGGGCAGCAAGGCCTCGAGCTCGCGCTCGAGCGCCGGCGACTCGGCGAGCTCCCTGACGCGCCCGTCGGCGTAGCGCTGGTGGAACCGCTCGTCCGAGAGGATCCGGACGGCGCGCTTCCTCAGGCCTTCGAAGCTCGACGCGGCCGCCGCCTCGAGGAGGACCGTGCAGGCCCGGTCGGCCAGCGCCAGCGCGGCGACACCGCGGATGAACGACGCTGTCGGCTCGAGGAGGTACGCGAGCGCGTACTTGCGCCCGCGGTCATCCTCTCGCTCGAGCGGTCGCGGCGCTACTCCCCGCGGGAAATCCTCGAGCAGCGAGTAGAGGCCGCGGGCGTGCCCCGCTTCCTCCTGCGCGATCGCCGTGCACGCGACGGCGCTCTCGAGCGTCGGCGCGCCGACGCCCCACGTGGCCAGACGGCGCGCGAGGAAGTACTTGTTGTCGGCGAGTGCGACGACGACGTTCGCCGACGCCTGCGCGACTCCAGGCGAAAGCTCAGGCATCCTCGATCTCCTCGCCGTCGCGGATGATCCAATGCATCGCGCCCTCGGGGAACGTCACGAGCTCGACCCAGTTCCCCACGTAGGCGGTGGGGACGTCGCTTGCGTCGTCGATCGTCCCGAGCTCTACCAGCGGCTCCGCGTACTCGGTGCGGCCGTAGACCCGCAGCGTCAAGCCGGCTTCACCACCTGCTCGATCTCGCGTCTCGGCACGATGAACATGTCAGCCCACTTCCATTCCTCGTACAGGGTCGCGGCGAACACGACGGCGTCGTCGAGCGTGGCCGCATCCACGCGTCCCACGTGTCGGATGGGGATCTGCCGCTCCTGCCGGGCGAAGACCTCCCAGGGCTCGACGTTCCCGCTCCCGCCGCCGGCAAAGCCGGCGGCTTCGCTCCTGGGCGGCTCCGTCGAGCCTACGCCGCTGTTCACGCCACCCCCACGCGGCGCAGCTGAAGGAGGCCGTTGCGCGAGACGTGCTGCCTCGTCCACGGCTCGAACGACTCGACGACCTCGACGCGCTCGACGCCGTCGAGCTGCATCAACCGCTCCTCCACGTCCTGCCCGATCAGGTCGATGCAGGGGCAGCCCAGTGAGCAGTAGGAGATCGCGACCCGGGCCGTCCCGTCCGCGACCTCGACGTCGCGGACGAGACCCAGGTCGACGAGGCTGACGGGGTACTCGGGGTCGAGCACGTCCGCGAGCGCGTGCTCGACCTCGGCGCGCGTCGCCGTCACGCCACCTCCGCCAGCTCGACTCGGCCGCGCTGGATCATCCACACCAGCTCCTCGTTGGCCGGGCCCCGCGCGCGCCACCGGTCGAGCACGGTATCCCAGGAGATCTCGCCCTCCTCCGTCAGCCAACGCTTCTCGCTCTCGTCGAACTGCTGCGGGAACGGGGTGTCGATCACGTACTTTCCGGTCTCGGCGTCCAGGTGCGCCGGGACGTCGATGCCGATCGACTCGCAGAACGGAACCGCCGTCGACATCCAGATCTGGCGGAGCTCGTCGTTCGTTCTGCCCTTGAGCCCGAAGTCGATCTGCTCGCGGTGCCGCTTCAGGTCGTCGGGGAGGCCGAACCATTCGAGCGTCATCAGGAACATCCAGTCGACGGCCTTCTGGAGCTCGTCGTGCGTCGCCGGGGCGGCGGCGAGCGTCTTCATCCACTGCTCCCCGTGACGGAGGTGGAATCCCTCCTCTCGATCGACCTTGACAAGCGCGCGCTTCCAGGGGCCGTAGCTCGTGTGCTCGAAGACGTCGCTGAGGAGCACGAAGCCGGCGCGGTCGTAGAAGCCGTTCGCGACCACCATCTCCGCCCAACTCTCGAGAGGCACGTCGAACGCGTACGGGTGACGGAAGTCCGTGGCCTCGCGCTCGTAGATCAGCGTCTCGGTGTCGATCCCGAGGTCACGCAGCATGCGGTAGGCGATGTGTGCGTGACCGAGCTCGTCCTGGATGATCCCCACGACGGAGACGAACGACTGGAGCCGCGGCGCGTGCGCCGAGGCCTTCAGGTACGCCGGCGCGCTGATCAGTTCGGTGTCCCCCGAGACGATCAGCGTCCGGGCGAGGCCCTTGACGTAGTCCTCGCTCGCGTGCTCCGGACCTTCGACGAGCTTGCCGCTGGCCAGCCGTTCGAGGAGTGCGGCGTCGTCCACAGCGGGAGTTTGTCTGACCGGACGGTCAGCGTCAAATGCTACCGGTCGAGGAAGGCGATGATCGAGCGCACGCAGAGGTCCTTGTACGCGGCATGCCGCGCCTCCCAGTCGGGCTCCTCCAGCCACTGGAGGAACAGTCCGTCGATCAACGCCCGGACGATCATGGCCGACTCCGCGACCGAGCGCTTCGAGCGCTTGTTGGTACTGCTGATCACCGCCGCGTACTGACCGGTCACGATCTCCCGGAACCAGTCGTTCAGAGCGGCGAACCGCCGATTGCGCGACGAGTGCGCGATCAGTTCCGCGTACACGATGTAGAAGGTCCGGTTCCGCTGCGGGTCGAGGAAGATCGCGTCGATCATGGCCCGGATCTTCGCGTCGCGGCCGGCAACCGATGCCGTCGCCTCGACGATTCGCGCGGTCACGCGCTCGAGGACCCACTGCATCGACCTGAGAACGAGGTCCTCTTTCGTCTTGTAGTGGTAGACGACGTTCGCCTTCGACATCCCCGCGGCGTCGGCGACGTCCTGCAGCGTCATCCGGTGCATCCCCTTCGTCGCCATCAACCGGTACGCGACCCGGAGGAGCTCCTCCTGCCTCGCAGACTGCCGGCCGGCAGGGAGCGGAGGACGAGCGACGTTCCGGGTCCGACTCATGGGTCGATTCCAGTATCGCTTCGCGACGGCCAAACGGGCCCAGCCTCCGCCTGGCCGGAGACGCCAAGCCGCGGCCAGAACCGCCGAACAAGGGTGACGAGGGTGGGGACCACGCCCCGTCTCAGCGCGAGGAAGATCACGATCACGAAGGCGCCGTAGAAGACTTCCCGCAGCTGGAGGCTCGTGCTCAGCCACTCGTCCAGCACCGCGAACACGGCCGCACCGATCACCGGGCCGATCAACGTGCCGAGACCGCCGAACGCCACGACCACGAGGACACGGACGTCGACGTGGTCGAAGGCGTACGTCGCCGGGCTGATGAAGCCGGCGCTATAGGCGTAGAGCGCGCCGGTCAGGCCGATCATCGTCGAGCCCAGCGTCCCTGCGTAGATCCGGTAGCGCGCGACGTCCACGCCGGCGAGCTCGGCCGCGACCTCGTCGTCGCGGAGGGCGCGGAACGCCCACCCCACGTGCGAGAGCTGCAGCGCCCGAAAGACGATCAGGAAAGCGACGAGCACGCCGGCGAAGAAGTAGTACGCGCTGACCCGATCGTCGGCGAGGCCGCGGGCGGCGTCGGTCAAGACGAGGCCCGTCTCACTCCCGGTCAGGTCGCGCTTGCCGAGGAGCAGGTTCGCGAATGCGAGCGAGAACACCAGGGTCACGATGCCGGTGAAGATCACCCCCAGCGAGCGCCGTACCGCAATCCAGCTCAACACCCCGCCGACGATCGCCGCGCTCGCCGTCCCCACGAGGATGCCGACCCAGATCGGCACCGAGGTCTGCTCCGCGAGGACGGCGGCGCCGTAGCCGCCCACCGCGGCCAGAGCACCGACGCACAGAAAGAGCTGGTTCGTGCTCCCGAAGATCAGGTTGAACCCGACGCCGTAGCAGGCGAAGACGAGCGCCTGCACGGCCAGCCCCGTCGTATAGCGCGAGTCGCCGAACCAGACCGACGGCAGGATCGCGAGGATGGCGGCCGTGGCGACGATCGGGAGGAGCGCCCAGCCGACATTTCCTTGCACGACCGCGCCGAGACGCGACAGCCTCGGCGTCCTGGGCATCGCTCTCACCGCCCGAGCAGCCCGCGGGGCCGGATGACGATGGTCATGGCTGCAACACCGAGGAGGATGACGGTGGTGATGTATTGCCCGATGTAGTGGGCGCTCATCGTGTTCACGATCCCGAGGAGAAGGCCGGCCAGGAACGCGCCCGCGACGCTGCCGAGGCCGCCCACGACGGTGACGATCAGTGCGAAGACCGTGAGCTCGAAGCCCGCGGTCACCGTCACCGGGCCGGTCATCGAGCTCGTGATCGCCACGATCCCGGCCAGCGCGCCGCTCAGCGCGAAGATGACCGTCCGGACGAACGACGGGCTGATCCCCACGAGGCGGGCGCCGGTCTCGTCCTGGATCACCGAGCGGACGCCGCGCCCGAAGGTCGTGGCGCCGAAGAAGAGCAGGAGTGCCGACCCCACAGCCAGCGCGATCACGGAGGCCCAGATGCTCCCCATCGCCATCGGCACGCCCAGGATCGAGATCGGCTCTCCGCCGATGTTGATGTAGAGCGCCTCCAGCGGGTATTGCCAGTTGAGCAGGCCCGCGATCACGAACGCGGCTCCCAGGGTGAGCAGGAGGCCCAGGAGCGTCCGTTCCTCGCCCTGTCGGCGGTAGACCGGCTGCATCAAGGTGAGGTCGAGCAGGACGGCGAGGCCGACTGCCACCAGCACGCCCACGACGGCCGCCAGAGCCGTTGGAACGCCGTCGTCGATCAGGAGCGCGATGACGATCGCCCCCAGAACGACGATCTGGCCGTAGGCGAGGTTGAGGACTCCGCCGAGGCCGTAGATCAGCGTCATCCCGACGCCGAGCAGGCCAAAGGCGAGCCCGAGCACGATCCCGTCGAGGATGGCCCCCGTCATGCAACACCCAGGTACGCGTGTTGCACGTCCGGGTTCTGCACGAGCTCGTGGGACGAGCCCTCGAGCCGGATCCGTCCGTTCTCGAGCACGTACCCGCGGTCGGCGACCGAGAGCGCGAGCGGGACCTGCTGCTCCGCGATCAGCAGCGTCATCCCCTTCTCCTTGAGTCCTGCGAGCGCTTCGAAGGCCGTCTCCGCGATCTTGGGTGCAAGGCCGGTCGTCGGCTCGTCGAGCATCAGCAGCAGCGGCCGCGCCATCAGCGCACGACTCACCGCCAGCATCTGCTGCTCGCCGCCGCTCAGCGTCCCCGCCTGCTGGCGCTGCCGCTCCTTCAATCGCGGGAAGAGGTCGTAGACGAGCTCCAGCGTCTCGGGGTCCGGCCGGCCGGGGTACGCGCCGAGCACGAGGTTCGTCTTCAGCGTCATCGCGGGGAACAGGTGCCGCTCGGCCGGGACGTACGCGATTCCCGCGCGCGCGACCCGGTGGGCGGGACGGCGCGTCAGGTCCTTGCCGTCGAGCACGACCCGCCCCGCCATCGACCGGAGCAGCCCGGCAATCGCCCGGAAGAGCGTCGTCTTGCCTGCGCCGTTCGAGCCGACAATCGCGACCGCCTCGCCCGTACGGACCTCGATGTCGATGTTGTCGATGACCCGCTCGCCCAGGTAGCCGGCCGCCAGTCCCGCCACCTCAAGCAACGCGCGCCCGCCCGAGATACGCGTCGACGACCTGGGGGTCCCGCATGACGACATCGGGGGCGCCCTCGGCGAGAACCTTGCCGAAGTTGAGGACGATCGCACGCTCAGCGAGCTGGATCACCGCGCTCATCACGTGCTCGACCCACAGGATCGCCGTCCCGAGCTTTTCGCGGATGTTGCGGACGGTCTCGATCGAGTGGGCAAGCTCCGTCTCGTTGAGGCCCGCCATCACCTCGTCGAGCAGCAGCACTTGCGGCCGTCCCGCGAGCGCCTTCGCCATCTCCAGGAACCGCTGCTGATGGAGGTTCAGGCTCGACACGGGTCGGTCGGCCCGCTTCTCCAGCCCGACGAACGCCAGCGCCTCGGTCGCCCGCCGCCTCGCCTCTCGCTCGCCGACGACGCCGTGACCGACGCCGAACATCGCGCCGAGGACGGCGTTCTCGATGACCGTCATCGAGCCGAACGGGAGCGGCCGCTGCATCGCCATCGCGATCCCCTTACGCCTGAGCTGGTGGGCGGTCAGACCGTCGACTCTCGCACCATCGAGCCGAACGCTGCCGTCGGTCGGGCGCTCGAGCCCGACGATCACCTTCAGCAGCGTGCTCTTACCGGCCCCGTTCGGACCGACGACGGCGACGATCTCGCCGTCG
>JBKPCT010000006.1:0-7938 GCA_046727515.1 Actinomycetota bacterium | reverse complement strand
CGAGCTCGACGGCGATCGCGTCGAGCTCGGCGAGCGTGTAGACCCGTACCGGCGCCGGGTCGGCCTCCGGGTTCGGGCCGGCGTCGACGGCCGGGTTGGTCGTGAGCAGCCGCCGACGTCGACCTCGCGGTCGACGAGCCGACGAGCTCGACGTTGACGCGCTCGCGGACGAGCTCGGCGAGGATCGGCCGGCGGCGGGCGACGAGGTCGGCGACAAGGGTCTCGAGCTCGACGTCGACGACCGTCGCGGGCACGCGGCGATTCTGACACCGCTCGCCGTTGCCGGGGCGGGCGACGGCGTGCCCCATTCATGCCCAAACGTCGGGAAACCCGTCGATTCGCGACTCCGCTCAGGGAGTCGAGTCGCACCCCGCAATCCCTTTGCCCGTGCGGGTTCAAGCGTCTTCAGGCGTGTCCGGGCGTCCGGGGTCGTATCCGTCGGCGCGGCCTGTCACGCCGGAGGTCGCGGGTTCGAGTCCCGTCGCTCCCGTCAAAAAGCCGTGCAATTACGTCTAGTGTGTTGCTAGGTTAGACACCGCGGCCACACGTGGCCCACACAGACGACGTCTCGAGCGCGAGCCGAAACGCCAGAAATCGACCCGGAGCTCGTTCGGGCACCGCGTATTCAAGCCAGATTGGGACCAGCAATGCAGACCGCGGCGCTAAGCTCCGGCGGCCACGCACGAAGACCGGAGGTCATGTTCACGAGGTCATGCCGCGAGCGAGCTGACGCGCTTGCGGAAGAAGTCGCGCCAGCTCTCCGCGAGGACGCCGAGCTCAGCTGCGCGTCGCATGCTCTCGACGTCGTTGCGGTCGCGGGCGTAAAGCCGCGCGACCTCGGTGACACCGAAGCGATGCGGGTCGCGGGTCAGGACGACTATGGGATCGCCGGCTTCGACATGGCCCTCGCGGCTGACGGCGAGGTAGAAGCCGTAGAGACCTCGCTCGAGGAACTCGGTAACGAACTCGTCGCGGCCCATCTTGATCCCGAGCTTGAAGCAGGGTAGGCGCGGTTGGGTCACGACGAGCTCGGCGGTGCCGACTCGGAAGCGGTCGCCGATGCTCACGTCCTCGTCGAGCAGACCTTCGGTCGTGAGGTTCTCGCCGAACGCCCCAGGGCCGAGCTCGAGCTCTGGTCGCTCGCGCGACCAGAGCTCGTAGTACTCGGACGAGTAGGCGTAGACGGCCTTGTCCCTACCGCCGTGCACGCGCAGGTCGGCTTGACCGTCGCCGGCGAGGTTGAGCGTGGAAACCGCGACTCGACCGCGCACGGGTTCCTTGTAGATCCCCGTCCTGACCGGCTTGCCTCTCCAGGTCACCTCGCGAGGAAGCCCGACGTTGACGGAGAGCACCCTCATCGGGTACCCGCGGTTCCGACCGACTGCGCAGCCGTGTGGCCCTCGACCGTCTCGGCGTGGAAGCGCTTGATGTGGGCGGCGATCTCGTCGAGTGAGTCTTCGACGGCGAAGTGGCCGCTGTCGAGCATATGCAGCTCGGCCTCGGGAAGGTCGCGCAGGTACGCCCGCCCGCCTTCGGGAGTGAAGAAGATGTCGTTCTGCCCCCAGAGGATCAGCGTCTTCGGCCGGCGCTCGCGCAAGAAGGCCTGCCACAGTGGATACAGCTCGACGTTGGTGCGGTAGTCGTAGAGGAGGTCGAGCTGGATCTTGCGGGCGCCCGGACGCTCCAGGAAATGGAGGTCCATGTTCCAGTTGTCGGGGCTGATCTGCTCGGGGTCGCGGTGCCCGTGCGTGTAGACGAGCTTGACCCCGTCGAGCTCGAGGAAGGGCAGGAGCGGGGCCTCGGTCTCGGGGCTGCGGTCGACCCAGAGCGCATCACGGATCGCGTCCCAGGCGGCGGTGAAGCCCTCCTCGTAGGCGTTTGAGTTCTGTATCACCTGCCACTCCAGCCAGTCCGGGCGACGCCCGACGATGCGATTGCCGATCGGGCCGCCGTAGTCCTGGTGGTAGAGCCCAAACGGATGGAACTCGGTCTGCTCGAGCAGGCCCTCGACGACCTCGGAGAGGCGGTCGAAGGTGTAGTCGAAGTCCTCCGGCATGTCGGTGTTGCCGAAGCCCGGGTAGTCGGGCGAGAGGACGTGGAAGCGGTCGGCGAGCGCCGGGATCAGGTTGCGGAACTGGTGCGAGGAAGCGGGGAAGCCGCCGAGCAGCAAGAGCTTCGGGCTGCGCGGATCGCCGGCTTCACGGTAGAAGACGTTCAACCCCTCGACTTGCGCCGTACGGTTGCGGACCATGATGTTGCTCCTTTCGATGTCATGCTTGGAGGTACACGGGGTCCGCGTCCAGCCAGACTCGGTCCTTACGCCAGGGAAAGAACATCCGGCCCGACGACGCAGACGAGTCGTGAATAGCCTGTTGCTGCGGGTGGCAGAGAGAACGCAAAACGCGCCGGCACGACGACAAGAGCTCGACGCCGAGTCGCGTGCATGGCTCGACGGCCTGCGGGCGACGGGCATCGAGCGCGCTCGTGCCCTCGACCGGCTGCACGACCTCCTGCTTCGCGCCGCGCGCGCCGAGGCGCACCGTCGCCACCACCTCTACCCAGAGATCGACGGTGTCGAGCTCGACGACCTCTGCCGCCAGGCCGCCGACGACGCCGTCGTCGCGGTGACAGCCAAGCTCGAGGCGTACCGCGGCGCCAGCCGCTTCACGACCTGGGCGTACGCATTCGCGATCTTCGAGGTCTCGGTGAAACTCCGCAGACACGCGTGGCGCCGGGGCAGCATCCCGACCTCCGACGACGACGCGACCTGGGATCGACTCGCCGAGCGCGCAGCCACTTCAGACGCGCGCGTCGAAACCGCGGAGCTCTTCCGCGCTCTGCGGCGCGCGATCACCGAAGAACTCACGGTGCGCCAACGCGAGGTTTTCGTCGCGGTGGCGCTGAACGACGTCCAGATCGACGTGGTCGCCGACCAGCTGAGCTCGACCCGCGGCGCGATCTACAAGGTGCTCCACGACGCACGCACGAAGCTGCGGCGCCGCCTCGAGCGCGACGGCCACCTGAACCAAGAGAGGGCGCGATGACCGACAACGACCTCACCACGCGGTTCCTTGGCACCGCCGGCGAGGACGCCGGCTGCGAGGAAACGTTCTCCCGCCTCGCCGAGTACGTCGAGGGCGAGCTCTCGGGCCGGGACATGGCCGAGCTCCTTCCGGCCGTCGCGGAGCACCTCCGCAACTGCCCCGCCTGCAATGAGGACTACCGCGGACTCGTCGAGCTCGTGCGTGTTCGAAACAGCTAGCGTTGCCGACCCGCTGCCCTTTCCGGGCACGCCAGCGCCGCTCACCTCTGAGATCAGTATCCGAGCTTATCGAGCTCAGCGAGCTTGCCGTCGAAGCTCTACGGTGAGGAGGAGGTGGGCCCTTCAGGCGATCGACCTCATCCACCGTTGTCGAAAAGGCACCAGGACGCCGGAGGTCGCAGGCTCGAGTCCGTCGCTCCCGCTGAAATCCCCCTGCAAATCGGCACTCTCTGTTGCCAATTCTGACGCAACGATCACCGGCTTTCCGACCGGTCCCGCGCTCATCCCGCACGGCATCCCGGACGCGGTCCGGCCGATGTGCACGGCTGCAACGACGCCTTCGCCGCTAGCGACGCCCGCGTCTACAGGGCGCAGCTTTGGCCGGCCATCGACGAGCGGTCGCTGGAGTCGCCTCAGCGGACCCAGAGCTGGTCGAGGCAGGCGGCGGTCGAGCCGTTCCAGTAGGACAGCCAGCAGGAGGTGTAGTTCCCCGTCCGGTCCGAGACGAAGTCGGTGGCGAAGCCCGTGCGTATCACGACCCAGGGAGCCAGGTCGGTGACCTCGTGGTCGATCTTCGTCCAGAGCCGCGACGCACCTCGCGGGTCGATCGTCTGGAGCCCTTGGGCGCGCGCGATCTCGCGGTCGATGTACCGGTTGCAGAGCCCGCTCAAGTTGTTGTTCGACTTGGGATCGGCCGTGTACGACCGACACGTGAACAGCGGAACGAAGAAGTTGGTCGCCGCGGGAAAGTCCGAGGCCCAGCCGCCCACGCCTGCCTGCCGGTTCGGACGCCAGGTGGATCCCCTGTGCGGGACGGTCCTGAGCTGGGCCCTGTAGCCGAGGCTCCGGAGCACCGAGACGATGTACTCGCCGTTCCGGTGGCCCATTGGGATGTCGTAGAACCAGACGGTGACCGACTGACCTTTCGTCCCGGATGCCGCCACGAGCCGTTGCGCCTTGGCCAGATCGGGCCCAGTGTAGGTCCCGGCTCGGTTCGGGTGGAGCGTGTACGGGCAGTAGCGTCGGTAGCCGTCGGTGTTCGGGGGCAGAATCTGGCAGCCGACATCGGCGGTGCCGGGTCCGCCGGCGAGCTCGACCAGGTGGTTGCGGTCGACGGCGTAATTGAGTGCCTGCCGGACGCAGACGTCGTCGAAAGGCGAAAGCCTCGTGTTCAACCAGACCGCCGCCGAAGCGGCGTCAGGCGTGTTGAAGAGGCGGCTCGAGTGGCGCGTCCGCAACGACGAGGCGAGCGGGGGAGCCCATGTCTGATCGGGGCCGTCGGCGGTGACGTCGGCGGCTCCACGCTCCACCCGGACGCGCGCTGCACCAGATAGTCAAGGAGGGCGCTCTTGCCGACCCCGGCTTCACCGCGGAGGACGAGCGCCCGGCTGGGGCCTGCGCGTACGCTCACAACGAGCTCGTCCAGCGCCGCGCGCTCGGCGCGCCGGCCGAGTAGCGGCGGGCGGAAACCGGAAGTCGACATGGTCACCGCCGAGGCTCGGTAACCCTCCGGGGGTTGGCAACCCCGGCAGAGCCTGATCGTTCCCTCGTTCGTCAAGGACACGACTCGTGGCTCACCTGGAGGTCGACCTGGCGTGACGGAGGTCGCTCCGGTGCCCGAGCTCACTAAGGCAGCGATCGACGGGGCGGTGCGGAGGCTGAGGATGCTCAGCAACCGGCATCGGTCAGGGCCGAGCGGCTGCACTTCGAGCCGCCCGGCCCAGAACACCGCGCCGCCGTGCTCTCGGCCTACTACCTCGTTGCATACGGAGCGCTCTCTGTGCCCGCGATCCTCGCAGGCGTCACCGTCTCCTACATCACGCTCGAGTCGACATTCGAGATCTTCGGCTGCATCGTCGCCCCCATCGGACTCCTCGTCGCGTTCCAGGCGTGACGTACGCGACCCGCTCCCCAGACGGCAGAGACGGAGCAGACGGAGATGCTCCTCCGCCCAGCGGCCTGAGAAAGTACGAACGCACCTCCAGGACCGCGTCTGCGATGCGGCAGCCCTTCGTGACCCCTCTCTCATCCCGCGAAGATCCCGCAAGTGCATGGCCTGGAAGGAGGAAGGACCGCAACGGTGAACTCAGCGCTGGACGCGGTAGTGCACGTGGGTGACACCGTTTTCCCCCTCGAGGATCCTGGTGCGCTCCAGCTCGATCTGCTCGGGGGCAAGGCCTTCGAACAGACGTCGCCCTTGGCCGAAGAGCACCGGGATGACATGGAGCTCGATTTCCTCGAGGACGCCGGCGGCAAGTGCGAGCTGCGCTGTTCCGGCACCGTGCACCAGTACATTCTTGTCGCCCGCAGCCTCCTTGGCCCGAGTCATCGCGCCGCTGACGTCGTTCACGTAAGTGACCAGCGGCCACTGCCTCAGATCGGCGGGGTCGTGGCGGGTGAGGATGAAGATCGGTACGCCGTCGTGGTGGTCGCCGCCCCAGCCGCCCGCGGGCTCGAAGGTTCCTCGGCCCGCGACGACCGCGCCGGTGGCCCTGAGCTCGTCGAGTACCCGGCCGTTTACACCCGACGGGCGGCTTGGGACTCCCGACGCACCGCTCGGCTCACCGCCTGACAGCCAATCGTGCAGGGTGCCAGGGTCGTCGTTCGGCCCGGCGACGAACCCGTCGACGGACATAGACATGTAGAGAACGGTTGCGGACACGGCGTCTCCTTTCCTGTTCTGTCCTCTTGGCTCGGATCTCGCTGCCTCGAGGGCGAGACTCATCCCTCGATCGCTTGCTCGAGGCGCGCGAACGCGTTCGGCGAGCCGGCCCGATGTTCATCGCGCAGCTCGACGCTCGGGAATCACCTCGACGTAGGTTCCGAACCTGTCCAGCCGTGCTTCCCATCTGCGTCGGTACGCGTCGATCCAGTTCGCCGCGTCTCGCAGGTACGCGGGGCCGAGCTGGCACTCGCGGGCGCGCCCGACCTTAGTCATTCGTTCGGTATTGGGCGATCGCTACGGAGTCCCTGCACGACGTCGGCGTCGGCCGCCTGATGGCCACCGTCACGACCCCGATGGCAACATTCTCGGGCTGCTTCAGAACCGCTAGGACAGAGGAGGCAAAAGATGAGCACAAAGAAGGCCACGCAGAGGTCCGCCAATAGCACCACCGCGACCACAAAGAAGTCCACGGGGCTCTCGGCCCTGGAACGGGCCGCGATGAAAGAGCGCCTCCAGGAGCTGAAGGCGGAAGCGCGCAAGGCGGACGGGGAAAAAGCCTTGCTCGCGAAGATCGCCGAGATGAGGGGGTCGGATAAGGCCATGGCGAAGCGGATCCATGCCATCGTCACAGCCGGCGCGCCGACCCTGTCGCCGAAGACCTGGTACGGAATGCCCGCGTATGCCAACAAGGACGGCAAGGTCGTTTGCTTCTTTCAAAGTGCGCAGAAGTTCGAAGCGAGGTACGCGACCCTCGGCTTCACCGACTCCGCCAACCTCGACAAGGGCTCCATGTGGCCAACCTCCTTCGCGCTGAAGCAGTTGACCGCCGCGGACGAGAAGAAGATCGGCGAGCTCGTGAAGAAAGCGGTGAGCTGAGGATTGAGCTCCGACCACTGTGGTCGAGAGAGCCCGACGACCAGTCCACGCCCGATTGTAAGGGAGGGGCGGCCCCGCATAGAAGAGAGCGCCTTGATCAGATGACGCTTGATCTCCTCTCCTGCGCGAACTCGCGCCGACGAGTGGTGCTTCCTAACCTCGCAAGCGGTTCGCAAGCTGCGTGCGCGACTTCACGCCGAGCTTGCGGAATACCTTGCGCAGGTGGTACTCGACGGTGCTCGCGCTGATGAACAGCTGAGCAGCGATTTCCTTGTTGGTGTCTCCTCTTGCCACCAGGCGCGAAACCTGGGCTTCCTGCGGCGTGAGCTCGCCGAGGGTATCCACCGTCCGCTTGCGGGCGCGCTCGCCCGTCGCCTCGAGCTCGACCCGCGCGCGCTCGGCAAAAGCCTCCATCCCGAACTCGGAGAAGAGCTCGTGGGCGACCCGCAATTCGTCGCGCGCGTCTAGGCGGCGACGTTCGCGCCTCAGCCACTCGCCGTAGAGCAGATAAGTACGCGCGAGGTCGACCCGAAGCCGCGTCGGCTCCAGACGATCGATCGCCTTGCGGTACAGCGCCTCAGCTTGTTCCCCGTGACTGACGAGTGCGCGCGAGCGCGCTTCGACGCCCAGAGCCCACGGGGTGCCGCCCGCCTGCGTGGATTCGCTCAACAGCTCGAGCGTCTTCGCAGCACGCTCGCTTCGACCACTCCGGCTCGCGGCCTCGATCAGCTCGACCGCCGCGAAGGTCGAGAACCAGAGCTCGCGTGGATCCTCCGTTGCCTGCTCGGCCGCCGCGAACGCCTCCTCGTAGCGGCCCAGCCCGTTGTAGAGCACGGCAGTCACCCACTGCGAAAGGGTGAGTCCCATCCCCTCGCCGCGGGCAACGAAGTCCTCGCTACCCGTTCGCACCAGGCGCATGGCCTCGTCTTCACGCCCGCTGAAGGCGGCGACGGCCAGCGCCCCGTACGGTGGGACGATGCGACCGTAAGTCGCCTCGGCGAGTGCGTCGGCCTCCTCGACAAGAGACGCCGCGGCCTGTGCCTCTCCCGCGAAGAGGTGCACCCCTACGCGCGTGCTGAACGCGAGCGGAAGGTGCGCGAGCGCTCCGAGCTCACGGGCAGTCCGAATCTGGTGC
>JBKPCT010000005.1:0-30265 GCA_046727515.1 Actinomycetota bacterium | reverse complement strand
GTAGAGCTCCTCCGGGTCGTCCGGCTGATCCTCCGCATGTTCCGGGATCACGCGGTCGCCCACGTTCTGCCCCACCCACGAGTTGACCCCGAAGGCCTCGATGCCGAGCTCGTGGCGCACGCGCCCCATCTTGGCCTCCTTGTACGGGATGTGCTCGATCTCCTCGAGCCGCGCGACCTTGTAGTCGGCCATCTAGATCAGCTCCAGGTCGCGGCCGATCTTCTCGAACGCCGCCAGTGCTCGGTCCATGTACTCCTCCTCGATCGCAGCCGACATCTGCACGCGAATCCGTGCCGTCCCCTCCGGAACGACGGGATACCCAAAGCCGGTGACGAAGACGCCCTCGTCGAGCAGCCGCCGCGAGAACTCGATCGCAAACGCGGTCTCGCCGACGATGATCGGGATGATCGCTGCCTCGCCGTCGAGCGGCCGGAAGCCGAGCTCGCGCAGCCGCTCGCGGAACTGCGCGGTCTGGCGGTGCAGCTTTGCGACGAGCTCGGGCTCACGCCGCAGCATGCGCACCGCCTCGAGTGCCGAGCACGCGACCGTCGGCGGTAGCGCGTTCGAGAAGAGCTGCGGCCGCGAGCGCTGCGCGAGGATGTCGCAGACCTCCTCGCTCGCCGCGACGAAGCCGCCGGCTGCGCCGCCCAGAGCCTTGCCGAGCGTCGAGGTGATCACGTCGATCTCGCCCAGCAGCCCGTAGTGCTCGGCGACGCCGCGCCCGGTCTCGCCCATCACCCCGGTTCCGTGCGAGTCGTCGACGACGAGCGTCGCGTCGTGCGCGCGCACGAGCTCGAGGATCTCGGGCAGTTTCGCGAGATCGCCCTCCATCGAGAAGACGCCGTCGCTGATCACGAGCGCGCGCTGCCCCGCCTCCAGAGACTCGAGCTCGGCCCGCAGCGAGTCCATGTCCGAGTGCTTGTAGACCGCCTTGCGCGCAGGCTTCGCGAGCCGCACCGCGTCGATGATCGACGCGTGGTTCAGCTCGTCCGAGAGGATCACCGTCGACTCGTCGGTCAGGCTCGGGATCGCGGCCTCGTTCGCGTTCCAGCACGAGACGTAGGTGAGCGACGCCTCGGTCACGACCAGGTCCGCGAGCTCGCGCTCGAGCTCGAGGTGCGGCTCGAACGTACCGCAGATGAACCGCACCGACGCCGTCCCCGCGCCGTACCGCCGCAGCCCCTCGATCCCCGCCTCGACGACCTCCTGCCGGTCGGCGAGGCCGAGGTAGTTGTTCGAGGAGAGCACCAGTACCTCGCCGCGCCCCGCCATCTCCACCACGGGACCCTGCGGCGAGCAGAGCGTGTTGAAGCGCTTGTAGGTGCCGGTCTCGCGCAGCCGGTCGAGCTCGGCCCGGAGCCGGTCGTCCAGCACGCTTGTCACCTGTGCTGCCACCGGCCCTCGACCGGCACGCGCTCGCGGACGCGCTCCTCCGCAAGGGGCGCGGGCGCGCGCCCGCCCGGGTAGAGCACGATCTTGCAGGCCTCGCCCGCGGCAAGCAGCGCGAACGCCGTCTCGAACTCCTCGAGCGGCAGCTCGTTCGTGATCAGCGGGCGCACGTCGACGACGCCGCTCTCGAGCAGCCACCGCGTCCGGTACCAGGTCTCGAAGATCTTGCGCCCGTTGAGCGCGAGCACGTTCAGGTTCTTGAAGATCAGCGCCTCGGCGACGTCGATCTCGACCGGACGGGCGGGAATCCCGAAGAGGATCACGCGGCCGC
This sequence comes from Actinomycetota bacterium, assembly GCA_046727515.1. Taxonomy (GTDB): domain Bacteria; phylum Actinomycetota; class Thermoleophilia; order Gaiellales; family Gaiellaceae; genus DATBLE01. Next base: position 28,545 of record JBKPCT010000005.1, on the reverse strand, counting down.
CGTTGCGGGCGATCCGGAACGAGTCCGCGATCGCACGCGGCGAGCCGGACATCTCGAAGACGACGTCGAACCCGTAGCCCTCGTTCTGATCCACGAACCAGGCGGCGGTGTCGGGCGTCTCGTCGACGTTGACGACCGCCGTCGCACCCATCTTCTCGGCCAGCCCGAGCCGGAACGGAGTCCGGTCGGCCGCGATCACCAGCGCGGCTCCGGACGCCCGAGCGATGCCGATCGTGAAGAGCCCGATCGGGCCGCAGCCGAGCACGGCGACGGCGCGTCCGGCGAGGTCCTGCTCGCTGGTCGCGAAGACGGCGTTGCCGAACGGCTCCTGGAGGGTCGCGATCTCGGGCGGAAGCTTCCAGCGGTCGTTCCGCCAGATCACGCCTTCCGGGACGGTGACGTAGCGCGCGAACGCCCCGTCGCGATCGACCCCGAGGATTCGCGTGCGCTCGCACATGTGCGCGTGCCCGGTTCGGCACTGGAAGCACACTCCACACGTGATGTGGCTCTCCGCGGAGACGTAGTCGCCGACCGCGACGTCGCGTACGAGCTCGCCCCGGTCGAGGACGGTGCCGGCAAACTCGTGTCCGAGCGTGAGCGGCGGATCGATCCGTCCCTGTGACCAGTCGTCCCAGCCGTAGATGTGGAGGTCGGTTCCGCAGACGCTCGCGGTCTCGACCTCGACCAGGACCTCATCGGCTGCCGGTGCCGGAACCGGGATCTCCTCGAGCTGTAGCCCCGGCTGGGCCGCCGTCTTCCGCAACGCGATCATCCTTTCGGGCACGCGGCAATCATGCCGATCCCTGACTGGTGCTGCGGGTTCTCACGGATGTAGCGCGCCCGCGGCACCGGCAGGCTGGGGCCATGAGCATCGCCGTCGACGCCATCAAGGCAGCAGTCAACGTCAAGGCCCACGCTCCCTGCCCGATGTGCGGGCACGACGGCTGGGCAGGCGGCGATCGCCTCGCGGAGGTAACCGCACGGGACGAGCCATCGATCCAGACGCTCCCGTTCGTCTGCACGAACTGCGGCTTCGTCCGGCTCCACGCGGTCCAGCCTCTGGAGACGATCGACGATTGAGAGCCGCTAGTGGAAGCCCGGTGACCAGTCTCCTCCGGAACAGGAGGGTGCTGTTCGGCGCGGTCGGGGCGTTTGCCCTCGCCGTCGCCGTCGGCCTGATCGTCGTCAGCGTCGTCGGCTCGAGCGGTGACAAGGCCGCCGCGACCACGACCGCGACACACACCGTCGCCGGGAAGCCCCGCGCGGCATCGGCCACGCCCGCCCCACCGGCCACCGTGCCGGGCACAGCCGAGACGCTCGCGCTCTTCAAGGGGATCCCGCAGCAGCTGAACGTGCTCGGCAAGGCAAACGCGCCGGTGACGATGATCGAGTTCGCCGACCTCCAGTGCCCGTTCTGCCGCGACTACACGGCGTCCGCGCTGCCTGCGCTCGTCGCCCGGTACGTCCGGGCCGGGAAGGCGAAGTTCGTCTTCTCGGGCATGCACTTCATCGGCCCCGACTCCGAGAAGGCGCTCCGCGCGGCCTACGCCGCCGGCCTCCAGGGGCGGCTGTGGCAGTACCTCGACCTGCTCTACAAGAACCAGGGCCCGGAGAACGACGGCTGGGTGACGGACGACCTGCTGCGGTCGGTCGGGACCTCGCTCCCCGGCTTCGACACGGACAAGATGCTGGCCGACATGAGCTCGGCGAAGGTCACTAATGCTCTCGCTGCCTCCGACCAGCAGGCCCAGAACGCGAGCGTGAACTCGACGCCGACGTTCTTCGCCGGCAAGACCGGCGCGACGCTCGAGCACATCGACCTGACGGCGCTCACGCCCGACGCGTTCCGGCCGAGGCTCGATGCGCTGACCGGGTGAAGGACGACGCCGCGCACCGAGTCGACAGCCAAGCTGTCGAGATTGGGGCGAGGCGACGTCGTGACGCCGAACGCGTCAGCGACCGCAGCCTCCGCGCCGCGATCGCCGTGCTCGCGCTCGCCGGGGCCGCGGTCGCCGCATACCTCGTCTACGCGCGCTACAGCGGCACGCGGATTGCCTGTGCGACCGGCGGCTGCGAGACCGTGCAGCACTCGCAGTACGCGAAGGCCGCCGGGATTCCTGTCGCCGTGCTCGGTCTCGCCGCTTACCTCGCCGTCTTTGCGACGGCGCTCTCCGCCCGGGTCGAGGCGGCGGCAATCGGCGCCGCGATCGTGCTCGGGGGACTCGCCTTCGGCGTCTACCTGATCGTCATCCAGGTTGCGGTGATCGACGCGATCTGCCAGTGGTGCCTGGCGAGCGACGCGATTCTCGCGCTGCTCGCGATCGCGAGCGCCGAGCGCCTCCGCCGGGTTGCGGGAAGCCCGCAGGGGCGATCGGGGACCGCACCGATGGCACAGAGCGGCTGACCTCCCAGACTCGGCCCATGGAACGGGCTGTGCGAACGGAAAGGGACACGCCGGAGGCTTGTCACCTTTCCGCGGCGCTGGGGAACATCGAGGAGTGCCCCCACGGCTGGTGCGCGTTCTGGGAGCGCGGCGGCGCCGTCGTCGAGCCGGAGTGCGCGATCAAGCGCATGGGGTTCGACCTGGGGAACGTCGACCTCGCCTACCACCTGCTCGACCTGCGGCGTGCGCTCGAGCAAGTCCGCGGTGTCGAGGACGCGAAGGCGGCCGGCCGGAGGTTCGGCCAGATCCGCCCGCCGGGTCTCTAGGCCGCGGCGAGCGCCCGAGGGCCCGCCTCGGCGATGAGTGCCTCGACGAGGGCAACCGCCTGCTCCTCGTCGTGGAGGAGCCGGCCGTGCTCGGCCAGCCGCTCGTGGGCCCGCGGAACGGCGAGTTCGTCACCGACGACGCGTGCGCCCGCGGCGCCGAGGATCCGCTTCAGATCGGCCTGTGCCCAGACGCCCCCGAACGATCCGGTGCTCGCGGAGATGACCGCGACCGGCTTGTTCTGGAGGGCGGCCGAGCCGCGCGGCCGCGAAGCCCAGTCCACGGCGTTCTTCAACTGACCTGGCACAGACGAGTTGTACTCCGGTGTCGCGATCAGCACCGCGTCGGCGCCGGCGATCGCGTCACGCAACGCCTGGACGGCAGGGTGTCTCGGAACCACGTCGTCGTCCTCGTCATAGGGCGGGACGGCCTTCAGCCCGTCGAAGAGCTCCAGCTCGACATCGGGCGGCAGGTGGTGCGCCGCCTCGAGCAGGAGTCTGCGGTTGTGCGAGTCGCGCCGCAGGCTCCCGCTGATTCCGAGGACCTTCATTGCCTAAGCCTTCACCAGCTCGAGGTCGGCGGTGAGCTTGACCTCGTTCTCCAGAGCGACGCCGCCGCCCGGGAGCTCCATCTGCCAGTTCATCCCGAAGGCGGTGCGGTCGATGGTCGTCTCGAGCGCCAGTCCGATGCGCTCGTTGCCGTCCGGCCCGGCGACCGGGCCGGCGATCGTGCCGGCCAGCGTGACCGGCTGCGTCTGCCCGCGGATCTCCAGCTCACCCTCGACGGTCAGCTCGTCGCCCTCGCGGCGGACCTCCGTCGATCTGAACGAGACCTGCGGAAAGCGCTCGGCGTCGAAGAAGTCCGGCGAGGCAAGATGCCCGGCGAGGTTCTCGTCCTGAATCGTGATGCTCGCGACCGTCGCCGAGCCGCGCAGCGTGCCGTCGTCGAGGACCGCGTCGAAATCGGTGAGACCGCCCCTGAAGAGCGAGACGCCAGAATGGCGGACGGCGTAGCCGACCTGCGAGTGGGTCTTGTCGAGCGTCCAGGTGCCGGTCGGGATCGCCTGGGCCGTGATCGTGCTCATTTCCTGTGTCCTCCTTGTTCGGGTACAATTACTTGCGAGCACAAACAACTGTAGCACAATTACATGACCAGTCAAGTATTGACCACTCAATCATTTCCGAGCGTCGATGCGTTCGCGCGACTGCTGCGCGCGCATGCCGCGCTGACGCGGGAGCTCAGCGCACAGCTGACAGCCGACCACGGCCTCTCGATCACGGACTACGAGTGCCTGCTCGCGCTCGCACACGCGGAGGAGGGCGCGATGCGGCGGGTCGACCTCGCGCGGCAACTGATGCTGACACCGTCCGGCGTGACGCGCATGCTCGACGGCCTCGAGCGCAACGGTTGGGTGACGAAAGCCTCGTGTGAGAGCGACGCGCGCGTCACCTACGCCGTGCTCACCGAGGAGGGTCGCGAGCGGCTCGAGGAGGCCGGACGCTCCCACGTCGCGCAGGTGCGCGAGCTGATCGAGCAACAGCTCTCGGCGGACGAGGTGGAGACGCTCGTCGACCTTCTCGGCCGCCTACCCGGCGGTGCCGCCGGCAGCGGCGAGGACTGCTCGCCCTAGACGGGGACCAGGATGTCGGCGAGCCGGAAGCGCTCCCCGCGCGCAGGCAGCGTCGGCGACCAGGTCGGATCGACGGCGGGGTGCGACTCCGGGTCGGCGGCGATCAAGCCCCAGAGCACCTCCGCGACGATACGCCCGCCCACCTCGCCGAGTCGATTGCCGGAGTGGCGGACCGAGGACTCGCGGAGGATGTAGAGCCAGAGCGGGGTCTCTCCCTCCCAGCCGTAGCGCCTGAGGTCGAGCTCGTCCGCCGTCAACGGGTCGGCGCCGAGCACACGGGCAACCGCCTCGCCCGAGGGCAGGCCGGTGCCCTGGCCGCGCTCGAGGTCACGGCCGGCGAGCGATCGATAGGCCTCCTCGTCCACGGCTCCCGTTATCGCCTGAGGCAGCTCGATCAGTGAGCGCGGGAGGCTACCGTCCATCGGCTTTGCACGCTGGGCCGCCGGCTTGCCCTCGACGTCGAACAGGAGCGACCAGTCGACGCCGTGGTCGCCGATCGGGCAGAAACCGATCAGATCCGGAAACACCGGGTACCTGGGCCCGTCCGGCTGCAGCTGGTAGAGCTGCCGAATCTGGGAGTGGCCGTAGCGGTACGCGGCGTCGGCGAACTCGACCGGAATGAAGGGCTCGCCGACAGGCCGGTAGAAACGAGGGCCGGCATCGGCGACCTCGTCGACGAGCTCGCGGCCCACGAGCGCCGGGAGGAAGTCGTTGACGATCACCCACTGGTAGTGCCAGGTGAGCGCGCGGCGGGCCTCGGCGAAGACCTCGGTCTCGTCCTCGCCGTCCTCACGCAGCCGGTCGACGAGCAGGTTGTGGGCGCGGATGAACGCGAGCTGCATCTGGCTCATGAACACGTGGACGTCATTGCGCGGGTCGCCGATCAGCGCGATCCCCTCCTGGTTCCGCGGGAGGTCGCCGTCGTTCTCGAGCAGCTTGGCGGGGTCGTTGCGCCGGTAGAGGTAGGGCGAGCCGCCCGGACCGCCGCCGTACAGCGCCTCGAGATTCGCACGGGGCGAGCGCATGTTGCGCAGCGCCTCGAGATTGGTGTGGGCGCGAAGCGGCGAGCGGTCGGCGGTGATGTCGTGGGCGACGTACTGGCCGAAGAACGGCCATCCGGCCTCGACCTGCGAGTCTTCCTTGCAATCGCCGCCGTCGCAGAACCCGCCCGCGGCGCCGAGCCGGTGGAGCAGCGTCTCGTCCGCCTCGAGCGCGGGCAAGTCGAACATCCGCCCATAGCGACCGCCCTCGCCGATCGGAGCGTCGACCCGCTCCGGCGCGAGGCAGTGGTCCCGGATCAGCGTCGCAGCGGAGATCAGCTCAGACTAGCCGCGGCCCTGGGCGCTGCGTCGAGCGCGGATCAGCGCGTCGATCGCCTGCGCCTCGCCGTCCTGGGTCTCGACCGGGCGCAGCACGCGCTCGGCCTTCTCGATCTCGAGCCCGGGCAGCTCGCCGGCGACGTGGGCGGGCGTGAACAGGACCCGGGGGTCCTTCGGCCCGCCGTGCCCGCCGTTCAGGTTCTCGAGGTCGTGGCCGACGACGAGCAGCGTGCCGCCGGGTGCGACCGCTGCGGCGGCGCGGGCCAGGATCCCACGGCGCTCGTCGGCGGGAACCTGCAGATAGAGGACGACGACGAGGTCGAACGCGCCGTCGGCGGGCTGCCACTCGAGCAGGTCCCCCTCGACCCACTCGACCTCGACCCCACGCTCCGCCGCGAGCGCCCGTGCCTGCGCCAGCGCGACGTCGGAGAAATCGACGCCGGTCACCGTCCAGCCGCGGGCGGCAAGCCAGACCGCGTTCCGCCCGGAACCGCAGGCGAGGTCCAGCGCCCGCCCCGGTGGAAGCTCTACCACCTCGGCGACGAGGAAGCGGTTCGGCTCGGCGCCGAACAGGAGGCGACCCTGCCCGTGCCTCCGGTTCCATTCACGGCTCTGCACAGTCCCATTGTCATGCGAAGCTAGCCCGCGTGCCGCACTGGCTCGAGATCGTCCTCGTCGTTGCGCACGTGCTCGGAGCCACGGTCTGGGTCGGTGGAACCGTCGCGCTGACCTTCATCGCCGTGCCTGCGATTGGCACCGTCGCCGGGGAACCCCGCCAGCTGGCGATGCGGACCCTCGGCCGGCGCTGGCGGCCGATCGGTTGGGGCGCGCTCCTCGTTCTCGTCGCCACCGGGATCGCGCTCGCGGCGCACGTGCTCCCGGACGCGGGCAGCGGCGCCGCAGCGGTGTTCGGGGTCAAGGTCGCTGCATTCGTCGCGCTGCTCTGCTTCGCCTACCTGCACGACTTCCTCCTCGGCCCACGGCTCGCGGCGGAGATCCGGGAGGGGCGTCCGCAGTCGAGCAGACGCCCGCTCGTGCTTGTCGGGTGGACGTCGTTTACGCTTACGCTCGCGTTGCCAATCCTGGGAGTCGTCCTTGCCGAGATCGTCTGAGTGAGCACAGATAGTCGAATTTCGTCACGCGAGCGCGAGGCCGGGTCGGGTACAACGGAATCGACGACAGCTTCTTTCGCCGTCGTGGGTCACTCGACAACCGGCTCGCTCGAGCGTTTCGTCAGCCTCCTTCGGAACGCCCTCGAACGAGCCGGTCTTGTCGAGCTTGCCGACGGGAACACCGCCGACCTCGTGATCAACGTCGTCGACGAAGGCGATCCGAAGCCGTTCCGCCGGCGCTCGCGCGGGACGTTCGTGGTCGGGCTCTACGAGCGCACACGCCACTCGCTGGCCGAGGACTACCCGATGCTCGTGCGCGCGCTCGCCAACATCGCGCTCTGCTACGTCCCGGGCGAGGGCGCGTGGTTCACGACGATGGAGCGTGGCCACTACGGGGACGGCGCCGAGCAGGGAGAGGAGGCGCTCGCCGACGCGGTCGTCCAGAGGCTGCTCCCGCTCGCGCGCTCGCGGCTCGTGATCGACAACGAGTTCGTCACCGACCTGGAGCCGGAACTGTGGGACGGTGACGAGGTGACCGAGGAGATCATCGCCGCCGGCGCCCGCCTCGGCGACCTCGACCTGCTTCCCTCGCCGTTCCCGATCGAGGATCTGCTCAGCGAGCGCGAGCTTCGCCACGTCATGCGGCTGTACGGCATCGGCGGCCTCTCGTACGGAAACCTCTCCCAGCGGAAGGACGAGCGTCGGTTCTGGATGAGCGCGAGCGGCGTCGACAAGTCGCACCTGGAGAAGCCGGGGCGCGACATCCTGCTCGTCTCGAACTACGACCATGACAACGGGCGGATCGTGCTCAGCGTCCCGCCGGAGGTCGAGCCGCGCCGCGTCTCAGTGGACGCGATCGAGCACTGGATGATCTACCAGGCCCACCACGGCGTCGGCGCCGTCCTCCACGTGCACGCGTGGATGGAGGACATACCCGCGACCGACGTCAACTACCCGTGCGGCACCGAAGAGCTCGCGGTCAGCGTCGCCGAGCTCCTCGCCGCCGAGGCGAATCCGAACGAGGCAGTGATCGGGCTGCGCAACCACGGGATCACCGTGACCGGGCCGAGCCTGATGCGGATCCTCGACCGGATCGAGCCGAAGATCCTCCGGCAAGTCCCGATGATGTAGGCCCGCCGTTGGCGCGGTGCCGGCTTGCCCGTGTCGCTAGACCGGTTCCAGCTTCCCTTCGCGCTCGGCCGCTTCGCGCTCCTGCTCGATCCGCTCGAGCTCCCGGAGCCCCAGGCAGACGCGGCGGGTGACGAAGAGGACGACGAGCGGGCCGACCCACACGAGCACGCGGAAGACCCAGACGAGCGCGACGTACGAGACGCCGAAGCTCGCGTAGACCCGGTCGGCTGCGCCGAACAGGAAGACGAGCGCGACCCACGCGACGAGCGCCGCGCCGATCGCCGTCCGCCAGGGCGCGTCGCGCGGACGGTCGAGGAGGTTGTGGGTGGCGCGGTCGCCCGTGATGCGGCGCTCGAGCGACGGCCACAGGAAGAGGATCGCGAAGACGATCAGCGGGAACGCGGCGCCGCCCCAGAATGGATTCGGCACGACCGTGTAGTCGCCGATCGTGAAGTCCCAGCCGGGCACGAGTCGCAGCCCGCCGATCAGCCAGCCCAGGTACCAGTCCGGCTGCGCGCCGTTCGTCCCCTCGCCGACGTGATAGGGGCCCCAGAGCCAGATCGGGTTGATCTGGATGAGACCGCCGAGTAGGACGAGCACTGCGGCGACCGCGAAGGCGAGGCCGATCGTCCTGGGGGCGTAGCCGGGAAAGGCCGGAATGCCGGCGATCCGGCGCCCGCTGCGCCGGCCTTGCTCCTGGAACTGCGTGTGGTGCCGGGCGACGATCAGCGTGATGTGCAGCGCGAGCAGGGTCCCGATCAGGACCGGAAGGACGAAGACGTGCGTGATGTACATCCGCGACCAGAACGTGGCGTCGCCCGGGAACGGCGCCCCCCAGAGCAGCAACGCGAGGTTCGCGCCGAAGAACGGGATCGAGAGAACGACGGAGTACGCGATCGCGATCCCCATCCCGGAGAGCAGGTCGTCGACCAGCGAGTAGCCGAGGAACCCCTCGAGCAGCGCGGACATCAGCATCGTGAGGCCGATGTAGTAGGTGAGCTCGCGCGGCTTCCGGAAGGCGCCGGTGAAGAAGATCCGCAGGAGGTGGAGGACGATCGCGATGATGAAGACGTCCGCCGCCCAGTGGTGCGTCTGGCGGATCAGCAGCCCGGACTTCCGGTCGAGCGAGAGGTCGACCACCGACGCGTAGGCGCGGCTCATCTCCTGCCCGCGGAGCGGCGCGTAGCTCCCCTGGTAGACGGTGTGCGCCGTGCTCGGGTCGAAGAAAAACGCGAGGTAGACACCGGTCGCGACCAGGACGATGAACGCATACAGCGCGATCTCGCCGAACAGGAACGACCAGTTGTCGGGGAACACGTAGCGCAGCGCCTGGCGCAGGAACGGCGCAGCCGACGCACGCTCGTCCAGGTAGCGGACGGCGCGGCGGATCACCTCATCCGCACCCCCCACCACGCCGGCCCGACCGGGTCGGAGAAGCCGCCCGCGGCGCGCAGGTGCCCGCGCCGGTCGACCGCGAGCGGCAGCTGCGGCAGCGGGCGGCCCGCGGGGCCGAAGAGGACGGCGCCGCCGGCGGCCGGGTCGAACGTCGAGTAGTGGCACGGGCAGACGAGCGCGGGCTTCGGGGAGGTCGGCCGGTAGAGCGGAGCCCGGTAGAGGGCGATCGCGCAGCCGGCGTGGGTGCAGATCTTCGAGTAGGCGAGAATCCCGTGGGGAGCCCAGCCGGCCCGGCCGTCCGGGAGACGCAGGTCGCCGGGCGAGAGGCGGACGACGACGAGCGGCGAGGCCACCTGCTCCCGGTCGGCGTCCTCGGGGTACGCGTTGTAGAACTCGCCCGGCTCGATGTTGCGGGCCAGGATCGGCCGGCCGTGGTCATCGACGAGCCGCCGCCCACGCGACCAGGGCGACGCGTAGAGAGTGTCGGTGTCGAGGAACGGCCCGAGCGAGAACACAGGCGTGAGCAGCGCAGCGCTCACGGCCGCCCCCGCGCCGCCGGCCGCGAGGCCGAGCAGCCGACGCCGCGTGAACGCGTCCTTCGACTCCTCGACGATCCGGACGACCTCGTCCTGCTCGGGCTCGTGCTCTGCCGGCGGGTAGTCGTGCTCGACCTCCTCGTCGGGCAGGACTCGCCGCGCCACGACGACGCACGCGGCGGCCAGGAACGCGAGCGCGAGCCCGAGCGTGAGGCCGAGGAACTGCGTCTGCCGCGGGATCCGGTCGAGCGCGTAGACCGCGATGAAGCCGACGGAGCAGGCCGCCGCCAGCCCGAGGAGCGCCAGCACGACGGTCTCCGCCCGCCGCGAGGGCCGCGGCCGCGCGACGATGCGACCCCGGTCGGCGACCGCCCGCCGTACCCCGAGCAGGAAGAGCAGCGCCGCGAGGAGCGCGCGCACACGGCTCACGTCCGGCGCCTCCTCCCGATCAGGAGCGTGACGGCGACGAGCACGGAGCCGCCGATCAGCCAGGCGACGAGGCCCTCGGGGATCGGCCCGAGGTGGCCGATCGCCCAGCCGCCCGGGTCTTCCGGCGACTGCGCCCACTGCACGTAACGGATCACCGAGTCGAGCTGGGCGTCGCTCAGCCGCTGACGCGAGAAGCGGGGCATGACGTACGGGCCGATGCGCACCGCCTCGGCGATCTCGGTCGGGGTTGCCCGCGCGAGTGTCGGCACACGCGCGTCCGGCATCATCCCGCCGACCGCGACCGCCTGGTGGCAGCCGGCGCAGTTGTCCGCGAACAGCTCCTGTCCCTGGGCGAGGTTGCCGCGCTCCGGGTGTGGATGCGGGATCGGCGGCCCGCCGAGCGACGCGACCCATGAGACGAGCGCGCGGATCTCGCGCTCACTGAAACGGACGCGGCTGCGCCACGGCTGGTCGTGGGGTGAGACCAGCGGCATGTAGCCCGTGCGGAGGTAGAAGTCCGCCGCCCGCGCGCCCACACCCTGCAGCGAGGGCGCGCGCCCGCGGACGCTGTGGCACTTGGCGCAGTACGCGCCGTAGAGTGCATACCCCTCCTGGACCTGCGCGGCCGCGGGCATCGCCAGGACGAGCGCGGCGAGCGTGGCCGTCATCCACCTCACGCCGAGCATCCTCCGTGCGCGGCCGCCCCGAGCCCGCTCAGGAGGACGAGCGCGAGGAAGATCGGCCCGAGGACGAGCGCGGCGGTCGAGAGGAACTGGATCCGCCCGCCGGGCGGATCGCCCTCCCAGTCCACAGACCGCGTCGCCGAGAACGCGAACCAGGCCGCGGCCTCGGCGGCGACGACGACCGCGGCCGCCACACCCATCGCCGTCAGCTGCCACGCGTGCGTCGACAGGCCGAGCCCCGCGGGGCTGCAGCGCGCGAAGACGACCTCGACCCCGAGCACGTGCTCGACCGCCCACGCAGCGGGCCCGCCGAGCAGGCCGAACCACTGCAGCGCCTCTAGGCGCCTCATCGCGCCGTCGCCTCAACGGCGACGATCGCGAGCGCCAGCACGCTGACGAAGTACCAGTAGAGCGCCGCGCCCCGCAACCCGGCCGCCCTGTACGGCGTCATGCGCCCGTCGGCGAGCTTGGCGAGCAGGAACAGGTTGACGACGATCCCGACGAAGACGTGGAAGTGGCCCGCGCCGACCATCAGGTGCCAGATCGAGGCGTAGGCACTCGACTGGGGCGGGTCGTCGTCCAGGTCACCGACGTAGAGGTACAGCGAGACGCCGAGGTACCCGCCCTGGATCAGCACCGCGAGCGCGAGCGCGGCCCGCGACCTCCGCGCCATCAGCAGGCTCGTCGCCGCGAGCGCACCGGCGAGGACCAGCGGCAGCCACAGCTCCGGGCGCGGCTCGCCGGCCGGCGGCCAGTGCGGCGCCTTGTACCGGAGGAAGAACCAGGTGCCGAAGATCGTCCCGAGGAGCGTCGCCTCGGTGAGGACGAAGAGCGCCGCCCCCCACCAGCCCCGCGGCTGCGATCCGCTGACGGCGACGGTGCTCACTCGAGCTCCGGCTCCTTCCACAGCCACGCGAGGGCCGCGAGACCCGCCAGCCCGGCGAACACGCCGGCCGCGACGAAGTGCGAGGTCAGTGCCAGCCCGAACATCGCGGCGAGCAGGGCGGCGACGACCGGCGGCCAGCCCGACTCCTGCGGCAGCTCGACGACGTCGGAGAGGTACGCATCGCGAACCGTGCTTTCCAGCGTGTCGTGCCCCTCCGCCAGCACGCCGCCCTCAGCCGGCTCCCACAATGGATACTCGCTCGCGACCCGCGGGATGACGGCGAAGTTGTACGGCGGCGGCGGCGAGGAGGTCGCCCATTCCAGCGACGGCGCCCCGAACGGGTTCGGCCCGGCGAGCGGCCCGTGCCGCCTGCTCCACCAGAGGTTCGCCGCCATCAGCACGAGCCCGGCCGTGAGCACGAAGGCGCCGATCGTCTCCGCGAGGTTGTAGGCATCCCAGCCGAGGCCGCCCGAGTACGTGTACACGCGCCGCGGCATCCCGAGCAGCCCGACGATGTGCATCGGGAAGAACGTCAGCGCCGTCCCGACGAAGGTGAGCCAGAACGCGACCTGCGCCCAGCCCTCGTGGTACATCCGGCCCGTGACCTTCGGGAACCAGTAGAAGATCCCGCCGAGGATCGGGAACACGGCCGCCCCGAAGATGACGAAGTGGAAGTGGGCGACGACGAAGTACGTGTCCGTGGTCGCCTGGTCGAACGGGACCGCAGCGAACATGATCCCGGAGAGGCCGCCGATGACGAAGAAGACGATAAACGCGCCGACGAAGAGGAGCGGCACCTTGAACCGCGGCCGGCCGAGGTTGACGGTGAACAGCCAGGCGTAGATCTGGATGGTCGACGGGATCACGACCATGAACGTCGCTGCGGCGAAGAAGGCGAGGGCGGAGTTCGGGATGCCGACGGTGAACATGTGGTGCGCCCAGACGCCGAAGCCGATGAAGGCGACGAGCAGCTCGGCGAGCGCGACCAGCGGCGCGGCGAGCATCTTCCGGCGCGCGAAGGTCGGGATGATCGAGGTCGTGATCCCGAACGCGGGGAGAACGATCAGGTACACCTCGGGGTGGCCGAAGAGCCAGAAGAGGTGCTGCCAGAGGAGCGGGCTGCCGCCGCCGGCGACGTCGAAGAAGTGGAACCCCGCCTTCCGCTGCAGCTCGAGCAGGACGAGGTCGAGCGTCAGCGGCGGCAGGAGGATCAGCGCCGATCCCGCACCGGCGAGCTGCGCGTAGCAGAAGAGCGGCATCCGGTTCAACGACATCCCGGGCGCGCGCAGCTTGAAGAGCGTGGTCACCAGGTTGATCGCTGTCGCCGTGGTCGACATCCCGGCGAAGATCAGCCCGAGCGCGTAGAAGTCGACGCCGTAGCTGGGTGAGTACTCCTTCTGCGCGAGCGGCACGTAGCTGAACCAGCCCTGGTCGGGCGCCTGGCCGATGAGCAGACCCATGTAGACGAACAGGCCCGAGGCGAGGTAGATCCAGTACGAGAGCGCGTTCAGCCGCGGGAACGCGAGGTCGCGCGCGCCGACCATCAGCGGCACGAGGTAGTTCCCGAACGCGCCGAGCCCCATGGGCACGACGAAGAGGAAGATCATCGTCGTCCCGTGCATGGTCATCAGCTGGTCGAAGCGCTTCGGCCCGAGGACGTGCTGGTTCGCGCCGGCGAGCTGGGTCCGGACGAGCAGCGCCTCGACCCCGCCGGCGGCGAAGAACGCGAGCGAGGTGAAGAAGAAGAGGAGGCCGAGCCGCTTGTGGTCGACCGTCGTCAGCCACCCGAGCACGCCCCGCGACTCCTCCCATGCGAGCTCCAGCCGAGCCGGGGCGGAGACGGGGGCGGGGGCGGTCGTCACCGCAACTTCGCCAGGTAGGCGACGATCGAGCGGATCTCGGTCTCGGGCAGCCCGAGCGCGGGCATCTGGTTCGCCGGCTTGAAGTGCTGCGGGTCGGTGATCCAGGCGGCGAGCTCGGACGCCGTGTTGGTGAGCAGCGCCCCCGCGATCGTCTGGCGTGACGCGACGTGCGTCAGATCGGGCCCGACGTCGCCCTGCGCCGGCGTCCCGCGGATCCGGTGGCAGCTCGAGCAGGCCTCGGCGACAAAGGCGTCGCGCCCCTCGCCGCCCGCTGTCGCGTCTCGCTCCTGGTTCGCGAGCCACGCGCGGAAGCGGGCCGGCGGGTCGGCGACGAGCCAGAGTCCCATGTGCGCGTGCTGGAGACCGCAGAACTCGTAGCACTGGCCCCGGAACCGGCCGGGGCCCGTCGCGTCGAGGAGGATCCGGTTCGTCCGTCCCGGGATCAGGTCGATCTTGCGGTTCAACGCGGGAACCCAGAACGAGTGGATGACATCGGCGCTCCGGCCGACAACGTTCACGCGCTCGCCGGCGGGGATGTGGATCTCGTTCGCGGTCACGGCGCGCGTACCCGGGTAACGCACCTCCCACCACCACTGGTGGCCGATCACCTCCACGGTCAGCGACGCAGAGGAGGGCTTCGGTGCCGAGGTCGCCCGCAGGACGAAGACGTCCGACCAGACGAAGAGCGCCGACAGGCTGACGATCGGCGCCACCACACCGAGGAGGAGCAGCAGCCCGATTCCAGCGCGCTCCCCCCCGCCGCCGGGCAAACCCTCGCGCTTCCGGCGCGCCCACCCGAGCCAGAGCAGGAACACGATCAGTGCGATGCCAAAGCCGGCAACACCGGTCATCACCCAGAAGAGCGTTGTGATGTCGTGCTGCTGCGGGCTCGCGGGGTGCAGCATGCGCGCCTCTTTCCCACGCCGTCGCCGCTGAACCGCGGTCCGTTTGGATCAGGCGTCGCGCAGGGGCACGAGGCGCGCTCCCGTCGCCTTGAACGAGGCGACGACGATCTCGCCCCGCTCGAGGGCGAGGCGCTCCGCCGAGGCGGTCGTGACCTCTCCGACGAGCGGGCCCACCCGGACACGCACCCGGTTCCCGAGCGTCACCACCGACGAGATCGGTGCGCTGACGTGGTTCAGAGCCGAGTCGGCGGGCATCGCATCGGCGGGCGCGATCGAGACCTCCCACGGATAGACGACGACCCCGACGCGACCCTCGCCCCGCTCCGTCGAGAAGACGACCGCGCCGCCGTCGAGCACGACCTCGGTCAACCCGTCGCGGGCCGGCCGCGCGAAGCCGTGCAGCAGGTTGCCGCCGGTGAAGCCCGCGACGAACGCGTCGGCGGGCGCGGCGACGAGCTCGTCGGGCGAGCCCAGCTGGAGGACGCGGCCTTCCGACAGGACGCCGACGCGGTCGGCGAGCGCCGCCGCGTCCTCGAAGTCGTGGGTGACGAGGATCGTCGGCAGCCCCAGCTCGCGCAGGAGCTCCTGCAACTCGGCCCGCACCCCGGCCCGCGTGTGCGCGTCGAGGGCGGCCATCGGCTCGTCGAGCAGCAGCACGGCTGGGTCGCGGGCGAGCGCCCGAGCGAGCGCGACCCGCTGCCGCTCGCCGCCCGAGAGGTCTTCCGGCCGCGCGCGCGCGAGGTGCGCGATCCCGAAGCGGTCCAGTAGCTCACGCGCCCGCGCGCGGCCGCCGAAGGCGACGTTGGCCTCGACGGAGAGATGCGGGAACAGGGCGTACTCCTGGAAGACGAGCCCGACCCGCCGCTCCTCCGGCGGGAGGTCGACCCCTCGCTCCGCGTCGAAGAGTGTCTCGTCGCCGAGCACGACACGCCCGCGGCTCGGTCTGACGAGACCGGCGATCGCCCGCAGCGCGGTCGTCTTCCCCGCTCCCGAAGGCCCGACGAGCGCGAGCGTCTCCCGCTCGACCTCGAGCGCTAGCGCAAGCTCGAAGGAGCGTAGAGGGCAGGCGACATCGAGGACGAGCGCCGCCATACCGGCACCATCTTGATCGCGAGCAGAACGGCCGCGCTGAGCACGACGAGCAACGCGCCCATCGCGAGGGCCTGGGTGAAGTCGACGTCGAACTGCGCGTAGATCGCAAGCGAGAGCGTCTGCGTCACACCCTGCAGGCTGCCGGCGAACATGATCGTCGCGCCGAACTCGCCGATCCCGCGCGCGAGCGAGAGCGCGGCGGCGGCGGTCAGCCCGTCACCGGCGAGCGGCAGCGCGACCCGGGCGAACGTCCGGCCGGGACCCGCGCCCAGCGTGCGTGCCGCGGCGAGCAGCGTCGGATCGACGGACTCGAAGGCGGCAATCGCGGGCCGGAGGTAGAACGGCCCGGCGACGAAGAGGAGAGCGAGGACGACGGCAGCCTGCGTGAAGCCGATCCGCACGCCGAGGGCGTCGAGCGTGTCCCCCAGCAGCCCGAGCCGCCCGAACGCGGCGAGCAGCCCGATTCCGGCCACGGCGGGCGGCAGGACGAGCGGCAGCTCGCAGAGCGTGACGACGAGTGCGCGTCCGCGGAACCGCCGGGTTGCGAGCAGGTAGGCCGCGGGCGTGCCGACGAGCAGCGTAATCCCGAACGCGATCCCGTTCGTCGTCGCTGTGACGACGAGCGCGTCGCGGACAACCTCGTCGTCGAGCCTTGCGAGCAGGTCGCCCGGCGAGACGCGCAGGAAGATCGCGAGCACCGGCAGCAGCAGGAAGCCGAGCGCGAGCACGGTCGCGACTGCGCTGAACGCGGTGAACGCAGCCCGCCTCACCGCAGCTCGACCATCACCGAGGTCGCCTTGACGACCGCCGACGCGCCGATCCCGGGTCGCAGGCCGAGCTCCTCGGCGGCGTCGCGCGTGATGATCGCGACCACCCGGGCGGGCTCGGTGACGTCGAGCTCGACCTGGGCGAGCAGGCCCTCGACCTTGACGTCGCGGACGATCCCGCGGAAGTGGTTGCGTGCGCTCATCTGCTCGCCGTCCTGGCCGCGCAGGCGCGCGATCTCGGACGCGGGGACGAGGCGGCGATTAGCCGAGTCGCGCTCGGTCCGGATCCGTCCGGCCCGATCCCAGCGCCGGAGCGTGTCGAGGCTGATCCCGAGCGCGCGTGCGGCCTCAGCCGCGGTGTAGCGATGCTGCATAGGCATTGCATAGTAGCACGGGGGAAACAGCCGGTTTCCCCCGTGGGCCCCCTTCCCTACCCGCTCGCATAGCACGGGGGAAACAGCCGGTTTCCCCCGTGGGCCCCCTTCCCTGCCCGCTCGCACCTCTGCGGCCGGCGTGTGCCGCGCCCGCCCATGTCGGTCGCGGCGGCGGAAGGCTCTGATGCGCGGCGCTCGGTAGACTCCCTCCACCGGGGTGCCCGGCAGCGCCGGGCTGAGATGACACCCGTTGAACCTGATCCGGTTCGTACCGGCGAAGGGAGCGTGGATTTGGCAAGAGAGGCGCCAGCTTGGGGGATCGAGCCCGTACCGGACCGGCTACGCGTGCTCGGCCCGGTGGACACGCTGCTCCTCTGGACGAACCTCGGCATCTCGCTCCTCGTCCTCGTCCTCCCCGGCTTCTTCGATCTCTCGCTCGGCAAGGCGCTCCTCGCGACTCTCGTCGGGGGCGTGATCGGCAACTTCCTGCTCGCGGTCGCAGGCGCGATCGGCGCCGACGGTCGCGTGCCGACGATGGTCCTGCAGCGGGCGCCGCTCGGCCACCGCGGCTCGTACCTCGCGACGGTCCTGAACGTGCTCCAGTGCTTCGGCTGGGCGATCTTCGAGCTGATCGTGATCGCGACGGCGGCCGGCCTGCTCTGCGACAAGCTGTTCGGCTTCAAGGCGACCTGGGTCTGGACGCTCCTCTTCGGCGCGCTGACCGCGGCCCTCGCGCTCCTCGGCCCGATCGGATTCGTGCGCCGCTACGTCCGCAAGCTCGCGATCTGGGCGGTGGCCGCCTCGCTCGTCTACCTGACCTGGTGGATCCTCGACGGCGCGGGCTCCCACGATGTGTGGTCGGGCAAGGGGCACCACGGCTCTTTCTGGGCGGCCGTCGACATCGTCATAGCGGTCACGGTCTCCTGGGCTCCGCTCGTCGCGGACTACACGCGCTTCTCGCGCGACCGGCGCAGCGCATTCTTCGGAGTCGGCGTCGGATACCTCCTCCCGACGTTCTTCCAGTTCGGCTTCGGCTCGGTGCTCGTCCTCTCGCGCGGCCTCGATCCGGACCATCCGGAGCTGATCCTGGTCGCGATCGCAGGCGGCGGCGCGGCGGCTGCGCTCGCGCTGCTCGCCCTGACCGTCGACGAGACGGACGAGGCGTTCGCGAACACGTACTCGGCCGCGGTCTCGCTCCAGAACCTGTTCCCCGCCGTCCCGCAGCGGCTCCTGATCCTGCTGTCGTCCGCCGTTGCCACGGGCGGCGCGCTCTGGATCGACCTGCGCAGCTACGAGACGTTCCTGTTCCTGCTCGGCTCGTTCTTCGTCCCGCTTCTCGGCGTGCTGGTCGCCGACTGGCTGCTGTCCGGGATGCGCTACACCTCCGACCGCTTCTTCGCAGCGCCCGCCTTGCGTCCCGCCCAGATCGGGGCGTGGCTCGCCGGGTTCACGCTCTACCAGTGGCTGTACCCGAACGGCCCCCACTGGTGGCTGTCGTTCATCCACCACGACACGGCGCCGTACGACGTCAGCGCTTCGATTCCTAGCTTCGCCGCCGCGTTCGCGCTCGCCGCGGTCGCGGGCGTGGTCGCACGGCGGCCGCGGGCGGCCTTCGCCGAGAGCTAGACCCACGCGTCGTTCTCGTACGATTGCCCGATGCGCAGCGGCGTCCCCCGCCGGGCAGCAGTGCTCGGAACGGCGCTCCTCGGCCTCACCGCGGTCGTCGCGCTCGCGAGCCGGGCCCACGGACCCGGCGGCGGCTCGACGAATGCGGTCTCGACCGATGCCCTCCTCGAGTACCTGCTCCTGCTCGTCCTGGTCGTGTTCGGCGCCATCCTCTTCGCGGGGATCTACCTGGCAGTCGTCGCGCATCAGGGCGGCAAGTGGACGGCGCCGCCGCGGGCCAGCCTGTGGCGCACGATCGTCACCCTCTTCCTGTTCCTCGTCGTGACGTTCGCGCTCATCTCGACGATCCACCGGGCCAATCTGAGGAGCCGGCCCGTGAACCCTCCAGCCCACAAGCCTGGACCCAGCCCACACCGCGTGCCCGGCGGCACGCCGGCGCGCTTCGACTGGGCCCCCGTTGCAGTCGTCGGCGGTCTCACGGTCCTCGGTCTGACCGCGGCGGGCGTGATCCTGTGGCGCCGCCGCATCCCGAGGAAGACCCTGGGCGCAGAAGCCGCCGAGGCGCTGCTCGTCGCGCTCGACGAGTCGCTCGACGATCTCCGTGCCGAGCCAGATGCGCGGCGGGCGGTGATCGCGGCCTACGCCCGCATGGAGCGTGCGCTGTCGCTCGCCGGGCTCGGCCGGCGCAGGGCGGAAGCGCCGCGCGAGTACCTGGCGCGCACGCTCCCGGCCGTCGGGGCGGGCGCCCCCTCGGTGGAGCGGCTGACAGCGCTGTTCGAGCGTGCGAAGTTCAGCCCCCATGACGTCGACGCGACGATGAAGGCGGAGGCGATCGAGGCCCTCGCGGCCCTCCGTGACGAGCTTCGGGAGCCCGAGCCGGAATGAGGACACCGAGGCAAGCCGTCGCCACCGGGGTGGCGACGACCCTCGCCCTGGTCGTGGTGCTCGTCGCCGTTCCCGGCGAGCGGGCGCTCGCACTCGACGCCTGGTTCCTCGCGATCGGCGCAGTCGCCGTCGGCGCGACGCTCCGCGCAACGGTCGGGCGGCTGCCGGTCGAGCCGCCCTCAGCGATCGACGAGCCGCCGCCGGTACGACCGGACGAGCGGCCGGCCGACCTCGAGGAGCTCGAGACCGCCGTGCAGCTCGGGGCCGAGTCGGACTTCGACCTCTATTTCCGCCTGCGACCGAGGCTGCGACGGATCGCCGAGGCCAAGCTGCGTGCCCGCGGCATCGAGCTCGACGCGCCCGACGGCGCGGCAGCGGGCGCCCTCGGCCCGGCCGCCTGGGAGCTGCTCAGGCCCGACCGCCCGCGCCCCCAATCGACGTCTCGAGCGCGCAACCTGCCTGCGATCGCGGCCGTCGTCGACGCACTGGAGCAGCTGTGAACCTCGATGAGGTGGCCGCACGCGCCGGCGCCATCCTGGACGAGCTGGCGCAGGCCGTCGTCGGTAAGCGAGACGCGCTCCGGCTCGTCCTCCTGGGGGTGCTCGCGGACGGGCATGTCCTGATCGAGGACTACCCGGGCCTGGCGAAGACGCTGATCGCACGGTCGTTCGCCCAGGTCGCCGACCTCCGCTTCTCCCGGATCCAGTTCACCCCCGACCTGATGCCCTCGGACGTGACGGGATCATCGATCTTCGACCAGCGAACGGCGTCGTTCGAGTTCCGCCCCGGGCCGATCTTCGCCAACCTCCTGCTCGCGGACGAGATCAACCGGGCGCCGCCGAAGACGCAGGCCGCCCTGCTGGAGGCGATGCAGGAGCGCCAGGTGACCTCGGAAGGCCAGACGCGGCAGCTCGACCGGCCGTTCCTTGTGCTCGCGACCCAGAACCCGATCGAGTACGAGGGCACGTACCCGCTGCCGGAGGCGCAGCTCGACCGGTTCCTGCTCCGGATGAGCGTCGGCTATCCGGCCCGGCGGGACGAGCTCGGCGTGCTCGACCAGCGGCGCGCGCGCCGGACCGACGAGGTCGAGCTCAGTCCGGTCGTCGACGGAGAGACGCTGCTCGCGATGCAGCAGGCGCTCGAGGACGTGCACGTCTCGCCGAGCATCGGCTACTACATCGTCGACATCGTCCGTGCGACCCGCGAGAGCCGCAGTGTCCAGGTCGGCGCGAGCCCGCGCGGGAGCCTCGCGCTCCTCAAGCTCGCGCGTGCCAAGGCCGTGCTCGACGGCCGCGACTTCGTCGTCCCCGACGACGTCAAGGCAGTCGCCGTGCCCGCGCTCGCCCACCGGCTCTCGCTCAAGCCCGAGCTCTGGGTCCAGCGAGTCCGGCCGGAAGACGTCGTCCGCGAGCAGCTCGAGACGGTGCCGACGCCGCCGGCCGAGGACGTCCACCTTCGCACAGGGTGATCCGGCCGGCGTGACCCGGTGGGCATCGCCGAAGCTCGCCGCATACGCCGCGCTCGGCGGGCTCGGCCTGCTCGGCGCCCTTGTCACCGGCCGACCCGAGCTCGCGGCGATCGCGCTGCCGTTCCTCGGGATGGTCGCGGCCGCGCTCGTCCTCGCCGCCGACCCGGAGCTCGAGGTCGAGGTCGGAATCGACCGAGACCGTGTGCTCGAGGGCGATGAGGTGACCGCCGTGATCCAGCTCACTGCCGCCCATCTCGTCCAGCGGGCGGAGGTCCGGCTCGCCCTTCCGCCAGCGCTCGCGGTCGCAGAGGGTCGAAATCCCGCCGCGACCCACGTCTCGCCGGCACGGCCGGCGACCTTCGAGCTGCGTCTGCGCGCCGACCGCTGGGGCGTCTTCGACCTCGGCGAGATCGACCTGCGGGCGCGCGACCTCCTCGGCCTCTTCGTCTGGACCGGCCATGTCCGGGGACAGTCCCCGGACATGACCCTTCGCGCCTACCCGCGCCCGGAGGCGCTGCGCTCGCTCCTCCGCCCCGCGGAGACGCAGCTCTCCAGCGGCGACGAGCTCTCGCGCCGGCGGGGCGAAGGGATCGAGTTCGCCGACCTCCGGCCGTTCGCGTTCGGCGACCGTGTCCGGCGGGTCAACTGGCGGGCGAGCGCGAGGCGCGGCGAGCTGTGGGTCAACGAGCAGCACCCCGAGCGCAACTCGGACGTCGTGCTCTTCCTGGACAGCTTCATCGAGGCCCGGCGCGGCGCCCACGGGACGATCGAGCCCGCGGTTCGCGCTGCGGCGGCGCTCGCGGAGCGCTACCTCCGCCGGCGCGACCGCGTCGGGCTCGTCTCCTTCGGCGGAACGCTCCGTTGGCTCGTGCCCGGGACGGGCCCGGCGCAGCTGTACCGCATCGTCGAAGCGCTGCTCGACACGAGGATCCTGCTCAGCTACGCGTGGAAGTCGATCGACATCGTCCCGGTCCGGACGTTGCCGCCGCAGGCGCTCGTGATCGCGCTCACGCCGCTGCTCGACGAGCGCGCCGTCGGGGCGCTACTCGACCTGCGCGCCCGCGGCTTCGACCTCGCGGTCGTCGAGATCTCGCCCCTGCCGTTCGTCGACCCCGGGCGCGGGCGCGCTCGAGACGTCGCCCACAGGCTCTGGAAGCTCCGGCGGGAAGCGCTGCGTGCGGAATACCTCGCCGCCGGAGTAGCGGTCGCCGAGTGGCGGGACGGCGAGCCCCTGGCTGGGGCGCTGGAGGAGGTGACGGCATACCGGCGCCACGCCAGGCTCGCGCGCGTCTGATCCTGGGCACGGCGGCCGTCCTCGCCGTCGCCGCGCTCGCGACGCATGCCGCCGTCGACGCGGAGCGGCTCCGGGGGCTGCTCGCCGCCGGCGGGGCCGCGGCGACCCTCGCGCTGGCGGTGGCGATCGTGCTGCGGTCCCCGCGTCTCACCGTCGCGGCGGTGGTCCTGCTCGGAGCGGAGTACGCAGGCTTCTTCCTCGTCCGCGGCTCCACGGTCGACCAGCGCGCGCCGCTGTACGGCGCGGGCTTCCTCGTCGCCGCAGAGCTCGCGTTCGGGGCGATGGAGCGCCGTGCCCCCGGCACCCGCGAGCTGGCGCTCTTCCGGATCGTCGCTCTCGTCGCACTGGCGGTCGCCGCAATCGCTCTCGGGGCCGCCGTTCTCGCCGTCGCCGCCCTGCCAGCCGGAGGCGGGATCGCGCTGCACGCCGTCGGCGTCGCGGCGGCCGTCACTCTCGTCGTCCTGCTCGGCCGCCTGGCCCGGCGCGCGCAGTGACCGTCGCCGTCGTCGGCTCCATCTCGCTCGATCGAGTCTCGGGGGGGCCGCCGCGCATCGGCGGCGGCCCCTACTATGCCGCCCGCGCCCTCCGCGCGCTCGGCGTCCGGGCGACAATCGTCGCCAAATGCGCGGCGACCGATCGGCCGCTGATCGTCCCGCGCCTCATCCGGCTCGGTCTCCCCGTGGTCTGGCGTGACTCTGCCGCAACTGCGGCGTTCACGATCGACTACGACGGCGAGCGCCCGCAGATGCTCGTCGACGCGGTTGCCGACCCCTGGACGCCGGACGAAGTACGGGTCGCCGGAGCGCCGTGGGTGCACGTGGCGCCGCTCGCGCGCAGCGACTTCCCCGCCGAGACCCTCGGCGCCCTCGCCCGCAGGCGGCACGTGTCGCTCGACGGCCAGGGTCTCGTCCGCCCGGGGCGCATCGGTCCGCTCGAGCCGGACGCGGACTACGATCCCGCAGTGCTGCGCTCGATCTCCGTGCTCAAGCTCGCCGGGCACGAGGCCGCCCTGCTCGTCGACGGCCTCGACGAGCGCGCCCTTGCGCGGCTCGGGGTACCCGAGGTCGTCGTGACGCTCGGCTCGCGCGGCTGCATCGTCTTCCACGAAGGGATCGCCGAGCTCGTCCGCGCCAGGCGCGTCGAGAGCGCGGACCCGACGGGCGCCGGCGACGCATTCGCGGCCGTCTACATCGCGGCGCGCAGCCGCGGGGCAGCGCCGACCGCAGCGGCGCGGCGGGCGTCGGCGCTCGTCGCCGACGTGCTCGCGGGGAGGGCCAAGTGATTGCACACGTCCAGACGGCCGACGGGCTCGCCGTCGTCGACGTCGACGAGGAGACGGTCCTCGAGCTCGACGCGGCCCGGACGATCGAGTCCGTCCCGCAGCCGTCGGTCTCGCTCCCGCGCGTCGTCGCGGCCGCGGCCGCGGGCTCCACCGTCGTCGCCGTCGTCGACGCAAAGCCGCCGGTCCTCGTCTCCCACGACGCCGGCCGCACCTGGCGGGACGCCGGCCGCGGCCTACCCGCCGGCCGCGCGGTCGCGATCTCGGCCGAGGATCCCGATCTCGTCCTCTACGCCTCTCGGAACAGGCTCTATCTCTCGCGTGATGGGGGCCGGTTCTGGCGGGGGCTGGCCTTCGAGCTCCCGGAGATCGAGGCGGTCTCGATCTAGCCGGCCCTCAAAGGTTGAACTCGCCGCGCGCGACGACGACCGCCGAGCCGCCGACCTCGACGCGCTCGACCTGCTCGGCGCTTCCGTCCACGCGCGCGTAGAGCGTCGAAGGGCGGCCGATCTCGACGCCCTGCGTGATCTCGATCTCGTCGCCGAACGGGATCCGGCCGTGCCGGGCGACGTGCAGCGCGAGGGGGCCGGCCGCCGAGCCGGTCGCGGGATCCTCGGCGACCCCGCCGCTCGGGAAGAACACGCGCGTCTTCCACTGCGCGCCGGTGCCGGCGATCGTGTTCACGCCGAGCACCTCGCCGACGTCGGCGAGCCGGCCGAGGTCCGGCCGCAGCACGGCGACCTCGCCCTCTGAGGCGAACGTGACGAAGACGTGGTGGAGGCCGTTGTCGTAGACCTCGACCGGCAGCTCCGAGCGCCGGACGCCGAGCGCGGCCAACAACGCTGCCTCGTCCGCGTAGGGCCGGACGGTCGGCAGCGGCTGCTCCATCCGGCCGAAGACGATCCTGGCACCTTCGCGCTCGAGCCGAACGGGCACGATCCCCTGTCCGGTCTCGAGGCGGATCACCTCGAGCTGGAGCGGCGCGCCGAGCACGAACGCGCTGCCGAGCGTCGGATGACCCGCGAAGGGGACCTCGATGCCGGGAGTGAAGATGCGAATCCGGGCGTGCGCGTCGTCGGACCCCGGGTAGACAAAGACCGTCTCGGAGAAGTTGATCTCGCGGGCGAGCGGCTGGAGCCGGTCCTCCGGGATCTCCCGGGCGTCGGTGAAGACGGCGAGCTGGTTCCCCGCCAGCGGGGTGTCGGTGAAGACGTCGCAGACGACGTAGCGGAAGCTCGCCACCCGCCGAGTTTAGACCGCCGAGTACTCCGCCCCGAAGGTAGATTTGCGTGGCCGTTGCGCCTCTACCTCGTACGCCACGCGGAGGCCGCACCGGGCGAGCCGGACGATTTGCGCCCGCTGACGGCCGCCGGCCGGGAGGCGGCGCGGGCGTTGGGCGCCCGCCTCGCCGCCGAGGGCATCCGCCCGGACGCGATCCTGACGAGTCCCCTACTGCGCGCGCGTCAGACCGGGGCCGAGCTCGCGCGGTCGCTCGACTGCGAGCCGGAGCCTGACGAGCGGCTCGCTCCAGGCGCATCCGCCGAGGACGTCCGCGACGCCGTCGGCGGACGCGGCGACGCGGTCGTCGTCGTCTGCCACCAACCGGACTGCGGCGAGATCGCAGCCGAGCTCAGCGGCGCTCCCGCGCCGGCGTTCCCGCCGGCCGGACTCGCGGTGCTCGACCTTGACGAGTAAGCCGCCGTTCGACGCGGGCGCACCAGCCGGCGAGCTCGAGGAACTCGAGCCCGAACTCGCTCCCGGTAGATGTCGACGTAGCTCGCTTCCCAGATAGATCATGACCGCGATCAGCGTGACGGACCTCCACAAGTCGTACGGCTCGTACGAGGCGCTCCGCGGGATCGACTTCCAGATCGAGACGGGCGAGGTCTTCGGCCTGCTCGGGCCGAACGGCGCCGGCAAGACGACCACGGTCGAGATCCTCGAGGGCTATCGGACCCGGGACGGCGGCGAGGTCTCGGTGCTCGGAGTGGATCCGGCGCACGCAGGCCTCGACTGGCGCCAACGCATCGGGGTCGTCCTCCAGTCCGGCGCGCTGTACCAGAATCTGACAGTGACTGAGAGCCTCGAGCTCTTCGCCGGCTACTACGAGCACCCGCTGGAAATCGATCGGGTGATCGAGCTCGTCGGCCTGACGGAAAAGCGCGAGGCTCGAGCTCGGATGCTCTCCGGCGGGCAGAAGCGGCGGCTCGACCTCGGGCTCGGTCTGATCGGCGACCCGGACGTGCTCTTCCTCGACGAGCCGACCACCGGCTTCGACCCCGCCGCCCGCCGCGCCGCGTGGGACGTGATCCGCTCGCTGCGCACGCTCGGGAAGACGGTCCTCCTGACGACGCACTACCTCGACGAGGCCGAGCAACTCTCCGACCGCGTGGCCGTCCTCCGGGAAGGGACGATCGTGGCGATCGGGCGGCCCGAGGAGCTCTCGGGAGCGGCACCGCCGACGGAGATCCGCTACCGCCGCGACGGCAAGGAGGTCGTCGTCTCGACCCAGGAGCCGACGAGAGTCCTGCACGAGCTGACTGCGCAGGCGCTCGCCGAGGGCCGCGAGCTCGACGGGCTCACCGTGCGCCGCCCGACGCTCGAGGAGGTCTACCTCTCGCTGACCGAGGACCGCGAGTGACGCTCTTTGTGCACGAGCTGAGAGCAGAGCAGCGCCTGTACTGGCGCAGCCGCGAGCTCGCCTTCTTTACCTTCCTGTTCCCCATTCTGCTCTTCGTCCTGCTCGACTCCGTGTACGGGGACGACGTGGTCAAGGGCGAGGGCGTGAAAGCGTCGTCGTACCTGCTGGCCGGAATCCTCGGCTACGGACTGGCGTCGACGGCGTTCGCGGGGCTGGCGATCGTCCTGGTCCTGCGCCGCGAGAGCGGAATCCTCAAGCGGCTCCGCGCCACGCCACTTCCGCCGGGGAGCTACCTCGCCGCCGTGATCGTCTCCACCGTGCTCGTGTTCGCCGTCGAGGCGGCGGCGCTGCTCTTTCTCGGCCGCGTGGTCTTCGACATCGAGCTTGCGATCCAGTGGTTCTCGCTCGTACTCGGCCTCCTGCTCGGGGCGATGTCGTTCGCCGCCCTCGGGATCGCGCTGGCCGGCTGGATCCGTTCCGCCGAGGGCGCGTCCGCCGTCGTGAACGCGATCTACCTGCCGATGGCATTCCTGTCCGGCGCGTTCGTCTCGCCGCACGAGTACCCGCGCTTCCTGGAGGTGATCGCCGAGGTCCTACCGCTCACGTACTTCATCAGGCTGATGCGCGACGTCGTGTTGCGAGACCAGACGATCTGGTCGAGCTGGGAATCGGCCGCCGTCGTCGCCGCGTGGGGGCTGGCGGCAGTCCTCGTCATCACCGTGCGGGGCTTCCGCTGGGTCCCGCGCGAGGGTTAGGCATTTTCGAAGGCGGGGCAAGGCTACGAGGAGATGAGCAGTCTGCTTGCGTTTCCTGTGCGCTCGCCCGAGCAGCCCGGGCTGGAGATCCGCGTCAACTTCGGGATGTTCGCCGGCCGCGAGGCGACCGCCGCCGAGATCGAGGAGCTCGGCAACGCGTTGCTCCCCGAGATCGGCAGCGCCGAGATCTCCTCCGAGAACCGCTACGAGATCGGCCCCGAGACCGAGGCCGAGGTGCACCAGGTGCGGATCGAGGTGCCGAGCACGATGCTGCCGCTCGACGATTTCAAAGTCGGCGAGCTCGCCGGTCGACTCGTCGCGATCGCCGAGCGGTGGGCGAACGGCTGCATCGCCGAGCGCCACGTCGAGGTCAGCGAGCTGTAGCGCCCGCCCTCTTCCGTCCTCGACCCGCGCGGGCGGCGCGGATGGCGAAGCTCGTCATCGCCCGTCTCATCTTCTGCGCCTCGCCGACGACCTCGTCGAGGGCGCTTGCGAACCAGTCGACGTCGTCCTCGGAGATCGTCAACGCAGGCAGCCCCTTGACGACGTTCACCCTGTGGCCCGCGACCTGGCTGAGAATCCGGTGCTCGGTGAAGAGGGGCACGACGACGAGCTGGGCGAAGATTCCCGGCTGCATACGCTCCAGCATGCGCCATGTCGTACGCCCCGACTCGGGCTCCCCGAACTCGATCGCCCACATCAGCCCCAGCCCGCGGACATCCTTCGCGACCTGGTGACGGTCGAGGAGCGGTCGAGTCCGCTCGAGCAGCAGCTTGCCGAACTGCGCCGCGGCCTCGACAAGGCTCCGGTCGTCGAGCTCCCTCAGAGTCGCCAGCCCGGCGACCATCGCGTAGTCGTTCGGCGCAAAAGTGGAGCCGTGGCTGAACGCGTGCTCGAGCGAGTCGAAGACCGCGTCGTACACCGAGTCGCTCATCAACAGCGCACCGACCGGCACGTAGCCGCCGGAGAGCGACTTCGCGACCGGCATCAGGTCCGGTTGGAGGCCCCAGTGCTCGGCGGCGAACATCCGGCCGGTGCGGCCGAAGCCGGTCTGCACCTCGTCGAGGCAGAAGAGCGTCCCGTAGCGGCGGCAGAGCTCCTGCGCCCCGGCGAGGTAGCCGTCCGACGGGAGCACGACGCCCTTGCCGAGGAGCGGCTCGACGATGAACAGCGCGACGTCCTCGCGCTGCAGCTCGGCCTCGAGCGCGCCGAGGTCGTCGAACGGAACGCGCGCAATGCCGGGCAGGTACGGGCCGAACCGATCGGTGAACGCCGCCTCGCCGTTGACCGAGAGCGAGCCGAGGGTCAGACCGTGGAAGGCATGCTCGACGCAGACCACCCGCCCGCGGCCGGTCGCGGCGCGGCCGAGCTTCAGCGCCGCCTCGACCGACTCGGTGCCGCTGTTCGTGAACAACGCCTTCCCGATCGACGCGGGCGCGCGGCGGACGAGCTCCTCGGCCAGGAGCGGCGTGACCGGCGAGATCCCCATCTGCGGCGCGTTCGGCGTCTGCAGCTCCATCGCCTCGACGAGCCACTCGCGGACGCGCGGGTTGTTCCGGCCGACGTTGAACATGCCGAAGCCGCCGAGCCAGTCGAGGTACCGCTCCCCGTCCGCGTCGTAGAGGTAGGCGCCCTCGGTGCGGGCCCAGTCGCGGTCGAACCCGATCGTCCGCAGCACGCGGATCATCTGCGGGTTGACGTACTCGGCGTGCAGCTCGAGCGCCTCGCCCGACCGCGCGCGCAGCAGCTCCGCCAGCTCCCCCGGCATG
>JBKPCT010000004.1:0-17848 GCA_046727515.1 Actinomycetota bacterium | reverse complement strand
AGCGCTTGTCGGAGGTGGGCGCGCCGCACGGCCGGGCGAGGTCAGCCTGGCTCACCGCGGCGTCCTGCTGCTCGACGAGCTTCCGGAGTTCATGCGGCCTGCGCTGGAGGCGCTCCGCCAGCCGATCGAGGACGGCACCGTCGGGGTGGCGCGCGCGGAGGGGCGCGCGGTCTACCCGGCGCGGTTCCAGCTGGTCGCGACGATGAACCTCTGCCCCTGCGGTGCGCGCGGCGACCCCGCGCAGGAATGCTCCTGCTCGCCCCAACGCCTCGCCTGCTACCGCGACAGGCTCTCGCGCGCGCTGCTCGACCGCTTCGACCTCGTCGTCGCAGTGCCGCGGCCGCGGGCGACCGAGCTTGCCGCCGGGCCGTCGGAGCCGTCGGCGGTCGTCGCCGACCGCGTCGCCGCAGCACGCGAGCGACTGCAGAGCGCCTCGCCGCGCCGGACGACCGAGGCGGACGCGCTCCTGTCACGGGCCGTCGAGCGCCTGCCGCTCTCCGGCCGCGGACGTGCTCGGGTCGCGCGCGTCGCGCGCACCGCGGCGGCGCTGGCCTGGGACGAGGCCGTCCTTCCGGAGCACGTCGCCGAGGCCCTCGGCTACCGGTCTCCGCGCGAGCTGGAGGGGATGTGAGGGACGACGCCGAGCACAGAGGCGACAGCGAAGCTGTCACTCTGGGTGCGAAGCGATGTCGTGACGCTGAAGGCGTCAGCGAGCTGGCACTCGCAGCGTACGCGGCCGAGGCCGGCCGCCACGTACTCTCCACGCGCGACCCCGGCTTCGCGCCGTTCGCGCGGCGCTTCGACGAGGCCCGCCTGCGGGCGCGCCTCGCCGACGCCGGCCTTCGCTGGATCGGAAGGTCGGACGACTGCTTCCCGCCCTCGCTCGCCGCGATCTTCGACCCGCCTCCGGGCCTGTTCGTTCGCGGCCAAGCGCCGGTCGAGCTGCTCTCGCGGCCGGCGGTCGCGATCGTCGGCGCCCGCGCCTGCTCCTCCTACGGCTCGCATGTCGCGCGCATGTTCGGGCGCGAGCTCGCCGGCGCCGGGTTGGTCGTCGTCAGCGGGATGGCGCGCGGCGTCGACGGCGAGGCGCACCGCGGTGCGCTCGAGGGGGACGGTCAGACCGTTGCCGTCCTCGGCTGCGGAGTCGACCGCGACTACCCCGCCGTCCACGCCGAGCTGGCGCGCCGCATCTGCCGAGACGGCCTGGTCGTCTCCGAGTACGCGCCCGGAGTCGAGCCGGCGCCGTGGCGCTTTCCGGCGCGAAACCGAATCGTCGCCGGGCTCGCGCAGGTGACCGTCGTGATCGAGGCGCGGGAGCGCAGCGGCGCGCTGATCACGGCCGACCTCGCGCTCGAGGAGGGGCGCGAGGTCTTCGCCGTTCCCGGCGAGATCACGAGCGCGCTGTCGGCCGGGACGAACGCCTTGCTGCGTCTGGGTGCGACGGTCGCGAGCTCGGCGGCCGACGTCCTCGAGACGTTCGGGCTTGCTCCGCCGGAGCCGGAGCCGCCCGAGCTGACTCCCCCCGCCGCAGCCGTGCTCGGCCGCCTGCGCGACGGGCCCCACTCGGCGGACGAGCTCGTCCGCGCGCTCGGGCTCGAGGCTGGCGCGGCGGCCGCCGCGCTCAGCGAGCTCGAGCTGCACGGACTGCTTACGGAAACTTCAGGGATCTTTCGTGCAGCGGTGCGATGATCGACGACCCATGCGCCGGCTCTTCGCACTCCTGCTCGCGACGCTCGTCGTCGTGCTGCCCTCGGAAGCCGCCGTTCCGTCGCCGCGGATCAAGAACACGAGGGGCTCGATCGAGTCATTCGCCATGGACGGCCCGCGGGTCGCCTACGCCGTCGAAGGCGAGGGCGCCACCGGCTGCACGAAGGTCCTCGTCTGGAACGTCCTCACGCAGGGCGGGGCGATCGTCAGCGGCCCGAAGACCTGCGACGCCGACTCGTCGAGCACCGGCGCCGGCGTTCGCGAGATCGCCGTCGCCGGGCTGCGGGTCGCCTGGATCGTCAACAAGGGTGGCAACACCGAGAGCAACGACTATCTCTACGCCGCGACGCTCGGCTCTCGGGCGAAGGAGCGGCTGGTGTCGAGCGCCTTCCGCACCGGGGACGTCGACGGGACGCTCGCCGGAGGGTGGCTGAACCACCTCGTCGGCGGCGGCGACCGGATCGCCGTCAACCGGCTCACTACCGATACGGGCGCGAACATCGTGCAGGCGTCCCTGCAGCGGCTCGCGCTCGGCCTCTCGAAGCTCGCGCTCGGGATCCCCTCCCTCTACGCGTCCTCGCTCGACCTGCACCGGGTCGCGGTCCTCCGCGTCGATCACAAGGTCGCGATCTACGACACCGAGACGCGCAGGCTCCTGCTCACGGTCACCCCCAGGTCGGCGAAGGAGATCGCGTTGCGCAAGGATTATCTCGTCGTCCTGACGAGGACGAAGACGCTCGAGGTCTACAACTCGCACACCGGCGCGCTGCTGAAGAGGTGGCCGGTGGCGGCCGGGGCGTCGCGGCTCGACGTCCACTCGGGGATCGCCGTCTATGCGGTCGGACGGACGGTGATCGAGGTTCGTCTCATCGACGGACGCCACGCTCCACTCGCCACTGCCCCGCGGGCGATCGAGGGCGTCCAGATCGAGGCGCCGGGCGTCGTCTACGCCTACAACACGTTCAAGGGCCTTCACGACGTCGGTAACCTCGCCTTCGTGCCGCTGCGCCAGGCGACCTCTCTGCTCCGCTGACGAGCTACTGGCTCGACGAGCCTGCACCCCTGATCCCGCGCCGGACGATCGAGGGCGCGCCCGACGTCGCGATCGTCGGCGGCGGGATCACGGGCTGTGCGGCCGCGCTCGCGCTCGCCGAGGCGGGGAGTAGGGTCCGCCTGTACGAGGCGCGCGAGATCGCAGGCGGCGCGAGCGGTCGGAACGGCGGCTTTGCGCTCCGCGGCGGCGCCGCTCCATACGACGTCACGATCGAGACCATCGGGCGCGAGCAGGCCGCTCGGTACTGGCGGATGACCGAGGAGGCGCTCGAGCGGATCGCCTCGCTCGCGGGTGACGCGTGCCGCCGTACCGGCAGCCTTCGGCTGGCCGACGACGAGGAGGAGCGCGACGCGCTCGCGGTCGAGTACGAGGCGCTGCGCGCAGACGGCTTCGTCGCGGACTGGGTGGACGATCCGATGGCAGGTCGCTTCCGGGCCGCGATCTTCCACCCCGGCGACGCCGCGCTCCAGCCGGCGCACTGGGTCCGCCGGCTCGCGGCGCTTGCCGCCGAGGCCGGGGTGGAGATCCGCGAGCGCGAGCGGGTCGGCTCGCTCACCGACCTCGACGCGGAATGCGTCCTGGTGGCGACCGACGGCTACCCGAGTGGCCTGCTCGGGCGGCTCGAAGGTCTGATCGTCCCGACCCGAGGTCAGATGATCGCCACGGAGCCGCTCGCGGAGCGGCTCTTCGACTGCCCCCACTACGGCCGACACGGGTTCGACTACTGGCAGCAGACACCGGACGGACGGATCCTCGCCGGCGGCTTCCGCGACTCGGCCCTGCAGGACGAGTTCACCACCGACGAGGTGACGACGCCGGGAATCCAGGGCGCACTCGAGTCGTTTGTCGCCTGGCTCGTCGGGCGGCCGGTGCGGGTCGACTATCGCTGGGCGGGGATCTTCGGCCTCGTGCTCGACTTCCTTCCGGTCGCCGGCCGCGTCCCGGGCGAGGAGCGGCTCTGGGTCGCCGGCGGCTACTCGGGGCACGGCAACGTGCTCGGCCTGATGTGCGGCGAGCTCGTCGCGCAGGCGATGCTCGGGCGCGAGGCGCCCGAGCTCGCCTGGTTCGACCCGGCGCGGCTGCTGGCCTAGCCGCCGAGCTCGCCGGGGACGGACTCGTCGCGCTGGAAGAGCGAGAACGAGTTGCCCTCGGTGTCCTTGCAGCGCGCGAACCAGCCGACTGTGGGGATCGGCTGCCTCTCGCCTGCCTCGCCGCCCGCATCCGTGACCTTCGCCAGGGTCGCGTCGATCTCCTCAGTCGCCATGTAGACGATGGGGCCGCGCTCGCCTTCCTGGGCGGGATAGATCGCGCCCACGGGTTCCTCGCCCTGGGTCATCAGGTACTCGAACGGCCCTTCCATGCCCTGGAAGTTCCAGCCGAAGACGCCCTCCCAGAAACCCTTGGCGCGGTCGACGTCGTCCGCGGGCAGCTCGAAGTGAACGATGGTTGCCATCCCCGGAATCTACAGGTCGAGCTCGGTCGCCGGATCATCGGCGCTCAGCAGCCCGATCAACCGACGAGAGGCGAACGCAGGTTGGTTCCCTTCGTTCCCGCCTGCTCGATGCCGTAGCAGACGGGAAGATTGCGACACTCGGCGGCCCTTGCTAGACCAGACGGTGCTCGACTGCCCAGCGAGCCGCCTCGTTCCGCGATCCGACCTGGAGCTTGCGGTAGATGGATCGAAGATGGAGTGGACGGTGCGCAGGCTGACGACGAGCTTGTCCGCAACCTGCGCGTCGCTCATTCCGTGGGCGACATGGCGCAGCACTTCGATCTCCCGCGATGTCAGCTCGGCACTCGCTCCCGCCTCATCTTCCACAGGCGAGTGGGTGCGCTCCTGTCCGTCGCCTGCCGCGAGGCGAACCGCGACGGCCACCCGGGCGGCAAACGCCTCTGCGAGACGCTGGTCATCTGCGGAGAAGGTGTCGTCTGCGCCGCGCTTGTTCACAGCCGCGATCACGCCTACCGCTCCTTGGTCGCCGAGGACGGGCACAACGAGGAGCGCTCGTGCGTTCATCTGTCGCGCGAGCGGCTGGTACACCTCGACGTCCTCGATCACTACGTCCACACGCTCGCTCCGGGCACGGTCGAAGACGCGACCGCTCTACAGGGTGTGGGCGACCAACCCGCACACAATCGGGACGCCCACTGTCCGATCGCAGCGGGTGCTGCGCCGCGATGACTCGTCGGCACGCACGATTTTCAGGCGGTTGCTCGCCGCAATCGTCAACGGCTCGGACAACCCTTGCTGGCAGACCAACGATGTGCCGACACAGCTTGCACTGCTCCCGCCTCAGGCGCAGAAGCGCCTGCTCGACTCCGGGCGCGTCACGACGAGACGCTAGTCCGCGACCGGGAGACTTGATTACAGCTCGAGTTGCGGCAGGTCGAGCTCGCTTGCACGCTCGAGGGCCGCGAGCGCGATCGCAAGGTCCTGGATCGCGAGGCCGGTCGAGTCGAACGCGGTGATCTCGTCGGCACCGGTGCGGCCGGGCGCCTCACCGGCCAGCACGAGGCCGAGCTCGGTGACGTCGTCGCGGCTCAGGGCGCCGGCCTCGAGCGCGTGTGCGAGCTCGCCGTTGTGGCTCGCCTGCTCCCAGTCGTCGCAGAAAACGCGGGCGCGGGCGAGCTCGGCGACCGCGATTTCGGCCTTTCCCGGACCGTCTGCGCCCATCAACGAGACGTGCTGGCCGGGGCGCAGCGTGCCTTCCGGGAGCAGGAGCTCGTGGCCGGGCGTCATCGTCACGAGCCGGTCGGCAGCGAGCGCCTCCTCGCGGCTCGCGGCGACCCTCGCGCCGAGCGCCTCGGCCGCCGTCTCGGCGCGGGCCGAGTCCAGGTCCCAGAGCGCGACCTTCTGGCCGCGTGCGAGAAACGTGCGGGCCGCAGCTTTCCCGTTCACGCCCGCGCCGATGACCGCCGCGGTTCCGGGCCGGCCGAGCGTCTCCGCCGCCAACACCGCGGCCGCGCCGGTTCTGAGCGCCGTCACCGCGCCCGCCTCGAGCACCGCGACCAGCCGGCCGTTCGAGGCATCCGAGAGCAGCACGACGCCCATCACCGTCGGCAGTCCACGAGCCGGATTGCCGGGGTAGGACGTCACCCACTTGAGCGACGCGTGGCCGCCGCCGAGCGCCGGCATTGCACGGAAGTCGCCGGCGGGGTACGCGGGCACGTAGACCTTCGGCGGCATCGTCCACTCGCCGCGGTGGTAGGCGAGGAACGCCGCGCGCACCGCCTCGACTGCGCGCTCGGCCGAGACGGCAGCCTCGACGTCGGGGGCCCGGAAGAGCGGAATCACAGCGCCTTGACGGCGGCGACCAGCTTGACGACCGACTCGCGGGCGTCGCCGAAGAGCATCTGCGTGTTCGGCAGCGTGTAGAGCGGGTTGTCGACACCGGCGAAACCGGGGCGCATCGAGCGCTTGAGCACCACGACGTTCTGCGCCTTGTCGACGTCGAGGATCGGCATGCCGTAGATCGGGCTCGCCCGGTTCGAGCGCGCGTCGGGGTTCGTGACGTCGTTCGCGCCGATCACGAGCGCGACGTCCGCGCGCTCGAACTCGGGGTTGATGTCGTCCATCTCGACGAGCTGCTCGTAGGGGACGTTCGCCTCGGCGAGGAGGACGTTCATGTGGCCCGGCATCCGGCCGGCGACCGGGTGGATCGCGTACTTGACATCGACGCCGCGCTGCTCGAGCTCGTCGGCGAGCTCGCGAACCGAGTGCTGAGCCTGCGCGACTGCGAGCCCGTACCCAGGGACGATGATGACGCGATCGGCGTAGGCGAGCATGACGGCGACGTCCTCGACGGTGGCGGAGCGGACGGTTCCGCCCTCGGCAGAGACGGCGCCCTCGGCGGCTGTCTGCAGCTGCCCGAAGGCGCCGAAGAAGACGTTCGAGACCGAGCGCCCCATCGCCTTGGCCATCATCAGTGTCAGCAGGGTGCCCGACGCGCCGACGAGCATCCCGCTGACGATCAGCACGTTCTGGTGGAGCACGAAGCCGGTCGCAGAGGCGGCGACACCCGTGAAGGCGTTCAGGAGCGAGATCACGACCGGCATGTCGGCGCCGCCGATCGGGAGGACGAAGAGGATGCCGAACGCGAGCGCGCCGAGGATGATCAGGAGGAGCAGGACCTGCTTCTGGGGCCCAAAGACGATCACGAAGCCGAGCGTGACCAGCGCCGCCAGCAGCACCACGTTCCCGAGCTGCTGGCCGGGATACGTGATCGGCCTCCCGCCGATCAACTCGCGCAGCTTGGCGAACGCGATCATCGACCCGGCGAACGAGACGCTCCCGATCAGCGCCGAGAGCACGATCGCGACGGACTCGTTGTAGTCGAGCCGGCCGGGCTCCGGGATCGCGTTGTGGAAGTCAGCGAGCGCGACGAGCGCGGCCGCGCCGCCGCCGACGCCGTTGAAGAGCGCGACCATCTCCGGCATCGCGGTCATCTTCACGGCACGGGCGGCGTAGGCCCCGATCGGCCCCGCGATCGCCATCACGGCCAGGATCGACCCGTAGTTCGTCAGGTGTGGGGTGAAGAACGTCGCGACGATCGCGACCGTCATCCCGGCCGCGCCGATCATGTTCCCGTACCGCGCGCGGGCGGGGTGGGACAGGAACTGGAGCGCGAGGATGAAGCAAACGATCGTGACGAGGTACGCGAGGTAGATCCAGTCGCTGCGGGACATGACTGCCTCAGGGCCAGGCTTAGGCCTCTCCCTGAGCCCCCTTTTTCTCTGCCTCCGCTTCCTCGTCCGGCGCGCGCTTCTTCTTCGGCTTGAACATCTCCAGCATGCGGTCGGTGACGAGGAAGCCGCCGACGACGTTGCCGGTTCCGAGAGCGACCGCCGCCAGGGTGACGATCCGCAGCCAGGTGGGCTGGTGGGGGACGCCGGCGACGATGATCGCGCCGACGAGGATGATCCCGTGGATCGCGTTCGTGCCCGACATCAGCGGCGTGTGCAGCAGCGTCGGCACCTTCGAGATCACCTGCACGCCGAGGAAGGCGGCGAGGATCAGGACGGTCAGCTCGACCAGAAAGCCGGGATTCACGCGCTCTCCTTCCTGGTGACAACCGCGCCGGCAGTAATCTCGTCCTCGAAGTCGAGCACGAGCTGTCCCTCCGGCGCGAGGTGGGTGAGCAGTGCCTGGACGTTGCGGGCGTAGAGCCGGCTGGCATCGGCGGGCATCTCGCTCGGCAGGTTGAGCAGGCCGACGATGTGTACCCCCTCGCGGTCGACCTCCTCGCCGGGCTCGGTCAGCTCGCAGTTGCCGCCGGTCTCGGCGGCGAGGTCGACGATCACCGAGCCGGGACGCATCGCCCTCACCGCGGAGGCCGGGATCAGGCGGGGCGCCGGGCGGCCGGGAATCGCTGCGGTCGTGATCACCGCGTCGTAGTCCGGCAAGCGCTTCTCGAGTTCCTCCTGCTGCTGCGCCTGCTGTTCGGGTGTCAGCTCGGTCGCGTACCCGCCGGCGGTCTCCTCTCCCTTCACGCCGAGGTCGAGGAACTTGGCGCCGAGCGACTCGATCTGCTCGCGCACGGCGGCGCGCACGTCGAACCCGTGGACGACTGCGCCGAGGCGGCGCACGGTCGCGATTGCCTGGAGGCCGGCCACGCCCGCGCCGATGACCAGCACCTTCGCGGGTTGGACCGTGCCGGCCGCGGTCGTCAGCATCGGCAGGAAGCGCGGGAGCCGGTCGGCCGCGATCAGTGCGCCTTTGTAACCCCCCACCGTCGCCTGCGAGGAGAGCGCGTCCATCGACTGCGCCCGTGTGATCCGCGGGATCGCCTCCATCGCGAAGGCGACCACGCCACGTCGGCGGAGTCGCTCGATTCCCTCGGGGTCCGTGAGCGGCTGGAGGAAGCCGATCAGGACCGCGCCCTCGCGGAGCCGGCCCGCCTCCTCGGCCGTCGGCTTCTGCACCTTGACGACGGTGTCGGCGTCCCAGGCGCTGTCGACGAGGGTCGCGCCGACGCCCTCGTAGGCGCTGTCCTCGAACGACGCGGCGCTTCCGGCGCCGCGTTCGACGACAACCTCGTGTCCTCCCTCGACAAGCCTGGCGACCACCTCCGGGACGAGCGCGACGCGGCGCTCGTCGGCGGCGGTCTCCTTCGGGACACCGATTCTCACGGCCGCAACTCTATTCAGTGGCAGCGCAGGCTGGCTTCAGGAGTGCGCCGCAGCCCGCTTGCGGAACCACCGCACGACCTCGACGCCGAACGTGATCGCGAGTGCGATCCCGAACGCGATCAGGAAGCCCTTCAACGGGCTGTCCTCGAACGTCTTGCCGCCGAAGTAGCCGAGCAGGCTCGCGTACCCGCCCCAGACGATCCCGGCCAGGACGTCGAACTTGATGAAGCGCGTCCACTCCCAATTCAGGCTGCCGGCGGCAAACGTCGCGGCCGTTCGCCCGCCGGGGATGAAGCGGGCGATGACGATCAAGTAGCCGCCTCGCTCCTCGAGCGTCCTGTGCGCACGGTCCAAGTGCCGACGGCGCTCGCCGGCGAAGATCTTCTCGGCGACCGGCTCGCCGAGCCTCTTTCCGAGCCAGAACGAGACGTTGTCGCCGCAGATCGCGCCGGCCGCAGCGGCGATGAAGACCAGCTCCAGGCGCAGATCGCCATGGGCAGCCAGCACTCCGGCGGCGATCACCGTCGTCTCGCTCGGAACGAGCGGGAAGAACGCGTCCAGCGCGGCGACTCCGAACACGATCCCGTAGCTCCAGTCGGACCCGGAGATCGCGTCCACGAGCGATTGGAACATCGCGGCCATTGTCGCAGCCGGCCGGGGCCCATTTTTCGGGGTCACGGCCATGGTCCGGGCCCCAGGAGAGGGATAGGCCGGCGCGCGGATGGTCGCGCTCGACCGGATGCTCAGGCCGGCGCTTCCAGGCGTCCTCTTCCACCACGAGCGCTGGGACGGCGGCGGCTACCCGACCGGGTGCGCCGGTGTGCAGATCCCGCTCGAGGCCCGGATCCTCGCGGTGGTCGACTGCTATGACGCGATGACCTCCGATCGTCCGTACCGCGCTGCGCTGACGCCGGTGCAGGCGGCGACCGAGGTCGACCGCTGCTCCGGCACGCAGTTCGACCCGGACGTCGCGGTCGCGTTCCTCGCGGCGTGGGAGTCGGGCGCGCTCGGTGACGCCGCCGCGGCCCGAGCTGTCGCCGGCTAGAGCGTCGACCAGACCTCGAGCTTGGTCTTGACCCGGCGGATCACGTCGTCCGTGAACTCGCTCGTGCCGACGTGGCCGCCGAGGTCGGCGGTGCGGACTCCGTCGGCGACGGCTTCCAGGCACGACTCGCGGATCGCGCGGGAGGCCTCGGCCGTGTGCTCGCCCGCGAAGCCGAGCAGCGCCGCGCCGGCGAGAATCATCGCCATCGGGTTCGCGACGTTCTTACCCTGCAAGGAGGGTGCGGTACCGTGCGCAGCCTCCGCCATCACGACGTCTGGCTCGAAGTCGTCGTCGAAAGCGACGAGCAGCGACTCGGCGCCGGCGATCGAGCCGAAGAGCGGTAGGACGAGATCGGAGAGGATGTCCCCGTCGCGGTTCAGGGCCGGGATGATCAGCGGGTCGCCGGCAGAGGCGACGAGAAGCGCGAAGGTGGCGTCGATCAACTGCGGCTCGTACGGGACGTCCGGGTGTCGGCCCGCAGCGTCGTCCATCTCCTCCTTGAGCATCCCCTCGTAGGTCGGGCTGACCGTGTACTTCGGGCCGCCGAAGACCTTCGCGCCGGTGCGCGCGGCCTCCCGGAACGCGAACTCCGCGACCGCACGGCAGATGCGGCGCTCGATGCGTTCGGTGCGGTAGGCGATCTCGTCCTCGCCTTCTCCCTCGCGCCATTCCTTTGCTCCGTACGCGTCGCCCACCGCCATCCGAACGACCGAGATCGGCGCGTGGACTCCCCCGAAGGGCACGACTCCCGGGATCCGCCGCCCGGTACGGACGATTACCTTGCCACCGATCTCCTCCCGGAGAATCCGGTTCGGCGAGCCGACGTCCTCTCGTCCCTCAGGCGTGATCGTCGCCGCCTTGAGCCCGAGGCCGGCAGTGCGCATCGCCGCCGCCGCCTTGTGCACGACACGGTTTCCGCTCGCGCGGCGAGTTGCGAGCGAGAGGTCGTAACGTGGGAGCTCGAGCCAGACGCCGATCACCTCGGGAGCGAGCACGCGCAGCGCCTCCTCGAGCAGCTCCTGCCCGGTCTCGTCCCCCTCCAGCACGACGATCGTCGAGCGGTCCACGGCCGGGATTCTCTCAGGCGGCGCGCGCGACGACAGGAGCCCCTTCGTCCGAGAGCAGGCCGATCACCGCCGCCTCGACGGCCCCCTGCGTCGCCGGCTCGCCGAGCTCGACGTCGCCGAGCACATCGAGCGCGGCGGCGACCGTCTCGCCCGCGGCAAAGCGGTCGAACACGCGCGGGTCGATGTAGGACGCGCGGCAGACGGCGGGTGTGTTGCCCAGGTAGTGCGAGACCTCCTGCACGGCGCGGGTGACGGCCCGCCTCCGCGCAGTCGGGGACGCGGCCGCGCGGCCCGAGACGGCGACGCCGACGGCCGCGAGCACGGTCGCCGTCCAGGTGCGGAAGTCCTTCGCCGTGAAGTCCTCGCCCGCGACCTCCTTGATGTAGGCGTTGACATCAACGGAGAGCACGTCGCGCCAGCGGCCGCGCTCCTTGTAGGCGAGGAGGTCGGGGCTGCCGCCGCGCCGGCGCTTCAGCTCGGCAACGAGCTTGTAGACCTGGGGATCCACGACCGATTGCACTCGCTGCTGCCCGCCCTTGGCGACGTAGTCGAACACGATCACGTTGTCCGGCTCGAGCCGCACGTGCCGCTTCTGCATCGTCGCCAGGCCGTACGTGTCGTTCTCTTCCGCGTAGTTCTCGCCGCCGATCCGGAAGAAGCCGCGGTCGAGCAACCGGACCGCGCCGGCCAGGACCCGCTCCCGCGTCGGCTCGCGCTTTCGCAGATGGCGGTCGGTCGTCCGCCGCAGACGCGGAAGTGCCTTCCCGAACTCGAGCATCCGGTCGAACTTCTCCCGGTCCCGGAGCTCGCGCCAGTGGTCGTGGTAGCGGTACTGCTTCCGGCCGCGCGCGTCCGTCCCGACCGCCTGGATGTGGCCGTTCGGGAACGGGCAGATCCACACCTTCTCCCATGCGGGCGGGATCACGAGCGCGCCTATGCGCGCGAGGGTGTCCGTGTCGGCGATCGGCTCGCCCGTGGTCGCGTCCACGTAGGAGAATCCGCGCCCGCGCCGTACCCGGCGAATTCCCGGCGTAGAGCAGTCGGCGCGGCGCAGGCGCGGCATGTGGCCGGAGTCTCCGTTGGCGAAGACCGGCAAACGTCCTGACCTCCGTAATTCTGAATCGAAATGGCGCTTCCATTCCGTGTGCAATTTCCGATACGCTGGCCGCAGAGAGCGAACAGTAGAGGAGGGTATTCGTGGCTCGAAAGACGGTGCTCGTGTGTGACAGCTGCGGCAGCGAAGTGGATGACGGAAAGGGCGCAAAGATGCGCCTGACCTTTTCCGACGCGCGCCGCGGCGCGAAAGAGGCAGACCTTTGCGACTCCTGCGCCGGCGGGATGCCCGGCCGTGCGACCGCGCGGCGCGGCCGGCGCCCGAAGGCTGCGGCGTAGAGAAGCGGGGACCGGCAGATCGGGGCCTGTCCCCGACAGAAGCTGCGCACTTCCGATGGAAAGTGCGCCTGTTTTGTCCCGCGGCGGGACTACCATGGGCCAATGGGTCTGACGTTGCTCGCCGGGCCGGCGAACGCCGGCAAAGTCGCGCTGCTGCTAGACCGGTACCTCGCCGATATCTCGCGAGAGCCGGTCCTGGTCGTGCCGAACCGCCCGGACGTCGAGCGCGTAGAACGCGACCTGCTCGGGCGGTGCGGCGCCCTGCTCGGCGGCTCGATCGGCACGTTCGACGATCTCTTCGATCGGATCGCCGCCGGAAACGGCGGTGCGCGTGCGGTCGCCGGTGATGCGCAGCGGGCGCTGCTCGTGCGTCGGGTCGTAGCGGCCGTTCGGCTCGCCGACCTCGACCGATCGGCGCGTTTCGCGGGATTCGCGGACGCCCTCGGGTCGACGATCGCGGAGCTCGAAGCCGGCCTGCTCGATCCCGACGATCTCGACGGCGACCTTGCTGAGCTCTACCGTGTCTATCGAGCC
Organism: Actinomycetota bacterium; assembly: GCA_046727515.1. Taxonomy (GTDB): domain Bacteria; phylum Actinomycetota; class Thermoleophilia; order Gaiellales; family Gaiellaceae; genus DATBLE01. The sequence goes on along the minus strand of JBKPCT010000004.1, from coordinate 4,920 downwards.
GAGCTCGACCGGCTCGGCATCTGGGATGCGGACCTGCGGCGACGCCACGCCGCCGACCGCGTCGTCGGCGAGCTCTCTGCGTGGGACGGCAGCCCGGTGTACGCGTACGGGTTCGAGGACCTGACCGCGGCCCAGTGGCGGCTGTTGGAGGCGCTCGCGGGCCGGGCCGACGTCACGGTCTCCCTTCCGTACGAGCCGGGGCGGCCCGCCTTCGCCGCGCTCGAGCGCACGGCGGCCGACCTCGCGCGGCTCGCCGACGGCAGGGTCGAGGAGCTCCCGCCGCGCTACGCGGAGTACGCGCAGCCCGCGCTCGCACACCTGGAGCGTTCACTCTTCGCGGACGTCGCTCCGCCCGCCCCACCGTCGCTTGGCGCGATCCGCTTCCTCGAGGCGGCGGGCGCGCGGGCGACGCTGGAGCTCGTCGGAGACGAGGTGCTCGACCTGATCCGCGCAGGCACGCCGCCCGAGGAGATCCTCGTCGTCTGTCCCTCGCTCGATCGGATGCGCGCGCCGCTCGAGACGGCCTTCGGCGCGCTGGGGGTTCCGTACGCGCTCGACGGCGTCCTCCGTCTCGCGCAGACCCCCTTCGGCAGAGCACTGCTCTCGCTGCTTCGGTTCGCCTGGCTCGGCGGCGGCCGGCGCGACCTCTTCGGCTTCATCCGCTCGCGCTACTCGGGCCTTCCGCGCTCGCACGCCGACTTTCTCGAGGGCCGGCTGCGGGGCCGCGGAGTCCGTTCCCCGGAGCGCGTCGAGGAAGAGGTCGTGAAGCTGCGCGGTCAGCCGCTCGCCTTCCTCGACCGGCTCCGCTCGGCGGTGACGACGACGGCCGGCGTACGCGGGCTCGCCGGCTCCATGCTCCGGGCCGCCCACGGCCTCGACGCGCCGCCAACGACCGAGGCGGCCCGTCTCGACCTGCGTGCCTATCAGGCTGTGCTCAACCTGCTCGAGGAGCTCGAGGGATGGCTGGAGCTCGGCGGCGAGCTGTCGGTCGAGGAGCTGGTCGCCGCCCTGGAGCGCTCGCCGGTTCGAGCGGGACCGGCGCGCGAGGGGCACGTCCCCGTTCTCGATCTGCTCCGCGCGCGCACGAGGCGGGCGGAGATCGTGTTCGTGCTCGGGCTCGAGGAGGGCTCCCTGCCGCGGAGGGCGGGTCCGTCCGCGTTCCTCGACGAGGAGCGGCGGCGCGAGCTCCGCGGGGAGGCGCGCCTAGCGAAGGCCGACACCGTCGCCCGCGACCGCTACCTCTTCTACACGGCCTGTACGCGCGCCTCCCGGCGACTGTACCTCGTCCGCGAGGCGGCGACGGACGACGGCGCGCCGCGGCAGCCGAGCCCGTTCTGGGACGACGTCCAGGGCGTCCTCGATCCCGTCGACGTGGCCCGGTGGACGAGGAGGCGCGCGCTTTCCGCCCTCGTCTGGCCGATCGCGGGCGCCCCGACCGAGCGTGAGCGCGTCCGCGCGCTCGCATGGCTTGCGACGAGCGATCGCTCCGCCGCGGCCGCGCTCGCCCGCGCGCACGGGTGGGAGCGGCGGTTTGACCGCGCGCTGGCCGCCTTCGAGCGCTCGACCCGGCTGACCGACCCGACCGTGCTCGAGCTGCTGCGGGGCAGGACGATGTTCGGCGTTACCGAGCTGGAGACGTTCGCGGGGTGCTCCTCGATCTGGTTCGTGGAGCGGCTGCTCGACCCGAAGTCGGTGGACGCGGAGATCGACGCCCGGATGCGCGGCTCGATCGCGCACCAGGCGCTCTTCAAGTTCTTCTCCGGGCTCCCGAAGCGCCTGCATTCCGAGCGAGTGCCGGCCGAACGGCTCGACGAGGCGCTCGAGTTCCTGCGTGAGTGTCTGACGGAGGCGATTACGGGCGGGGCGGAGGCGCGGCTCGAGCTGACCGACCTCCAGCGCAGCGAGCTCGAGCAGGGGCTGCGGCGCGATCTGGAGGCCGTAGTCCGCGCCGAGGCGGAGTCCGAGCTGCCGCTTGTCCCGCGCCGCTTCGAGGTCTCGTTCGGCTCCGACCGCTCCGCGCCCGAGCTCCAGCGCGGTCTCGATCTCGGGACCTTCCATCTCTCCGGAAAGATCGACCGCATCGACCTCGATCCGCTCGCCGCGCGTGGGATCGTGTGGGACTACAAGTCAGGGAAGACCGCGCACTCCGCCGTTCAGATCGAGAAGGAGCTCAAGCTCCAGATCCCGCTCTACATGCTCGTCCTCCGCGACCTCGTCGGGGTGGAGCCGCTCGGCGGCCTCTACCAGCCCCTCGCCGGCGAGCGGAAACCCCGCGGGCTGCTCCGCCTGTCGGCGAAGGAGGACGGGGTGCCGGGCTACATGAAGAACGACTACGCCGCCGACGACGAGTTCTGGGCGAAGGTCTCCCGGGCCGAGGAGACTGCGCGCGGGATCGTCGAGCGCATCCGCGCGGGCGACGTCCGGCACGACCCCCTCGGCAGCGGGGGTTGCCCGTCGTGGTGCCAGCTGGCGCCGATGTGCCGGATCAGGAAGCCGTGAGCATGGCGTTGCTCGCCTTCGGCGCCCTCCACACTCACCGGCCCGAGGCCGGCCGATGAGCGCGACCGTCGAGCGCCCACCGACACCCGAGCAGGACGCCGCGATCGGCGCACCGGGGCTCGTCTTCGTCTCCGCCGGCGCCGGGACCGGGAAGACGACCGTCCTCGTCGAGCGCTTCGCACGCGCGGTCGATGCCGGCGTCGACGTCGGTTCGATCCTCGTCATCACCTACACCGACCGTGCGGCCGCCGAGCTGCGCTCTCGGATTCGCAGGCGCCTCTCCGAGCTCGGCCGTCCCGAGCTGACGCGCGAGCTCGACGGCGCGTGGATCTCGACGATCCACGGCTTCTGCACTCGGCTCCTCCGCCAGTATCCGTTCGCGGCGGGCCTCGACCCGCGCTTCCGCGTGCTCGACGAAGCTCAGGCTTCCGTGCTCCGGGCCGAGGCGTTCGACGAAGCGCTGACCGAGTTCTGCGCTCTTCGCAGCGACGCCCGGCAAAGCCCGACTTCGCGACCCATGCCGGGCCGGGAAGTCGACCGGCTTGCGCTGCTCGCGACCTATGGCTCGCAGGCGCTGCGGCGGATGCTGACCGGCGTCCACGAGACGCTGCGAGCCGCGGGCCGGCCGCTCGAGCTCTCCCTCGGCGCCGCGCCGGGGCTGGATGTCAGCGCGCTGCGCGCGTCCGCCGCGGCGAGCGGTGCGGAGAACGCGGCGCGGCTGATGGAGCTGCTCGACCGCGACCCGCCGCCCGAGTCCCTACTCGACCTCGCGGAGTACGGGGTCAAGGGCGACGAGGAGTACGAGCAGGCCCGGCGCGCAGTCGAGCAAGCCGCGCTGAACGCCGTCGCCGGTCGCGATCGCGAGCTGCTCCAGGAGCTGCTGCAGGGGTTCGAGCGCTGCTACCAGGCGGCGAAGGACCGAGAGTCCGCGCTCGACTACGACGATCTCCAGCTGCGGGCCCGCGACCTGCTCCGCGACGACGAGTCGATCCGAGCACGCGAACAGCTGCGCTTCCGGCAGGTCTGCGTCGACGAGTTCCAGGACACCAACCGGCTCCAGTGCGAACTGATCGACCTGGTTGCCCGCGACGAGCTCTTCTTCGTCGGCGACGAATTCCAGTCGATCTACCGCTTTCTGCACGCCGACGTCGAGGTGTTCAAGGAGCGACGCGACCAGGTGGGCGAGGTGCTGCCGCTCACGCACAACTGGCGCTCGCGCCCGGAAATCCTCGAGGTCGTCAACCACCTCTTCGCCGCGACGTTCGGCGAGGAGTTCCAGCGGCTGGTCGCGGCCGGTCGCTTCCCCGACCCGGCCGCAGGGCCGGCGGTCGAGCTGCTCGTCACCGACAAGGCGAGCTACAAGGGGGCACCGGTCGCCTGGCGCCGCGGCGAGGCGAAGGCCGTTGCTCGCCGGGTGAAGGAGCTCGTCGACTCGGGCGAGGCCGATCCGGGCGAGGTCGTCGTCCTGTTCGCCGCGGGAACGGACGCAGAGCAGTACGAGGAGGAGCTCCGCGGTGCGGGGCTGCCGACGTACCGCGCCACCGGCCGCGGCTACTTCGGCCAGCAGCAGGTCGTCGACCTGCTCGCATACCTGCGTCTGCTGCACAACCGCTACGACGACCAGGGGCTGGTCACGGTGCTCGCCTCCCCCTTCGTCGGCGTCTCGAACGACGCGCTCGCGCTTCTGCGGCGGGCGGCGCCGCGCCGGCCGCTCTTCACCGGGCTCGAGAAGAGCCTGCCGGAAGGCCTGTCCGAGCGCGACCGGCGGCTGGTGCAGGCGTTCCGCCAGCGCTACGAGCGCCTCGCCGCACTCGCAGGGGAAATCGGGCTGGAGCGGCTCTGCGAGCAGATCCTCGTCGAGCACGACTACGACCTCGCCGTGCTGACCCAGTGGGATGGGCGGCGCCGGTACGCCAATCTCCGGAAGCTCGCGCGGCTGGCGCGCTCGTACGAGGAGCTGCGCGGGCCGGACATCGAGGGCTTCGTCCGCTTCGTGCTCGAGCAGGACGCGGCCGGAGTGAAGGAGCTGGAGGCGGTCGCGGAGGAGGAGGGCGCCGGCGCCGTCCGGCTGCTGACGATCCACGCCGCCAAGGGCCTCGAGTTCAGGGTCGTCGTCGTCGCCGACGCGGGTCGCGAGCGTCCGCGGCCGAGCGGCGAGGAGATCATCTGCCTTCCGGACGGCCGCTTCGGCTTCAAGGTCGTCGACCCCGCGACCGGGAAGCGGAAACCGGCCTTCGCTTACGACGAGGTCCGCGACGCGGAGGAGGCCGCCGAGGAGGCCGAGCGGCTGCGCCTCTACTACGTCGCGATGACGCGTGCGATCGACCGGCTGATCGTGGCCGGCTCCGTCGACTCGGAGGAGCGCGACGGGCGGACGCCGATCGGCTGGGTGCTCGACCGGCTCGAGGTCGAGGCTCTCGA
>JBKPCT010000003.1:0-7089 GCA_046727515.1 Actinomycetota bacterium | reverse complement strand
ACGGCCAGCTCGGCCGGGTCTCCACGCAGCAGCCGCGCGAACGCCGCGCGCGCCGCGTCGGCCCGCTCGACCCAGACGGCCCACTCGGCGCCCTGTGCGTCCCAGCCGTCGAGGTACTCCTGGTACGCGGCCCGGACGCGGCGGGAGAGCGCACCCTGAGAGCACGAGTTCAGGTACGTCGTGTGCGCGAGGATCGGGAACTCGCCCCGGATTGCGGCGCCCAGCCTGGCTGAGGCGACGGCCATCGGCACAGCGTACGCCAGCGGCGTGCGGGAACCGATCCGGTGGTAGGGTCGCGCTGTCCAACCTCGAGGAGGTCTCGATGCTGTTCCACGTCACCTGGGAGTTCGTCGACAGGTCGGAGGAGGGGCAGAAGCGCTTGCTCTCGGTGTTCTCGGGCTGGCAGCCGCCCGAGGGCGCAGATTTCAGCAGGGGCTTCTTCGGCTTCGGCGACGGGACGGGCGGCGTCGCTGTCGTCGAGGTCGACAGCGCCGCCACGCTCGCGCGGACGATCGACCCGTGGACGCCGTGGCTTCGCTTCACGGTCAGGCCCATCCTCCCGATCGAGGAGGCGACCCAGATCGCGAACGAGGCGGTCGCGTTCCGCGATTCGGTCTCCTGACCAAACCGGACATGCCCGGGGTCAGACCTCTAACATTTCCCTAACGGCCGAGGTACGCCTTGCGCAGGCCCTCGTCCTGGAGCAGCTCGGCCGCCGTTCCCTCCAGCACGAGGCGTCCGGTCGAGAGCACGTAGCCGCGGTCCGCGATCGAGAGCGAGACGTTTGCGTTCTGCTCGACGACGAGGATCGCGACGCCCGACTCGTGCACCTCCTTGATGATCTCGAAGTTCTTCTCGACGAGCACGGGCGCGAGGCCCATCGACGGCTCGTCCATCAGCATCAGCTTCGGCCGTGACATCAGCGCCCGCGCCATCGCGACCATCTGCTGCTCGCCACCGGAGAGCGTGCCGGCGAGCTGAGAGCGGCGCTCGTAGAGGAGCGGGAACAGCTCGTACACGCGCTCGAAGTCCTCCCTTTCGGGCGATCCGCGCAGGTAGGCGCCCATCTCCAGGTTCTCGAGCACCGTCATCGGTGCGAACAGCCGGCGGTTCTCCGGGACGATCGCGATCCCGCGGCCGATCCGATAGGACGTCGGGCGGCGCGTGACGTCCTCACCCTCGAGGAGCACGCGCCCGGTCCGCGGCCGGACGATCCCGAGGATTGTCTTCAGCGTCGTCGACTTCCCGGACGCGTTCCCGCCGAGCAGGCAGACCAGCTCGCCCTCGCGGACCTCGACATTCAGGTCGTGGAGGATGTGGATCAGGCCGTAGTAGGTGTTGACCCCGTCGAGCTTCAGGAGCTGGTTGCCGTTCGTACTCATTTCCGCGCGGCGCCTCCCAACCCGAGATACGCCTCGATCACCTTCGGGTCGGTCGCGACCTTCTCGAACGAGCCCTCTGCGATCTTCACGCCGTGGTCGAGCGCGACCACGCGGTCGGAGCAGCCCTCGACGCAGTGCATGTCGTGCTCGATGACGAGGATCGTGTAGCCGCCGTCCTTCCGGAGCTGGCTGATCAGCTTCGTGATCTCCTGGGTCTCCGCCGGGTTCATCCCGGCGGCAGGCTCGTCGAGCAGCAGGATTCGCGGCCCGGTCGCCGTCGCGCGGGCGATCTCGAGCCGTCGCCGGTTCGCGTAGGAGAGCGAGTACGCCGGCTGGTTCCAGCGATAGCCCATCAGCCGGTCGCCGAAGAATGCGAGCCGCTCCTCCGCGAGCCGGTGGATCTCCCTCTCCTCGCGGCGCATCCCCGGGGTACGGAGCATCGCGCGGAAGGGGCCCGCCCGCGTCCGTCCGTACACGGCCGCCATCACGTTCTCCTTCACGGACATGTTCAGGAAGAGCCGTAGGGTCTGGAACGTGCGCGCGACCCCGAGCTGGCTGATCCGGTGCGGCTGGAGGCCCGCAATGTTCCGCCCGTCGAGCAGGATCTCGCCCGCCATCGGCTCGTAGATGCCGGTGACGAGGTTGAACACCGTCGTCTTGCCGGCGCCGTTCGGTCCGATCAGGCTGACGATCTCGCCCTCCTTCACCGCGAGGTCGAGGTCCGACACGACGCTCAGGCCGCCGAACGCCAGCGAGACCTTGGACAGCTCGAGGAGTGCGCCCATCAGACGATCTCGACCCGCCGCTCGCCGAGCAGCCCGTTCGGACGCAGGATCATCAGGGCGACGAGGATCACGCCGAGGACGATGTACCTCGTCGGCTCCGGCTTCACGAGCATCACGTTCTCCCAGACGAAGGCGGCGAGGTAGAGGACCGGCACGAGCAGGATGGTCCGCACCCGGCCGTGCAGGAGCGTCAGCCCGAGCACGGCGGCGATCAGCCCGATGTAGGTGACCGGCGCGACCCAGGAGGCCAGCTGCTCGGGGACGATCACCCAGTCGGACGCCCAGCCGCCGGCGGTGCCCGAGACCCAGGACGGATCGATTGCCCGCGCGATCTCGCGCGCGGCGAAGCCGAACGCGACCAGCCCCCCGGCGACGAACAGCAGCCTCCACGAGAGCTTGAACCCGATCACGAGGCCCACGCCCAGCAGGATGTAGAAGAGGTCGCGCGCGTGCCCGGGGTCGCGCAGGAGCTCGAGCAGGACGCTGATGATGATCGCGCCGAGGACGACGCCCGCTTGGCTGCCCTGCCCGCCGAGAATCACCATCGTGTAGACGGTGATCAGCAGCACGAAGTAGAAGGTCAGCGGGAACACGCTCGCGTTCAGCGAGGCGAACAGTGTCCCGGTCAGGGCAGCGGTCGCGGCGCCGAAGGCGAAGCTCATCAGCTTCAGCCAGTTCACCGGCATGCCCATCACCTCGGCGGCGAGCGCGTCCTCGCGCTGCGAGCGCCACGCGCGCCCGGTCCGCGAGTGGTTGACGAACCGCAGGGCAACGAAAACGACCGCGAAGAAGGCCAGCGCGACGAAGTAGTAGCCGACCGCGAACACGCCGTGATGCTGGACAGCGAGCTCCTTCCCGAAGAAGTCGAGCGGATCGACCCGGAGGAGCCCGTTCGCCCCGCCGGTGACGTTCCCGGCGCCGAACAGGAACTGATCGCCGTTCGTCGCGAGCGTCTGGAAGAGCTGGAGGAAGAACAGCGTCACGATCGCGAGGTAGTCGCCGGAGAGCCGTCGCGAGGGCAGCCCGAGCAACAGGCCGGCCACGCCTCCGAGCATGACGATCAGGGGGATCGAGAGGACCGCCCACATGTGGATCCCGTAGTGGTCGGAGTCGAGCAGCGCGTACGCATAGGCGCCGATGCCGTAGAACGCGACGTAGCCGAGGTCGAGCAGCCCGCCCCAGCCGACGACCACGTTCAGCCCGAGCGCGAGCAGCATGTAGAGGACGGTGTCGAAGCCGACGCGGCGCACGTACCCGCTGCTCGAGAACACCGGCAGCAGGCACGCCGCCCCGAGGAAGAGAGCGAGCCAGGCCCACCAGGGCACGAGGCGCAGGCGCTGCTCGACGGTGCCGAGCCTCGGCGGCAGCCGCCGCTCGACGTGGCGCGCGACCCACTCGTCGTGGCCGATCGCCGGCGCGGTGACCGGGATGTCGGGGCCGGGCGGGTATTCGGGCGTCGTGTCGGCCATCACCCGCTCCGGCGCCGGCAAAGCCGGCACCTCCGCTCTCTGTTGAGCTCCGTCGAGCCTACGCTCATCAGACCTTCTTGATGTCCGGACGGCCGAGCAGTCCCTGCGGCCGGAAGATCATGAACAGGATCAGGATCACGAAGATGACGAGGTCGGTCCAGCGCGTCCCCGACGCCTCCGGCCAGATGTGGAACCCGCCGATGTGGATCGCGTCGATGTAGCCCGCCGCGTACGACTCCGCGAAGCCGAGGATCAGGCCACCGACCATCGCGCCGGGCACCGAACCGATCCCGCCGATCACCGCCGCCGTGAACCCCTTCAGGCCGGCGGTGAACCCGAGCGAGACCTGGGTCGGCACGCGGATCGCGAACAGCACTCCCGCCGCGCCGGCGAGCGCCGAGCCGAGGACGAACGTGAACACGATCACGCGGTCGATGTTGATGCCCATCATCGCCGCGGCCTCGCGATCGAACGACGTCGCGCGCATCGCCTTCCCCGTCCGCGTTCTGTTGACGAGGAACCAGAGCACGACCATCAGCGCGAATGCGGCGCTGACGATGATGATGCGGACGAGCGACACGTTGACGTTCCCGATGTGGAAGCCCTTCAGGAACAGCGGATTGCCGGGGACCGCGAAGAGGTTGTAGTCGCGGTACTGGGCGCCGAACAGCAGCTGCATAGAGTAGGTGAGGAAGAACGAGACGCCGAGCGCGCTGATCAGCGGCGCGATTCGCGGTGCGTCACGGAGCGGCCGGTAGGCGAAGCGCTCGATCGCGACGCCGAGCATGGCACAGCCGGCCATCGCCGCGAGCGTCGTCAGGACGAGCGCTGACCAGAGGGGGACGACGAGGTCGCTCGCGCCGCCGAGCAGGCTGAGGATCCCGAACCCGATGTACGAGCCGACCACGAACACGTCGCCGTGCGCGAAGTTGAGGAGCTTGAGGACGCCGTAGACGAGCGTGTAGCCGAGCGCGATCAGCGCGTAGACGCTCCCGAGTGTCAGGCCGTCAACGGTCAAAGCGATGAACTTGTCCACGGCGCGCCGATCCTCTCAGAACGAAGCGGCCCGGACTAGCCGGGCCGCTTCGCAATCGGTGTGTTTCCGTGGCTAGCTGACGAGCTTGTAGGTGCCGTTCGACTGGATCTGGAAGATGTACCACGGCTTGTTCAGCGGGTCGTTCGACTTCGTCGACCAGCGGAAGCTTCCGCCGAGGATCCAGTTCGGGATTCGGACCTGCTTGACGCTGCGCACGATCGCACGCCGGTTCGGGATCACGCCGTGGAACTTGTTGCACGCGAGCTTGACCGCGGTCAGTATGACCTGGACCGCCCCGTAGGTCGGCGGCCCGAACGACCCCACGGTCTTGCCGGGGTTGTCCTTCTTCCAGCCTGCGACGAGCGCCCGGTCGGCGGGGATGGCGGTGATGTCCGGTGCGAAGTTCGAGACGTACGATCCCGGCGTGTTGAAGTGCGCCGGGTCGTTCGAGCCGTCGGCGCCGAACACCTTCGCCTTCTTGCCCTGCTCGACGAGCTGTCTCGCGAACGTCTGCGCGTCGCCCGGCTTCTGCGTCGGGAAGAACACGATGTCCGCGTCACCTGGGACCCGGGTCACGTACGACGAGTAGTCCGTCGTCGTGTTCGGGGCCGACAGGCGAATGACCGAGACGCCCTTCGCCTTCAGGGTCTTCTCGGTTATGTCTGCAAGCCCGAGCGAGTAGGGCTCCTGGAAATCGAGGACGACGACCTTCTTCACCTTCAGCCTGTTGAGCATGAAGTTTGCGTCGGTCGGCCCTTGGATGTAGTCGCCCGGGACGACGCGGAAGAACGCCGGCGTCGCCTCGAGCTCTGCGCCCTTGGTCAGAGACGTCCGCGTCGCCGAGGGCGAGACGTGCGCCATGCCCGCCTGGAAGTAGGCCGTGCTCGAGGCGGCGACCGCGCCCGAGGTCGACGGCCCGAGTACGGCGATCACTTTCGGGTCGGCGATGAACTTCTGCGCGAGCGACTGCGCAGGGGCGGGGCCCTGCTCGACCGGCGTGTCGCCGACGACGATCGTCGCGCGCAGGCCCAGCCTCGGGGCGAGCGTTTTCATGGCGTACTTCGCCCAGCTCAGCTGCTCGTTCCCGAGGAACGCGGCTCCGCCGGTCACGGGGGTGACGAAGCCGATCTTGAACGGGGCGCTGCAGGTGATCCGGGACGACGTCGCCGACGACGCCGTCCGCTCCGGCCGCGCGGATGCGACCGTAGCGACTCCGAGCGTCAGCGCCGCAGCCGCAAGAGGTAGAACGATCCTGAGTGTCCGCATAGCGTCTCCTTGCGATGGGGGGGTTGAGGGATGCTAATCCCTCGAAGCTTGGACGCAAAATGCCTCTATTCGTTAGCCTCGTACGCCTTCGCCGCGGGGCTGCCCGACGGGTGGAACACGCCGAGTACGCGCATCGGTGTCGGGCCGGTGTTCTCGAGGCAATGTTCCTGGAGCGGTGGCAGGTGAATGCACGAGCCCGCGCCGATCGGCGTGTCGTCTCCGTCGAGGTGGAGGATCCCCTCCCCCTCGACGACGTAGACGACCTCGTCGTAGTGGTGGCTGTGCAGCGGCGCCCGACCCGGCGGGATCGTGCCGACGAATTGCGTGACGTCGAGACAGCCGGCGTCCTCGTTCACGAGGAGTCGGAACTCGCGGTTCGGGGTCGCCGGGAGCGGCGCGCGGTCGGCGTAGCGCACCGTCACCTGCGAGCGTTCGTGCCCCTCGCAGGGGGCCGAGACTGCGACCAGGACCAGGTCGTCCGGGCCGGGGTTCTCGATCGCGTAGGCGTCGTCCGGAACGAGGAAGGCGCCGGTGTCCGGCGCAAGCGGATGAGCCGCTGCGTCGACATGCAACGTCCCCTCACCGGCGGCGACGTAGAGCAGCTCCTGCCGGTCGCCGGTCGCGCGCTCCTCCGAGCGCCCGGGCGCGAAGCGGAGCACGCGCTGCTCGAGCCGCTCACAGCCGCTCGTCCGATCGATCGTCACCTTCGCATAGGCCGTACCGCTCTCCACCCGGCCCGGAACGTCCCGTTCCTGGACGATGTAGCCGTCACTCATCGCCCGAGCGCCTCGATCCAGCCGCGTGTGTCCGTGAACTGGTGGAAGCGCACCGCACGGCCGTCGCGGAAGCGCCACACATGGGCGAAGGGGATGTCGAGCGGCAAGCGCGTCATCTTTCCGACGGCCGTGTAGCGGCCGAGCACGACGACGTCGTCGCCGAGGCCGATGATCTCCTCCGGGTCGGCGCGGAAGCCGTCCCACCACTGGTCGTCGAGCGGGTCGAAGATCGCCGCGCGCACTGCGGTGAGCCCGTGGTAGACGCCGCCGTGCGGGAGGCCCTGCGCCTGGTGCCACTCGATGTCGTCGTCCATCATCGCGAGTGCGGCCTCGAGGTCGTCCCGGTTGAAGGCCTCGTACGAGCTGCGCACGAGC
>JBKPCT010000002.1:0-6667 GCA_046727515.1 Actinomycetota bacterium | reverse complement strand
ATCTGGCCCTCGCCGGCGATCTCGCCGGCGGGTGCGAGCGCGCACCACTGCGCCTTTCGATACGCCCAATCGACTCCGACATACTTCACCTCGGGCCTCCTTCCCGATGGGATTGGTCACCGGAGAGTGTCTCCGGCGAGGAGGCCCTTCTTCATGACATTCCATAACTCGCGAGAGACAGGGGGCGTGACCATGGCGACCACCACCGGAACGTCGACTATCACGGAAACTGCGAGGGCTTTCTTCAACGCCTGTGAGACCGGCAAAGGCTGGGAAGGGTGCAGCACCTACTGCCAGCCGGACGCGAGCTTTTCTGCGCAGGCTGAACCGCTCGCGGACGTGCACACGCTGAAGGACTACACGGAGTGGATGAAGGGCCTGCTCGTCTTCATCCCCGACGGAGGCTACGAGGTGAGGGCTTTCGCCACCGACCACGAGCGGAACAATGTCTGCGTCTACGGTGTCTTCTCCGGCACTCACAGCGGCCCCGGCGGGCCGATGCCACCGACGGGCAAGAGCACGAGCACGGACTACGTCTATGTGATGGAGTTCGAGGGCGGGAAGATCCGCCATATGACCAAGATCTGGAACGCGGGCTTGGCGATGAAGGATCTCGGATGGACCGGCTGACGCCCTCGGCCAGACCTCTGCTCACCCAACGAAGTCCTACGCTCCAGTAGCGCCAGCCAATAACTGTGAAGCTGGGGACGATTCGGCGCACTGCGCTCTCGGGGAGGGCACAGATGATGTCTGGCCATGGGAGGAGAGGAGCGTGAGCCCCGGTTGGGTGCCCCAGCCCACGACAAGTTGCGCGAGCTTCTCTTCCTTTGACAAGGTGCCGGAGGAAGTCGTCGTCTTTGCAGCTCCTGGATGGTCTCGATCCTCGTGTTGTCGAGGAGGACGATGATCGGAATGCCAACACTGCGCAGGAGCTCTGCGTCGAGCAACGCAAGCGTGTTGTGAGCGCCCCTCAGCTGGAGGACCCGGACGTACGCGCCCCACGCGCAGGTACGCGACGTCGGAGTAGGGGATGTGCAGGAAGGCAGGCGAGTGGGTCGCAACGACAACGCCGGTGCCGCCGCGGGCGAGGGCGGCGAGAAAGGCCGGCGGCTTCCTGCTGCGCTGATCTGACCCACCCTCCGCCTGGGCCCAGGATGAGTTTTAACCTGACTAGATAGTAAATAACTAGTATGGTGCCGTCTATGAAATCTCGGAGACAGCCAGCAAAAGCACGGGGCCCGGTGGATACGCGGTCAGACGCCGACTGGCAAAGGGCGACGCCGTCATCGCTCGGCCTGATCGTGCTCTGGCAGCTGTGGGACAGCCCCAAGCACGTGTATCTGATCCAGAAGCTGCTCGAGCAGGAGGGCAAAGATCGGGTCGTCAACGTGCGCTCGCGCGCGAGCCTCTACCAGACGCTCGAGCGGCTGCAGCGGCACGGGCTCGTGGACGTGCACGAGACGGTGCGCCAGGAGGGCTACCCGGACCGGATCCTCTACACGATCACCGGTCCCGGGCGGGAGGCGGCGCGCGAGTGGCTCCGCGAGATGCTCCGCTCGACCGGCGACGACTATCCCGACTTCATCGCAGCGCTCTCGGTCCTGTTCGGGCTTGCGCCCGAAGACGCGACCGCCCAGCTCGAAGAGCGAGCCGAGCGGCTGAACGCCGAGCTCGCCGAGACGGAGGCCCAGTTCAGCGCCGTTCCCGGGCTGCCGCGCCTGTTTCTGCTCGAGGAGGAGTACCGCCGTGCGCTGCTCGAGGCCGAGCTTTCCTGGCTGCGCAGCGTTATCGACGACCTCCGGGCAGGGCGCCTCACGTGGAGCGAGGAGTGGCTGCGGCAGATCTTCAGCGCCTTCCACCCAGACGACACCGAGGAGGAACAAAGGTGACCCCGACGATCGAAGCGCACCGCCTGGAGAAGCGGTACGGGAAGACGCCCGCGCTCGATGGGCTGGAGCTGGTGGCCGACCCCGGCCGGGTGGTCGCCGTGCTCGGCCCGAACGGCGCCGGCAAGACGACCTTCGTCCGCGCCCTGGCGACGCTGCTTCGGCTCGACGCAGGCACGCTTAGGGTCTGCGGCCACGACGTGCGCCACCGACCGGAGATGGTGCGACCGCTACTCGGGTTGGCCGGCCAGTTCGCTGCGGTCGAGCCGGCGATGACAGGGCGCGAGAACCTGGAGCTGTTCGCGCGCCTCTACGGCCACGACCGCGGGACGGCCCGCGCGAGCGCCCAGCACGTGCTCGAGCAACTCGACCTCGTCGAGCCCGCCGACCGGCTCGCGCGGGCGGCATGCGCCGCCGGCTCGACCTGGGCGCGAGCCTGGTCGGCCGGCCGCGGCTGCTGGACGAGCCGACCACCGGACTGGATCCACGCAGCCGGATCGAGCTCTGGGACGCGATTCGCACGCTCGTCGCCTCGGGCACCGACGTCCTGCTCACCACTCAGCACCTGGACGAGGCCGACAAGCTCGCCAGCGACATCGTGATCGTCGACCACGGCCGCACGATCGCGACCGGAATCCCGGCCGAGCTCAAGCGGCGGATCGGCGGCCAGATGATCGAGATCCACGCCCGCAACCGCGGTCAGCTGGCGACGATCGCCGACGCGCTCCAGCGCGCCGACACCACGCAACCGCAGATCGACGAGGCCATCCCCCGGGTCACTGTCGGCGCCGACGCCGCCGACCAGGACCTGCGCGCCGCCCTGCGCGCACTCGAGGCGGCCAACGTGGAGATCGACGACATCTCCCTCCGCCAACCCACCCTGGACGAGGTCTTCCTCGCCCTGACAGGACAAACCGCCACCGACGTGACCACGGACTCCCGTGCCGCCGCCTAACTCGAAGAAAGGAGCCACGAGCGGATGACCACCCGGGCCAAGACCATCGATCGGCCCGTCGGCGGGCGCACGACCGGTCTGCTGGCGAGCACGCTTACGATCTCGCGCCGGGCAGCGCTTCGCTACCTGCGCACGCCGCAGTTGATCGCGATGGCGACGCTGCAGATGTCGCTTTTCTTCCTCATCTACCGGTACATGTTCGGCGGCGCGATGCGCTCGGTCGGCGTCCCGTACGTCGACTACCTCGTGCCCGGCTTCATCGCCACCGGCGTCCTCTTCTCCGGCATCGGCGCCGCGGTCGCCATGGCCGAGGACCTCGAGCGGGGCTTCGTCGACAGGCTGCGCTCGCTCCCGATCCCGCGCAGTTCGGTGCTCGCCGCCCGCGCGTTGGCCGATACCGCCATCCTCACCCTGGCCGCCGCCGTGACGGTCGCGATCGCCTTCGCGGTCGGCTTTCGCCTCCACGGCAGCATCCTGCAGGGGCTCGCCGCCTTCGGGCTCGTCGTCCTCTTTGGCTTCGTCCTCGAATGGCTCTTCATCAGCCTCGGCCTCCTCGCCGGCAACGGCCAGGCAGCGCAGGGGATGGGCATGATCGTCTTCCCGCTCGCCTTCATCTCGAGCGCCTACATTCCGATCGCAACCATGCCCGGCTGGCTGCAAGTGTTCGCCCGACACCAGCCGCTCACCCCGATGGTCGATTCGGTCCGAGCGCTCACGCTCGGCCAAGCTGCCTCGACGGCGCTCACTCAGGCGCTTCTCTGGACGGCCGCCATCGTCTTCGTCTTCGTCCCGCTCGCCGTCGCCAAGTACCGGCGGGGCTGAACTCGACCCCCGAATCTGGCAGACGTTCGCGATCGTCGCCAAGACGACCGGCGAACAGAACGCGAGCTCCGCCGGCAGTACGCGGCGCCGCAGTATGTCGGCGGTCCGCCGAGTGCCTCGGCCCAGTAGGCCGCGAGCCGCTCGCTGTGTTGGGGGTGGAAGCCGTCGCTGAAGGCGTGCCTGACCACCTCGTCGGCCATCACCCTCGCGTGCCACGCTTCGGCCAGGCGGAGCAAGCCCTCGTCGCGTCCGGCGGCGTCGGACACGCTTTGCAGGGCGGGATCATTACCTAGGCTAGGGGGGACCGAGAGCGACCGGAAGGAGCTGTCTTGCCCGAGCGCGACGGATACATCGCCGGCGTCCCCTGCTGGGTCGACACCTCCCAGCCCGACCCTGATGCGGCTGCGGAGTTCTACGGTGGCCTGTTCGGTTGGGAGTTCGAGGAGGCGATGCCGGCCGGGGTGCCGGGCAGGTATCTGGTCGCCCGCCTCCGCGGTGGCGACGTCGCTGCGGTGTCGTCGCCACCCGAGGGTGCGTCTCCGCAGGCGGTCTGGAACACCCACATCTGGGTGGACGACGCCGACGAGACGGCGGCGAAAGCGCGTGAGGCGGGCGGCGCCGTCCTCAGCGAGCCGTTCGACGTGATGGACGCCGGCCGGATGGCGGTGCTCGCCGACCCGGAGGGAGCCGCGTTCTGCGTCTGGCAGGCGAAGCAGCACAAGGGCGCTCGGATCGTCAACGAGCCGGGGTCTGTGAACTTCAACGTCCTCAACACCCGCGATCCGGAGACTGCGAAGCGCTTCTACCGGGCCGTCTTCGGCTGGACGACCCTCGACCTCGGCAGCGGCGAGTTCTGGACGCTGCGCGCGTATGGCGACTACCTCGAGACGCTCACGCCCGGAGTGCGCGAGCGAACCGCGGAAATGGGTGCGGCCGGGTTCGAGGACGTGGTCGCGGCGATCGCCCCGATCGCCGAGGGTGACGCCGATACGCCCGCACATTGGGGCGTCACGTTCTCGACCGACGACGCCGATGCGACGGCAGCGAAGGCGGCCGACCTCGGCGGCACGGTGGTGGTCGCTCCGGTCAACGCGCCGTACTCCCGCCTGACGGTGGTGCGCGACCCGCAGGGAGCGACATTCTCCGCGACGGCGTTCGTGCCCGAGAACAAGGACGTCGGCCGCGAGGCCGCCTGAGCCGCCTGGCAGCCGATGAGGAGCTCTTCTTCGCGCTGCACACCTCAAAGACGCTTCGTCAGGTTGGACAACCTCGCCAAGACCGTCGCCCATTGCGGCGTGAGCTGGTCGCGGCGTCTGCAGGAGCTGGCGGTTGCGATCGACGCGCCGGCCTCAGCCGCCCCAGCCGGGACGTGGAAGGTCGCGCCGACCACTCGAGGCCCGCAGAACGGCTCTCTCAACACATCGATCCGGATCGACTGCGGCCGAAAAACCCGATCGACACCGCCGACGTCAAACGCACCGCCCGAAGCCGTCGCCGCTGAAGGCGCGGAAACGCGCCGTCGGCCTACTCGTCTGAGTGACTGACGATGTTGATGATGTTGCCGTCGGGGGCCCGGACGAAGAATCTCCGCACGCCCCAAGGTTCGTCGGTGAGCGGATGGACGATCTCGTACCCACGCCGGCGAGCCTCGGCGTATGCCTCGTCCACGTCCGAGCCGACGTGGGCCGAGATCACGGAATCCTCCGGCGCGCTGGCATCGCCGGTTACGAGCTGTACCGAGGCCCGCCCGTCCGCCGAGGCGTACCTGGCCACCCAGCCGAGGTTCATCGCCTCCACGCTCAGCCCCAGGTACTCCCGGTAGAACTCGCTCGCAGTCGCGATGTCGGCAACCGGAAGGTTCGCGGTGATGCCGGTTACCCGCATCATCCCCTCCTCGTCGGTGGCACGCCTGGATGCGCAGAGCATGCCAGAGCGCTCGGGGCGATACACGTTCCGCAGCAGACGTCCATCCTGCGCGCCCGCCCGAAAGCAGCTTGCTCACCTTCAACCAGCTCACCGAGTACTTGATCTGGGCGGTCCTCAAGCCGCCCGCCGTCGACGTCAAGACGATCATCGTCAGTTGCTCCGGTGCGATGATCTGAAGCCATGCTGATCTACTCGATGAGCGTCTCGGTGGACGGCTCACGGCCCTCGCTTTCGCAATCGCCTGCTTGGAGCAGCGGACCTCACGCCGGCCGCTGCTCGGTCTGCCTCGATGCGGCAGCGGGCCTGAAACACTCGCGGGCGCATGGACATCCGCGTGAGATCGAGAGGGCCGCGTTCTGAGAGCCGCGAGAGCGAGACCAACCCGAAGCCGCGCGTCTGGAAGAGGCTCGCCCTCGCGCCGAGTTGCGCTCGACTCGAAGAAGCGGATCTGCCACGAAAGGTCGCCGCTGACGGCCAATCCGATTGCGATGACCGATCGGAAGTACTGAACAGGCACGTCCATGACAGCCCAACTTTCCGTCTGACAAGCCGCACCGTCAAGCTTCCGCGGTGTCTGCACGCGGCGAGAAAGCCCAGCTTTCTGGCATACGCGAGCGCAACCAAGGCCGCCGGTCAGGTGGTTTGGCGGCAGGACGACCTCCGGCCAATCTTCGCAAGGGGGGTAGCCTCGGCGCGTGCAGTGGTGGACATGGCTCCTGATCTCGCTCGGCGCCATCCTTGCGATTTACACCTCATTCCTCGCCTGGCTCGTGATCCGCGGCCGCCACGAGGACGCACGTGCACTTGCCACGTTCGTCCCCGACTGCATCGTGCTCGTGACGCGCCTCGCACGCGATCCCCGCGTGCCGCGGCGTCGCAAGCTGTTGCTGATCGCCCTCGTTGCCTATCTCTCCCTGCCCTTCGACCTCGTCCCTGACTTCATCCCAGTGGCCGGGCAACTCGACGATGCGATCATCGTCGCGCTCGTCCTCCGCCACTTCGTCAGAGCGGGCGGCGAACCGATGATCCGTGAGCTCTGGCCGGGCCCGGAACGGTCCCTTGCTCTGATCCTGCGACT
>JBKPCT010000001.1:0-10264 GCA_046727515.1 Actinomycetota bacterium | reverse complement strand
CTGACGCGGGACTGGATCGACCGCGACGTCGGTCACGACGAAGCGGTGACGACGATCTGGTCCGGGCAGACGAGCCCGTACGCGATCTGGGAGAACGAGGTCTTCAACCGCAGCCTGCGGCGTTTCTACTTCCTCCACTCGCAACTCGCCGGCGACCTGCCGGAGACCAAGGTGAAGGTCGACCCGGAGACGGGCGTGATCAGGTCGGACGGGAAGCCGGTGCAGTCGCGCTACGCGGTCACGGACAGCTCGGTCGAGCTCGACGGCCGGGAGATCGAGCAGGACCCCCGCACAGGCATGACCCTCTACGAGACGAACGGGCCGCTGCGGCAGGTCTCGCAGGTGACGGGCCTCTACCCCAACGACACCTGGTCGGGCCGTTACGCCTCCTACACCCGCCTCGGCTGCCACGGCGGCAAGTTGCGGGTCGGCCTGGAAGGCGATTCAGCTCTCTTCACCAAGCCGCAGACCGTGATCGCCAGGATCGGCGGGAAGGAGGCCTCGCGCGTGCAGCTTCCGCCGGGCGGCCAGGCCGAGCTCGTGGTGGCGCTCCCGCGCGGGGAGCGGGTCTGCAACGTCGACTTCGAGGTCACGCCCACCGCGGTGCCGGCGGAGGTGACCAAGGGGGCCAATCCCGACACCCGCGAGCTCGGCGCTCACTTCTCGCGGTTCCTGTACAAACCCGTGGCCTAGCGGTGCGGGTCGCCTTCGACGTCGCGCCGCTTTCCCACCCGCGGACCGGCGTCGGCAACTACGTGCGCGGCTCGCTGGCCGGGCTCGTCGAGGCGGATGTCGAGGTCGTGCCGTTCGCGCCGACGAGCGTTCCCGGCCGACGCTCGATCCGAGCGGCGCTCGGCGGGCTCCCGGTCGAGGCGCAGCTGCGCTTCCTCCCGTTCGCCCACTACTGGCGCCAGGGCTGGAGCCGCCTCGGGTGGCCGCCGGTCGAGCGCTTCCTCGGCCCGGTCGACGTGCTCCACTTCTCCGACTGGATGTACCCGCCGCAGCGAGGCGGCCTGCGCTCGACGATGGTGCACGACCTCGTGCCGGAGCGGTTCCCGGAGTGGGTGCAGGGCCGCACGCGGCGCATGCACGGGGCGAAGTACCGCAACGCGGCCCGGACCTGTGACGTGGTCTTCGTCAACGCCGAGTTCACGAGGAGGGACGTCGTCGAGCTGATGGGGGTTCCGGCGGACAAGGTCGTCGTCGCCTACCCGGGCGTCGACGAGCGCTTTCGGCCCGAGGGCGACCGGGCGGAGCTCGGGCGACCCTACGTCCTGACGGTGGCGACGCTCGAGCCGCGCAAGAACCTCCAGACGCTGCTCGCCGCACGGCTCCCGGAAGGGCATGCACTCGCGGTGGTCGGCGCCGCCGGCTGGGGCTCGCAGCCGAAGCTCGACCGCCCGGACGTGATCCGGCTCGGCTACGTGGACGACGAGCGCCTGGCCGCGCTCTATCGGGGCTCGGCCGTGTTCGCCTACCCGTCGCGGTTCGAGGGGTTCGGGATCCCGGTCATCGAGGCGATGGCGACTGCCGTTCCGGTCGTCACGTCTGCCCATCCGTCGCTGGACGAGGCGAGTGGGAACGCCGCTCTGCGCGCCGACCCGGACGACCCCGAAGCCTGGTCGGCCGCGCTCGAGGACGCCGTGCACCGCCGCGACGCGCTCGTCTGGCGCGGGCTCGACCACGCCCGTCCGTTCACGTGGTCGGCCGCGGGGCGGACGATGCTGGAGACCTTCTCCGCGATACTGGAGCACTAGTGCGCGTCGGGATCGACGTCTCGCCGCTCGTCCAGACGCGCGCCGGGACGGCGCGCTACCTCCGCGCTCTCCTGGCCCGAAACGAGTACGAGCAGCTCTCGTTCGGCGGGGCCGGCCGCCTCGCTACCCTCACTAGAGATCTCCTGTGGTACCCGCTGGCGCTTCCGCGCGAAGCGAGGAAGCGCAACCTCTCCGTGCTCCACTGTTCCACCTTTCGCGCGCCGTTCTCGACATCGGTGCCGCTGGTGGTTACGGTCCTCGATCTCGCCGTCCTGCGCCACCCGGGAATGTTCAACCAGTGGTCGCGGCGCTACAGCCGCCTTGCCGTTCCGCGGGTGGTGCAGGCGGCGGAGGCCGTGATCACGATCTCCGAGTTCACCAGGAGCGAGGTCGTCCGCCTGCTCGGCGCCGCCCCGGAGAAGGTGTACTCGATCCCGATCGCGGTCGAGGCGCCGTTCACTGCCGACGGGCAGCAGGCGGAGGGCGACTACGTGCTCGCGGTCGGCACGCTCGAGCCGCGCAAGAACCTCGCGCTCGTGCAGCAGGCTGCACGAGCGCTAGCCGTTCCGTTGCGAGTCGTCGGAGCGGAGGGATGGGGCGGCGTGAAGATCGAAGGTTGGCTCGGCCGGGTCTCCGACGACGAGCTCGCCGCCCTCTACCGTGGCGCGCGCTGCCTGGTATACCCGTCGCTCTACGAGGGCTTCGGTCTCCCGGTGCTGGAAGCGATGGCGTGCGGGACGCCGGTCGTGACCTCGCGCGGCGGCGGAACCGAGGAGGTCGCGGGCGACGCCGCCGTGCTTGTCGACCCGCTCGACCCTGCAGCGATCGCCGCGGGCGTCGAGGACGCCGTGGCTCGGCGGGACGAGCTGCGCGCGAAGGGGCTCGAGCGCGCGCGGGCCTTCTCGTGGGACCGCGTGGCGCGCGACACGTGGGCGGTCTACGAGCGGGTGGCGGGATGACGCCGCTCGTCGTCATCGATGCGGACGTGCTCGGACGGCAGCGCACCGGCGACGAGACCTACGTCCAGAACCTGCTCCGGCAGCTGCCCGCCCTGGCCGGGGAAGAGTTCCGTTTCGCGGCGCTCACGCGCCGGCCCGACCTCGTGCCGGCGGGCGTCGAGGCGGTCGAAGTGCCGACGCGCTTCCAGGAGCTGCGGATGATCTGGGGCGTCCCGCGCGCGCTGCGCAGATTGCGCCCGGCATTGGCGCACTTCCAGCACGCGCTGCCGCCCAGGTGGCGCGGCCCGATGATCGTGACCGTGCACGACCTCTCCTTCGAACGGATTCCGACCGCGATGGGACGCCGAGACCGTGCGATCTTCAAGGTCGTCGTGCCGTGGTCGGTCGGCCGCGCGCGCCGCGTGATCGCGGTCTCGGAGCGCACGAAGCACGACCTCGTCGAGCTCTACCGCGTCCCGGAGGAGCGGATCACGGTCACGCCGCACGGGATCGACCCCGCCTTCGGGCCTCGTCGCAGCGCCGCCGGTCACAGCCCGGGGGCGCGCACGGAAAGCGTCGGAGAGAACGGCGGCGGGGACTACCTCCTCTTCGTCGGGGCGATCCAGGCGCGCAAGAACCCACTCGCCGCGCTCGAGGCAGCCGCGGCGGTGGGCCTGCCGCTCGTCGTCGCCGGGCCCGAGCGCGAGCCGGCTCTCGCGCGCGAGCTCGAACGGCGCGGCGCCGACCTGCGTGGCTACGTGGAGAAGGACGAGCTCGCCACGATCTACCACGGCGCGGCCTGCCTCGTCCTGCCGTCCCGCTACGAGGGTTTCGGGCTGCCCGTGCTCGAGGCGATGGCCTGCGGGACGCCGGTCGTCGCGAACCCCGATCCGGGCGTTCAGGAGGTCGCCGGCGACGCCGCGCTCTACGCCGAGCCGGACGCTCTCCCGGAGGCGATCCGTCGCGCAATCGCCGAGCGCGGCCGGCTCGTCGCAGCCGGCTTCGCGCGCGCGAGTCGGTTCTCCTGGGACGAGACGGCCCGGTTGACGCTCGAGGCCTACCGCGAGGCGCTCTCGTGATCTCTGCGATCGTGGTCTCCCACGGCCATCGCGCCGAGCTGGTGGAGTCGCTCCCGGCCCTCGCGCCGCAGGTCGACGAGGTGGTCGTGATCGCGAACGTTCCGGGCAGCGCGCCCGAAGACGCTCATGGCGCCCGGGTCCTCGAGAACGACCATCCGCTGAGCTACGCGGCCAACCTCAACCGCGGGATCGCCGAGACGACCGGCGGGCTCGTACTCGTCAGCAACCCGGATGCGGTGCCGGAGGCCGGCGCGGTCGCGACCCTCGCGGCGTTCATCACCGCGCACCCGCGGGCGGGCATCGCAGGTCCCCAGCTGCGCGACCCGGACGGCTCGTGGCAGCCCTCCCGACGCCGCTTCCCGACCGTCGCCGGCACCCTCGTGCGGCGTACGCCGCTCCGCCGCGTGTTCCCGCCGCTCGAGCGCCAGCGGGCGCACTACCACCTCGGCGAGCGGCCGACCGGGCCGGTCGAGGCCGACTGGATGCTCGGCGGGTCGCTCCTCCTGCGGCGCGAGATGCTGGACGAGCTCGGCGGCTACGACCCCGGTTTCCGCATGTACGGCGAGGAGATCGACCTCGCCTACCGGGCGGCCCAGGCGGGCTGGGAGCGTTGGTACGTGCCCGCGGCTGTCGTCCGCCACCGCTGGGATGCGCTGACGGACGAGCGCTTCCTGACCCGCCGGACGCTCTGGCACTGGCGCTCGGTGCTGCGCTTCGTCCGCAAGCATCCCGAGCGGCTGCTCGCGCGCTAGCCGCGCAGGCGGATGATCCACTCGGCGAGGAACGGCTCACCGATCCGGTAGGCCCCGGGCCCTTCCCTCAGCACGACCTCCTCCTCCGTGAGTGCATCGAGCGCGCGCTGCACGCTCGACCCTCCGGGCAGGCCGTGGCGACGGCGGAAATCCTCGCTCGTCGCCGAGACGAGCGGCTCGGCAGCCAGCGCCTGCAGGGTTGCCCGCTGGACGCGAGAGGCCTGATCCCAGATGAGCGTGAAATGCGCGTTCTCCGAGCGCAGCACGTGGTCGAGCGCGGCCTCGAACTGACCCCGGCCGGCCCTTGCCCGCGGGGCCGTCTCCTCCCACAGGGCGTAGCACAGCTCCTGCGTCGCGTACGGATGACCGCGGGTCGTCGCGAGCACGACGTCGACGGAGTCTGTCTCGATCCGCCGTCCCGTCGCCTCGAAGCGCTCGTGGATGAACGGCGCGAAGTCCTCGGGTGCGATCACACCCAGCTCCAGTTGCTTCGCGCTGCGCCAGAACGGCTCGGTGGCATCGTCGAAGAGGCCCGCCATCATGCTGCGCTTGCTGCCGAGGTAGACGTGCGCGACGTGCGGCTGGGCCTGGAACACGGCGCGCATCAGCGCCGGCAGGTTCGGGTCGAGCTCGAGAACCTCCTGGAACTCGTCGAAGACGAGGCAGGCACGACGGCTGCGCTCCGCCGACAGCTCGGCGGGAAGCTGGAAGAGCCTCTCGAGCGTGGCGTCGACGTCGTTGGTCGCGTGCCCGACCCGGAAGCTGAAGCCGAGCGAGCCGTCGATCGGATCGACGGTCATCACCGGAGCGATGCGAAGGCTCCGGAAGACCTGCGCAGCGCGCTCCCTGGCCGGGAACAGCGGGGTCGCGATCTTGTCGTAGATCGCCTGGGCGAGCTTCGCAGCGAGCTGCTCCTTGGTCGCGGCCGTCATCAGATCGACCTGGGCGACGAGCACCCGTTTCGCGGTCAGCTGTCGTGTTGCGCGCCAGAGGAGGGAGGACTTCCCGTACCGCCTGGGTGCGAAGATGACGACGTTCTGGCCGTTCAGGACGTCGGCCGTCAACTCGCGCAACTCGGCCTCGCGGTTCGTGAAGGCCTCGTCGAGGGCGAGGCCGCCGAAGCGGAACGGGTTGGTACGCATCTTCGCGCGCTCCTACGCTAGGATGCGTATTATTGCATACGCAGATCAGTCATTCGCAAGTATGCGAATCGCATCTCTGTGTCTCGCACCTCTGCGTCAGCCGCCCGCTCACTCACCCGGCGGCCGCGTGGGCATAAACGAATACGTGACCTGCGCGCCCAGCTGGCGTCGGTCCGAAGAGCCGAAATCGTGCGGCGAGAAGGTGGGTGAGATGCGCACCTCGACCCGCGTCGGCGGCGTCGCCCGGAGGTAGAAGTCGCGTGCCTTGCCGCTGTGCACGACCCAGTGCAGCCTCTGCGTGACCTTCCCGAGCGCCGGCTCCTTGTCCGGGCCCTGCACGAGGCGGCCGGCCTCGATCGTGACCCTCCCCGGCTTCGTGTCCGGGCCGTTGAAGGCCGCGCGCGAGACGAGAACGTGGATCCAGCCGGCCTTGTTCCGGGGCGTCGAGAACTGGTTGTACGCGCTGAAGCCGCCGGCCCAGCCGTCCGAGTAGATCCCGACCGGCGTGCTCTGCAGCCGCAGCGGTTGGTCGATCCGAAGCAGCCGCCAGTGCGCGGGCTGGACGACGACCTCGTGCGTCGGGAACCCGTACTGGTCCTCGGTGATCACGCGCTTCACCTCGGGCTGGAGCTCGAGCTTGCCGGCGACCTGGATGCCCTGGTCGGCGACGATGTAGTTCACGCCGGGCGGCGCCCCGCGCTCGATCGTGCGGCCGACGAGGCGGCCGTCGGGGGCGATGTCGGGCGTCAGGTACCCGGGCGGGGTCGTCCCCGGGCCCGGGGCGGTCGCGTCCAGGCTCCAGACGTACTTGAGCGCGCGGTTCCAGAACTCCATCAGCCAGATCCCCTGCGGGTTGGTGATCCGCTGGCCGAGGTAGATCGTCGGCTTCTGCCCGGTCGACTTGTCGAGCCAGTTCGGCGGGCTCGGGAAGTTCGCGAGCAGCGCCTGCGAGAAGCTGTTCGTCCCGTTGCTCGCTGAGATCTCGCCCGCGAGGCCCCACGCGATCACCAGCGCCGCCGCGCCGGCGGCGATGCCGATCGTCAGTTTGGGCCGCGCGAACAGGCGCGGGACGACGAGCACAGCGATCGAGAGGATCAGGACGACGACGAGCAGCCAGGTGACGTCGCGGTCGTCCATCGCGAGGTCGCGGTTCGCCATCTGGACGATCGAGAAGCCGAGTGCGTCGGAGTAGGGCCAGAGGTCGAGCTGGTACGGCGTCGTCAGGATCACGTACAGGCAGAACCCCGACGTCGCGGCGATCGCCCAGAGCCGGAGCCGGCCGCGCTCGAGCGCGAGGCCGGTGGCGACGAAGAGCAGCGGCACGAGGTAGATGAGGTTGCGCTCGGCGACGATGGTCGCGAACTTCGTCGAGAGGTAAGAGGCCTTCGTCGCCGTGTAGAGGCCGAAGGCGATCAGGGCGGCGGACGTAAGGGCGACGTACGCCTTCATCTCCGGCGTCCACTGCTCGCCGCGCGGGCGCACGAGGGCCGCGACCGAGACCACGGGAAGCACGCCGAGTCCGATCGTGAACGCGCCCGCCGCCCACAGTCCGTAGACGATCGTGCGGTGGCGGTAGAAGCCGGTGGCGATGAACCACGTGTCGGAATGGGCGCCGACGACGGCGCTGAAGAGGATGATCGCGCCGATCCCCAGCACGACCGCGCCGACCCAGTCGCCGACCGACCACGTCTGCCGCCAGCGCTTGAACGGCGCACTCGTCAGGACCAGGAAGATCGCCGCGAGCGCGTACACCGGGATCAGCACCGCGAGCTCGCCGCGTACGAGCGGAGCGAAGAGGCAGGCGGCGGCGGCGCCGATCGCCCACCAGCGTGTGCGGACCGCGAGCGCCTTGGCGACGAGGAAGAGGCACAGCGCCGCCCACGGATAGGCGGCGGGCTCCTCGACGAGGAACGGTGCGTAGGCGAGCGCCGGGGTCGCGACCGCGCCGATCGCGGCAAACAGCCCCCAGGGCCGCGAGAGGATCATCCGGGCGAGGAAGTAGGCAGGGAAGAGCGCCGACGTCATCACGATCACGCCGACGTACTTGATCGTCGCGTAGGCGGTGGCGACGTCGCCGATCCGCCAGAACGGCGCGAGCAGGTACGCGTAGAGCGTCTCGAAGCTCGACGGATGACCGCGGAGGGCGGCATGCCCGGTCTCCGAGATCGACCGCGAGATCTGCGCGAGCTTCAGCTCGTCGGTGAAGAGCCAGGGCGTGACGTGGCCGCGGGTCTGCCAGCCGTAGAGCACGCAGAGCCAGAGGTACGCGGACGCGAGAGGGATCGCCCGGTAGAGTCGGTCGATCGTCGCCGTGCTCGTCGCCCCGACGGCGGCGGTCGTCACTCCTGCGCCGCGCCGAGAACGACGAGGGGGTCGAGGTCGGTCTCGCGGCGCACGAACCGGCAGGGGATCTCAGCTGCGGCGCAGCCGCGGACGACGGTGTCCAGCCTGTCTGCTGACGCATTCGGGATCGTGACGAGTACCGCGTCGGGTTGCGTGGCGGCAAGGATCCGCTCGATGTCGCTCGTGCCGCCGTGGACGGAGACGCCGAGCAGCCGGCGGCGGTGGAGGCGCGGATCGTCGTCGACGAACCCGATCACCTTCTCGCCGGGCGTCTCGCGCAGCTCGCGCAGCAGGCTGCGGCCGGAGCGGCCGGCGCCGACGATCAGGGTGCGCCGTCCGGCGCGGACGGCGAGCGTCGTCCGCGCGCGGAAGAGCGCCCGTTCGGCGAAGCGCGAGGCGCCGATCAGCACCATGCAGAGCAGCGCGTCGAGTACGAACACCGTGGCGGGAAAGTCGCCGAGGTGCACTGCCCCGACGACGAGGGCGAACGCGACCGCCTCGGAGATCGCGACTCCGACGACGATCGACGCCGCCTCCCGCGACCCGGCATAGCGCCAGATCCCCTGGTAGAGGCCGAGCACGATGAAGGCGAGGTAACGCGCGACGAGGATCAGCGGCAGCGCGACGCCGAAGACGTGGCGCTCGTACGGAGTGCCGGTGCCCTTCACCAGCAGGAGGTACGAGCAGGTGAACGCGACCGAGATCAGCACGAAGTCGACGAGCACTTCGAGCAGGCGGCGCCGATGGAGGACGATCGTGCGCAGCATCCAGCCGCCGCGCACGACCTCCTCCTCGTCCTCGCGCTCGAGGTCGACGAGGAAGCCGGCGAACTGGACGAGCAGGACGAACGTGACCAGCACGCCGACGAGGGTTATCCGGTAGTTGCCGAGCACGCTGTACGCGAGGCTGGTCGCGCCGAGCCCGGCCGCGATCGCCGCGAGCAGGACGACCGTGCGGTGCTGCGTCAGCCCGCCGCGAACGAGCCGGTGCGAGCTGTGGTCCTTGCCGCCCTGGTGGATCGGACGCCCCTCGACGATGCGCGTGATCGCGACGAGCCCGGTGTCGAGGATCGGGATCGCGAGCACGAGCAGCGGCAGGACGAGCGTCGCGACGGTCGTCTCCGCGACCTTCCAGCTCGTCGCGAGCCCGAGCGCGCCGAGCGTGAAGCCGAGCACCTGACTGCCGGAGTCGCCCATGAACACCGCCGCCGGCCGGCCGGGGCGGAAGTTGAACGGCAGGAACGCGAGCGTCGCGAGGGCAAGCGCGAGCGAGAGGACGAGCAGCAGCCGCTCCTCGTGGACGGTGACGGAGTCGATCGCGAAGAACGTCGCCGCGATCACCGCCAGCAACGCGGCGAGGCCGTCCATGTTGTCGAGCAGGTTGAAGGCGTTCGTCATCCCGACGAGCCAGAGCACGCCGAGGATCGCCGCGATCACGTCGTTCCCGACGATCTCGACCGAGAGGCCCGTCGTGAGTACGATCGCCGCCGCGCCGAACTGCGCGCCGAGCTTGACGGCCGCGGGCAGCGAGTAGACGTCGTCGATCAGCCCGGCGAGGAAGAGGAGCCCTGCGCCGGCGAGGATCCCGAGCAGCTCCTCGCGGCCGTGGAAGCCGCCGACGGCGAGCGCCGCCAGGATGCCTCCCGCGAGGCCGGCGAAGATTCCGACTCCGCCGAAGGTCGGCGTGGCGTGCTCGCTCCAGCGCGCCCCGGTCGGATGGGCGATCAGCCGGTGCGCGGGAGGTGAGCGGAGCAGCGCCCAGAGGACCACGGCGCTGATGGGCAGCGCGACGACTGCGGCAGCCGCACTCATCGGCCTCTAGAAGAAGGGGGCCCGTGGGGGAAACATGGTTTCCTCCGCAGGAGCGAGCCGCAGGCGAGCGACCTCATCGTCGCCAGCGTAACCGAGCCGTGTTAGCGGTTGGTGTGGAGATACTGACAGCGTGATCGAGGCACTCGACGTCATGCGCTGCCCGGTCTGTCGCGGCGGGCTCGAGGAGGCAGAGGGCCTGCGCTGTCAGGGCTGCGGCGCCCATTTCGAGGTGGAGGACGGGATCCCGCGCATGCTCGACGACCGGCTGCCCGGGATCGCCGAGAAGCGCGGTGAGATCGAAGGTTGGGTCGCGATGGCGAAGGCCCAGGGCTGGTACGAGCCGGACGACGAGATCGACGCGAAGCTCCCGTTTCTCTGCCGCGACCTCGGCTGGGACGACAGGACCTGGCGCGCGAACGAGCACTCCTTCTCGCTGCTGCTC